>NZ_JBEOSP010000009.1:0-205471 GCF_040303105.1 Kitasatospora sp. NPDC096128 | reverse complement strand
CCCCACTTGCCCGGCATTGTACTCAATACACACGTGTTCACCCCCCCCCCCCCCCCCCCCCGGCCCCGGCCCCCGCCCCGGGGGCGCCCCCCCCCCCCCCCCGGGCCCGGGTGGTCGACCTCGGCCGTCGGCCGTCAGGCGGCTTCGAAGCCCGCGTGGTCGGCGATCTTCTTCAGCTCCGCCAGGGCGTGCTTCTCGATCTGCCGGATCCGCTCCCGGGTGAGGCCGTGCTGCTTGCCCACCTCGGTGAGGGTGCGCTCGCGGCCGTCCTCCATCCCGTAGCGGGAGCGGATGATCGAGGCGGTGCGGTCGTCCAGCCGCCCGATCAGGCCGTCCAGTTCCTCACGGCGGAGCATGACCATCACGGCGTCTTCGGGGGACGTCGCCCCGGTGTCCTCCACCAGGTCGCCGAACTGGGTCTCGCCCTCGTCGTCGACCGACATGTTGAGGCTCACCGGGTCGCGCGCCCAGTCCAGCACGTCCTTGATCCGGGCCTCGGTGGTGTCCAGCTCGGCCGCGATCTCGGCCGGCTCCGCCTCGCGGCCCAGCTCCTTGGACTTCTCGCGCTGCACCCGGCGGATCCGGCCGAGCTCCTCGACCAGGTGCACGGGCAACCGGATGGTGCGGGACTGATCGGCGATCGAGCGGGTGATCGCCTGCCGGATCCACCACGTCGCGTAGGTGGAGAACTTGAAGCCCTTGGCGTAGTCGAACTTCTCGACGGCACGCACCAGGCCGGCGTTGCCCTCCTGGATGAGGTCCAGCAGGGGCAGGCCGCTGCGCGGGTACCGCCGGGCGACGGCCACCACCAGGCGGAGGTTCGAGCGGATGAAGACGTCCTTGGCGCGCTCGGCGTCGGCGGCTATCGCCTCCAACTCCTCGCGCGTGACGCCGTCGGGGAGTTGACCGTCGGGGAGTTCGCTCTCGTCCAGCAGGTGCTGGGCGTACACACCGGCCTCGATCCGCAGCGAGAGCTCGACCTCCTCGGCGGCATCGAGCAGGGGCGTCCTGGCGATCTCGTCGAGGTACATACCGACCAGGTCGCGGTCGGCCTCAAGGTTGGTCGGGCGGGCCGCGCGAGTCCGGTCGGCCCTGTCGCGAACGACGGCACGGGTGGCCATGCTTGCTCCCTTTGCTGGTGTTGCCGAGGTCTGCCTGCCTGCCCCCCAGGAGGGCAAGAAGTGCGGGCCCCGGGGGGCTCACACGTAACGATCCAACGAACAGATTCCGGACAACATTCCCAAGTCGTTCAGATTCTTCCTCGCGATGCAGTATCCTGCCGGTTTTCACCCCGGTTCTGGACGCTCGGTGACCACCCAGGCACCTCGGGTGCCCGTTCGCGACTGTTCGTGGAACGTTTCTTCACCCACCGCACACGCAACCGTCGCCCATTGGTTGAACAGGCGAACGATCGCGGACGTTCCCGGGCTCCCCCGGAATCCGCCCGCGCCCGCCCCCCGGCGCACGCAGGTCCTCCGCACAAATGATGCCGAATCGCTATCACTCCGGCTCCTGAACAGCGCGGCGCGCTGGGAAGGTGTCAGGCATGCACCTGACCAACAGCACGACACCCGTCACCGTGCGTCATCGCCGTCTCCTCCGGGACGCGTCGGTCGCGCTGGGCTGCGCCGCGCTGTTCGGCCTCCTGGCGGTGCTGGTGACGGGCCGCTGGTACCCCCTGCACCAGTTCGACCAGGAGTGGATCGGCGAACTCCACACCTATGCGCGGGAACACCGGATCTGGACCGCAGCGGTGCAGACCCTCTCCGACATCGGCGGCCCCGTCACGATGCGTATCCTCCTAGGCTTCGCGGCCGCCTGGCTCCTGCTGATCGGCGCCCGGATGCTGGCCGGCTGGGTGGCCGCCCAGGCGCTGGTCGGCTGGGGCGCCCAGTGGGCGCTCAAGCTGGCCGTCGACCGGCAGCGGCCCGCCTTCGCCGACCCGGTGTCGCACGCCGGCGGTCCGGCCTTCCCCTCCGGGCACGCCATGGCCTCGGCGATCACCTGCGCCGTCCTGGTCGGCCTGGTCTGGTACCGGGTCGACCGGCGCGGCCGGACCGCCGCCTGCGCCGTGGCCGCGGCGACGGTGCTGACCATCGGCTGGACCAGGACCGCCCTCGGGGTGCACTGGCCCAGCGACGTGGTGGCCGGCTGGCTGGCCGCCGGCGCCGTGCTGGGCGTCGTGACGGCCGTGATCGAACTCTGGCGGCCCGGCGCGCTGGCCCGGGACGTACGGCGGGTCAACTGGCGCACCAGGCCCCGGGTACAGCGGGTCATCGTGTCGCCCGTCCGGACGCCGCAGACCGACGGGCCGCTGGACGAGGGCGAGTTGGACGGTCCGGTTCGCTGACCTGACCTGACCTGCCTCCGCCGGCCCGACCCGCCTCGTCTCGTCTCGCCTCGTCTCGCGTCCGCTGACGCACCCGTCCGGGCCCGGAACGCCGGAGGCCCCCCGAGGCCCTTGGGTTCTAGCGATCGTTGCAACACCCCGGTTCAAGGGGTGCAATGTTTCGAGTCCGGGATGACCGGAGGCCTCAAGGCGCAGGCAGGGCCCTGATCCGGGAGCGGGACGAATCGGCAATGCGAACCCGCCGCCCTGGAGGCTCCCCGCCGCTGTAGTTCTTCCCCACGCCGTTGGCCCGAAGAACAGCCATTCCAGCGCCCACCCCCATGGCCTTCACCATCCTGCGGCGCCACATCGCAATTCCACTGCGGCGACCGGAGGTTTCCCTTACCCTCCGGATACAAACGAAGGCGGGTATTCCGAAACGGAGCCCGGCTGAACGCCTCATTCGGCGGGAGCGCCGGAGACCGGGGCATGGCGGGACGGGTGGAGGGGGGAATGCCGCAGGCCCTCCGCCCCGGGGTGGGGGGAGGGCCTGCGAGCTGCGGTGCTGTTGTGCCCCAGGCAGGATTCGAACCTGCGACACCGGCTTTAGGAGAGCCGTGCTCTATCCCCTGAGCTACTGAGGCGGGGCTTGTCTGAAACCTTGCACGGAACTCGCTGCGCGAGTCGGGTGCGTGGGCCTCGGGCAAGGCGGTGAGTGTCGTGTCGGCGGAGCCTTGGGTACACCCCGTCGGGGGTGATGAGACGCCCGCCTGGACGCTCGATCCACAGAGTACCGGATCGGGGGTCTGGCGGGCGTGGAGGTTGTGGGACCGGCCGGTCCGGGGTTGGTCAGGTGGTGAGCTGGAACTCGCTGCGGGTGGCGTGGAGGGCCCGGCCGGTGGAGTTCCGGGCGAGGACGAAGCCGAGGGTGAGCAGGTGTTGGGCGGGAACGCCGTAGGAGATCAGGCGGCGGTTCCGGAGTGAGGCGTCGAGTTGGGCGTTTCCGGATTCGGAGTCGTTGCGGCCTCCGTAGCGGGTCTGGTGGGTGCGGGTGCCGCGGTGTTCGAGTTCGGTGATGGCGATGGGGACGAGCTGGGTGGTGCCGTCGGCGTCATGGGGCTCCTCACCGACGCCGGCGTCGCCTTCGAGGCGAAGGAGTTGCCGCGGTCGAAGGAGGCCGACCTGCAGTTCGTCTCCCTCCGGTCTGCGGATAGCCTCGACCTCGCGTTGACGTACGACAGCGAGGTCTTCTCCCCCGAGCGGGCCGAGGCCTACCTCGTCCGCCTGCGTGCGGTCGTCGAGGCCATGGCTGCCGACCGGCCCGTCGTCGAGATCCTCGAGCAGGAGGAACGGACAGTATGAGCGAGACCCAGAACGCCGAGATCCTGGCGGAGTTGGACGCCGCCCGCCGTGTGGCCGGGGTGGCCGCCGGGCACGGCGAGGTGGTGCGCGAGTTCACGGCCGACGGCTCGGAGTGCCGCATCGTCTACTCGCGCCTGGCCGAGGGCGAGGCCGAGGAGGTCATCCGCACGGAGCAGGCGCTGGCCCGGGAGGGCGGCTACACCCTGGAGTGAAAGGTCTACGGCCACGACGTGCCGTCCGGCCTGGGCGCGCTCCTGGTGGCCGCGGGCTTCGAGCCCGACGATGAGGAGCAGGTCCTGGTGCTCCCGGCCGATGAGGCTGCCCTGGCGGCGTTCGACACCGACAGGTACGACGTCCGTCGCGTGCAGGACGAGTCGGGGCTCGACGACTACGCCGAGATCGCCCGGGAGATCGGCCGGAAGAACCCGGAAGGGGAGCGGCAGCAGCTGGCGCTCCTCCTGCGGGAGGAACCCGGGGCGATGAGCGTCCACATCGCCTACGTGGACGGCGAACCGGTGTCCTGCGGTCGGGTCCACTTCCAGGACGGCACCCCCTTCGCGGAGTTGGCGGGCGGCCGCACCAAGACGACCCACCGGGAGCGGGGGCTGTTCTCGGCGGTCGTGGGCGCCAGGCTGAAGGAGGCCCGGGAGCGGGGCAGGACGGTGCTGGTCACCGACGCGCTCCCGACCTCGGAGCCCATCCTCCGCAAGCGCGGCTTCCGGGCGGTCACCTCGACCACTCCGTACGTGTACGAGCCGGAGGCCTGAGCCGGGTCACCCGCGGGCGCGGCGGAGACCGCGACGGGTGCCCCCGCCCCTCAGGTGCTCTCCGCCGCACGCCGCCGTCATCCTGCCTCGCCGGCCGATGAGTTCGGCTTCGTCGCGCCGGCGGACGACCCGTATGCGGACCTGGGCTTCGCCGCGGCGCGGCAGCCTTCCATGGATGTGCACACCGAGCGAGTGACCAGGCTCATGAGCCTGTCACAGGACGGCGTGCGGCAGCACCACACGTGTGCAGGGCGGCGGCGGGCGTCTCCGACTCGCCGACTGTTGCCGGCTCGATGACCACTCGTCGGCTCGCGGCGCTCGCACGGCCGACGCCGGGACGAACTCCGTACCTGTACAACGGGTTTCGTCGAGGCCGCGGGCCGAGGGGTGCCGGTGGGTGCTGTCAGGGCCGACGCATGTGACGGGGGCAGCGGAGGGGGAGCCGGGCGGGCCGGGCTCCCCCTCCGCCGGGAGGGTCAGAGGAGGCGCAGCAGGCGGGACTGGATGGACGGCGGGTCCAGGTCGGACTGGAGGGCCACCCGGACCTCCGTCTTGCTGTCGCCCGCGCCGACCCGCAGCGTGCCGACCTCCTTGCCCGCCGCCTCGTGGTGGTGCAGGGCGAAGGGGTCCATGGTGATGGTGCCGTTGACGCCCGGGAAGCCGGGCACCACGAGGTCGTTGGTCGCGACGACCGGGACCTTTCCGCCGAGCCCGTCGTCCACGGTGCCGACGACGTCGCCCTTCTTCACCACGGTCTGGCCGGTCAGCCCGTTCTGCGCGGCCTGGATCTGCTTGCCGCTGACCTTGAGGACGGTGGGCAGGATGCCGTCGCCCGGGTTCGGGGAGGTGGCCTGCTGGCCGAGGGTGACGCCGAGGATCAGCCGCTTCACGCCGCCGATGTCCTTGTAGGCGGCCCACATCAGGCAGCCGCCGGCCGGGGTGCTGGAGCCGGTCTTGACGCCGATGACGCCGGTCTTCGGGTTGATCAGGTTGTTGGTGTTGGAGATCTTCACGTTGTTGAACGTGGTGTCCGGGGTGGAGACGATCTGCCGGAAGATCTCGTCCTGCATGACCTGCTCGGCCAGCTTCAGCTGGTCCTTCGCGGTGGACTTGGTGTCCGCGTTGAAGCCCGCCGGATCGGCGTAGGTGGTGTTGGTCATGCCGAACTTGGCCGCGGTGTCGTTCATCTGCTTGACGAACGCCTCCTCGGAGCCGGAGTGGAAGCGGGCGAGCAGCCGGGCCACGTTGTTGGCGGACGGCAGCATCAGCAGTTCCAGCGCCTGGTACTCGGTGAGCTCCTGGTTCTCGACCAGCGTCACCCGGGACTCGTCGGCGTTGCCGGACTCCTGCGCGGCCTGCTTGTCGACCTTGATCTTGGGACCGCTCTCCCCCTTCTTGAGCGGGTACTTCTGCAGGATCAGGTAGGCGTTCATCACCTTGGTGACGCTGGCGATCGAGGCCGGCGTCTCCTGGCCCGAGCTGCCGAGGCTGCCGACGCCGACCACCTCGGCGGCGGACTGGCCCTTGGCCGGCCAGGCGAGGTCGAGCTGGTCGCCGGAGAAGCTGAAGCTGCCCGCGGCCGTCATCCGCAGCTTCGGGTCCGGCAGCGGGCGCAGCAGCTGGGCCACGACGACCGCGCCGAGCACCACGGCCAGGAACACCGTCCAGATGGTGATTCGCTTGAGCGCGCGCCGCAGCGGCGAGACCGGGCGGGCGTTGAGGGTGGCCAGCACCTCCATCGCCTCGGCCGTGTTCTCCGGCGAGGGCTGGGGCTGGGGCTGGGGCTGGGGCTGGGGCTGGGGCGGCAGCTGCGGGGAGGGCAGCGGCTCGGGCCGGGGCAGCGGCGGGACGGGCGGCACCGGCCGCGGGTCCGGCTCGGGCAGCGGCGTCGGCGCAGGCGCTGGGCCCGGCTTCGGCTTCGGGGCCGGTGCGGGCAGCGGTTCCGGGGTCGGGTCCGGCTCGGGCAGCGGAGCGGGCTCCGGGGGCTCGGGGACGGTACCGGGAGCGGCAGCGGCGGGCGGAGTCGCGGGAGCTGCGGGAGCGCGCAGCGGCTTGGGCTTCTCCAGCTTCTCGGACCGGCCCGACTCCTGACCAGGCTGCCCGCTCTTGGTCAGTGCGACGGGTTCGGTGGGTGCGGCGGCCTTGTCGGCGGTGGCGGTGGCGTCGTCGGGCGTGTCGGCGGCGGCGGTGGCGTCGTCGTCGGGCGTGTCGGCTCCGTCGTCCGCCGTGTCGGTCTCGGCGGCCCGCTCGGCCTGTGCCGGCTTCTCGGCGCTGCCGGCCGGCTTGTCCGCGGCCTTCCCGGCGGCCTCCTCGGCCACCGCGGTGGTCCGCATGGCGAGACGCGGGTCGGCGACGGGCGGCCGCTCGGCGGTCCCCTTCTTTCCGTCCGCCTCCGGCGCGTCCTTCTCCTCCCCCGCGTCGCCGTCGGAACCGTCCTCGTCGGCGGGCTTCAGCAGCTCCGCCGGCAGTCGCAGCGCGGTGGTCTTGTTGTCCACCGGGAGGCGCAGCATCGTCGTCCGGCTGTCCACATCCCGGACACGGAGCTCCACGGTCAGGCCGCCCTTGGCGCCCGCCTTCGGCGCGTCGGCGCCTCCCTCGGCGCTTCCCTCGGAGGACGCGCCGACGGCGGCCTCGACGGAGGTGTCGGCACCGGAGGAGGCGTCAGCGGACGCGTCGGAGGAGGCGTCAGCGGGAGCCCCGGCTGACGCCCCGGGGGCAGTCGCGCCCGTCTCTTCGCGTTCGCGGTCCCGCTCCCGCTCGTCGTCCCTCAGCACCCTGTCGGGGGACTCGCCCACGTATCCCAGCCTCCTCAACGCCCGGCGGGGCATCGGCAGACCCGATTTCGGGAAGCCGACGCCCCGCCCCGTGTACCTGTACAGTCTCCGCCACCGGCGGCCGATCCAGCCGCGCACACCCCGCCCGACCGGGGCTTATTGCCGCCGCACGGCCGCAACGCGGTCTGTTCAAGGGTCAGACGCCGGGCCCGAGGCCGCCGGTTCCGCGCCTTCACCGCAAGGTCACGATTCGGAGGCGTACTCGACAAGCCCGTGTGAGAGGCGTCACCCTGTCTCTCATCCACGCGGGGAGGCTTGGATGGGCAAGAGCCGCAGAACTGTTCCCGAGGAACTCTTGCTGCTCGCTTTGGACCCGACCACGGGTACCACGGCGCAGCCGCAGACCCTCGACCTCGGACTCGCCGGGGCCCAGCTCGTCGAGCTGTCCCTGGCCGGACGGATCGTACCGGAGGGCGACCGGATCGCCGTCGTGCTCGCACGGCCGACCGGGGACCCGACCCTCGACCACGCACTGGAACTGCTGCGCCGACGCGGCAGTCCGGTCCGTGCGGCGCACTGGATCGGCGGGCCCCGGCTGGGGCTGCGACAGACGTACCTGGCGCACCTGGAGCGCTGCGGCATGGTCACGGCCGTGCCGGGGCAGATGTGCGGGGTGCTGCCGACGACCCGGTACCAGGCGTCCGACGACTGCACCAACGCCGCGATCAAGCAGCGGCTCGACACCGCGATCCGCACCGGCGTGCCGCCGGACCCGCGGACGGCCGCGCTCGCGGCCCTCGCCCACTCGGTGGGGCTGGGCAAGCACCTGTACCCGGGCAACGAGGGCCGGTCCTCACGGTCGCGGCTGCGCGACCTGATCCGGTACGACCCGCTGGGCGGGATGGTCGCGCACGCCGTGATGGACGTGCAGAACGGCCTGCCCGCGCAGCAGAACCGTTCATCCCAGGGTTCCGGGGCCGGTTCCGGGGCCGGGGCTGGTTCCGGTCGCTCCGGCGCCCGGGCCGCGGGCCGGGCCCCGGGCGGGCGGGTCTCCGCTCCCCGGGTCGGGGTGCGCTGACCGGGAGGGCCGCCGGGCCCGTACCGGGCGACGGCCTGCACGGCGCACCCGACGGAACGTCCGGCGACGCACCGGGCACACCCGGCGCGCAGCACACCGTTCGCGCCCCTCGGCGGCGCTGAACGACCCATCGCACGTCTCCGCACCACCGGGACGACCGGTACCACCCGCACCTCCGGCACCATCCGCACCGCGAAAAGCACGAGAAGCACGAGGAGCACAGAGGGGCGGTCGCCCCGCGACGCAAGTCGCCCGGCGACCGCCCCTCTGCCGTTCCCGCAGGCCCGTCGAGGCCCATCGCACGTACCCGGTTCGAGTCGCCGAGCCGCATTACCACCTGGGAGCTTCCGCTGTCTCACGGACGCGCTTTTCCGATGATCTGTTCTACTGCGCTGCTGTGATTCCCCGGCGCCGACCTGGCCCAAGGTGACATGCTGCTCCAAGTCAGGGGGGTTGGTCCCAATGTCCGAAGTGTTCCGAGGGCTGCCGTTCCAACGATCACCAGAGGTTCGGCCGGAGGTCGACGTGTCCGCGAACATCAATCCCACCGTGCGCCGCCGAAGGCTCGGCTCCGAGCTGCGCAAACTCCGCGAGGGCCTGGGGATGACGGCGGAGGAGGTGGCCGGCCGGCTGATGGTCTCCCAGTCGAAGATCAGCCGGCTGGAGAACGGCCGCCGCAGCATCAGCCAGCGCGACGTGCGCGACCTCTGCGATGTGTACAACGTGGCCGACGAACAGATGCGCAGCAGCCTGATGGAGATGGCCAAGGAGTCCCGCCAGCGCGGCTGGTGGCACGACTTCAACGACATGCCGACCCCGTACAGCGTCTACATCGGGCTGGAGGCCGAGGCCTCCTCGATCCGCGCGTACGAGTCCTCCTTCATCCCCGGGCTGTTGCAGACCGAGCAGTACGCCCAGGCGGTGGTCGAGGGCACCCAGCCGGACACCGACGCGATCGCGGTGCAGCGCCGGGTGCAGGTGCGGATGAAGCGCCAGGAGCGCGTCCACGGCGAGAACCAGCTCGGCAGCCTGTGGACCGTCATAGACGAGGCGGCGCTGCGCCGCGAGGTCGGCAGTCGCGAGGTGATGGCCCGCCAGCTGCGGCAGATGCTGGAGCTGAGCCTGCGCCCGAACATCACCATCCAGGTGATCCCGTTCTCGCACGGTGCCCACCCCGGCATGACCGGGACATTCTCCCTGCTGGAGTTCCCGGAGTCAGCCGATTCCACGGTTGTCTACTTCGAAGGTGTGACGAGCGATCTCTACCTGGAGAAGGAGGCCGATGTGCGCCGCTATACCGGTCTGTACGACTACCTGAGAGCGGCCGCGCTCGGTGTCGCGGAGAGCCGGTCGCTGATAGCCGACATCGAAAAGGGATACCACGAATGAGCACCCCCGCCGAGCACGGAACCCGTTGGCGCAAGAGCAGTCACAGCGGAGGCCAGGGCGCCTGCGTGGAGATCGCCGGACCGGCCGCGGGAGCGGTCGCGGTCCGGGACTCCAAGGACCCGGCCGGGCCGCAACTGCGCTTCTCCACCCAGGCCTGGAACGCCTTCGCCTCGGCTGCGGCCGCGGGGGCCTTCGGCGAGGTCTGAACGGGACCCGTGCTCGGCCCAGTTGCCCGTAGCGCTGTCCGTCGCCCCGAGCGGCGGTCGGCGCTACGGGCAACTGCCGTTCCGGGGGCTGTCCTTCACTCGGGCGTCGACCAGGAGGACGCCGCCCCGGGTCGGCACTGCTCAGTGCGCCACCGGGTAGCGGACGGCCCAGTCGGCCCCCTCCTGGCTCTGCCGGTCGTGCAGTTCGGTGCCGTGGGTCAGCTCCAGGGCGAAGTCGTCGGCGAGTTCGAGGATCGCCCCGCGCCCCTCCAGCCCCGCGACCAGGCCCGGCGGCAGGGCGGTGTCGCCGTGCAGCACGCCGAGCAGGTTGCCGCAGATCGCGCCGGTGGAGTCGCTGTCCCCGGAGTGGTTGACGGCCAGCAGCAGGCCCGAGCGGACGTCGTGGGCGACCAGCGCGCAGTAGACCCCGATGGCCAGCGCCTCCTCGGCCACCCAGCCCTCCCCCAGCGCCTCGACCCGCTCGGCGGACGGCTCGCCGGCCCGGACCGCGTCCAGCGCGGCCCGCAGCGCGGCGGTGGTCTCCTCGTGCGCATGCCGCTCGGAGAGCAGGGCCAGCGCCAGGTGGACGCCCTCCTCCAGGGTGCCGCCGCGGGCGACGGCCTGGACGATCACCGCGAACGCGCCCGCCGCGAGGTAGCCGGTGGGGTGGCCGTGGGTGAGCACCGAGCACTCCACCGCGAGCTGGAACACCAGGCCCGGCTCCCAGGTGGTGAGCAGCCCGAAGGGCGCCGCCCGGACCACCGTGCCGCAGCCCTTGGAGTGCGGGTTCTTGGGCCGCTCCAGGGTGCCGAGCCGCTCGCCGTCCGGGCCGGAGAGGCCGGTCAGGCAGCCCTGGCCGGGGGCGCGCTGGGCGTACAGCCACTCCTCGCGGCCGAGCCAGCCGAGGTCGGGGCGGCGCTCGTCCGGGCCCCAGTCGCGCTGGGTGGCGGCCCAGCGCAGGTAGGCCAGGTGGAGGTCGGTCGGCGGGTGCCAGCTGCCGGTGTCACGCCGGATGTGGGCGCGGATCAGGCCGTCCACGGTGAACAGGCTGAGCTGGGTGTCGTCGGTGACGGCGCCGGTGCGCCCGTAGGCGGGGAGGTAGCCGGTGACGCCCTGCGGACCGTGCTGGGCCCGGATCTTCTCAAGCGATTCGAACTCGACGCCGGCGCCGAGTGCGTCACCGATGGCACCGCCGAGCAGGCAGCCGCGCACACGGCTGCGGAAGTCCTGCTGCTGGGCTCGTGACCACAGTGGCATCACGACGGGGCGCCTTTCGTCGGGGTCGGGGGCCGCGCGCACGGCCGGGGCCGCCGATGCGCCCTGGCACTGTACTTCGAAGGCTTGAACGAAAGGACGGCATCCCACGGAGTCCGCCGCCCCCGCCCGGCCCCGGCCGGAACCGTCCTTACCCGCACAGCCCCTGCCCGTACCGCCCCCTACGGCCCACGCCCCGGCCGCCGCCCGAACGGCGGCCGGGGTCCCGGTTGCCCGGTCTCAGTCGAGGACGGGCAGCAGCTCCGGCAGGTGCCCGTCCGAGGCGAGTGCCGCCTCCCGCCGCTCGGCGGGCACCTCGCCGTAGAGGGTGGTGCGCTGGCGGTGCGGGCGGCCGGCCGCCTCGGCGATCGCCTGGAGGTCGCGCACCGACTTGTAGCTGCCGTACGCCGATCCGGCCATCCGCGAGATGGTCTCCTCCATCAGCGTGCCGCCGAGGTCGTTGGCGCCGGAGCGGAGCATCTCGGCGGCGCCCTCCGCGCCCAGCTTGACCCAGCTGGTCTGGATGTTGGGGATGTGCGGGTGCAGCAGCAGCCGGGCCATCGCGACCACGGCCCGGTTGTCCCGGGCGGTCGGGCCGGGGCGGGCGATGCCGGCCAGGTAGACCGGGGCGTTGGTGTGGATGAACGGGAGGGTGACGAACTCGGTGAAACCACCGGTGCGTTGCTGGATCCCGGCGAGCAGCCGCAGGTGCCCGAGCCAGTGCGCGGGGGTGTCCACGTGCCCGTACATCATGGTGGACGAGGAGCGGATGCCCAGCTCGTGCGCGGTGGTGACCACCTCGACCCAGGTCGCGGCCGGCAGCTTGCCCTTGGTGAGCACCCAGCGGACCTCGTCGTCGAGGATCTCGGCGGCGGTGCCGGGGATGGTGTCCAGGCCGGACTCCTTGGCCCGCTGCAGCCAGTCGCGGATCGACAGGCCGGTCCTGGTGGCGCCGTTGACCACCTCCATCGGGGAGAAGGCGTGCACGTGGATGCCGGGCACCCGCTCCTTCACCGCGCGGGCGATGTCGAAGTAGGCGGTGCCGGGCAGGTCCGGGTGGATGCCGCCCTGCATGCACACCTCGGTGGCGCCCACCTCCCAGGCCTGCGCGGCCCGTTCGGCGACCTGTTCCAGGGAGAGGGTGTAGGCGTCGGCGTCGGTGCGGCGCTGGGCGAAGGCGCAGAAGCGGCAGCCGGTGTAGCAGACGTTGGTGAAGTTGATGTTCCGGGTGACGCAGTAGGTGACGTCCTCGCCGACCGCCGCCCTGCGGACGTCGTCGGCGATCCGGCACAGGGCGTCCAGGGCCGGGCCGTCCGCGTGGAACAGCGCCAGCGCGTGCTCGTCGGTGAGCCTGGTCGGGTCGTCGGCGGCCACCGCCAGCGCCTCGCGCAGGTCCCCGGCGAGGCGCTCGGGCGCGCCCTTGGCCAGCACCTGCTCGCGCAGCACCTCCCAGTCGCCGTACACGTCCTCGAAGTCGGCCCGGCGGTCGCCGGTGCGGCCCTCGGTGTCGACGGCGGTGTGCAGGTCGGTCCGGCCGTACGACTCCGGCAGGTCCTCGGGCTCCTGCCAGGGGCGGCCCTGGACGGACGCGTCCGGGTTCGCCAGGCCGGTGGCCGGGTCGGCCAGGGCGCGGACGTGCGGCAGCACCCGCGGGTCCAGCCAGGGTTCGCCGCGCAGCACGTACTCGGGGTAGACGGCGAGGCGCTCGCGCAGGGTGAAGCCGGCCGCGGCGGAGCGCTCGGCGAGGCGGTCGATCTGCGGCCAGGGGCGCTCGGGGTTGACGTGGTCCGGGGTGAGCGGGGAGACGCCGCCCCAGTCGTCCACGCCGGCGGCGATCAGCCGCTCGTACTCGCCGTCGACCAGGTTCGGCGGCGCCTGGAGGCAGGCGGTCGGACCGAGCAGGTGCCGGGCGACCGCCACCGTGGCGACCAGCTCGTCCAGTTCGGCGTCGGGCATGCCGCGCATCGCGGTGTCCGGCTTGGCGCGGAAGTTCTGCAGGATCAGTTCCTGGACGCCGTGGTAGGCCCGGGAGACCTTGCGCAGGGCGAACAGCGACTCGGCGCGCTCCTGGTAGGTCTCGCCGATGCCGATCAGCAGGCCGCTGGTGAAGGGGACGGAGCTGCGGCCCGCGTCCTCCAGCACCCGCAGCCGGACGGCGGGTTCCTTGTCCGGGGAGCCGAAGTGCGGGCCGCCGGGCTCGCTCCACAGCCGGGTGGCGGTGGTCTCCAGCATCATGCCCATGGACGCCGAGACCGGCTTGAGGCGCTGGAAGTCCGTCCAGTTGAGCACCCCGGGGTTGAGGTGCGGCAGCAGGCCGGTCTCCTCCAGGATGCGGATCGACATCGCCCGGACGTAGGCGATGGTGTCGTCGTAGCCGTGCGCGTCCAGCCACTCGCGGGCCTCGGGCCAGCGGTCCTCGGGCTTGTCGCCGAGCGTGATCAGGGCTTCCTTGCAGCCGAGTTCGGCCCCGCGCCGGGCCACCTCCAGCACCTCGTCCGGGGACATGAACATCCCGTGGCCTGCCCGGCGCAGCTTGCCGGGGACGGTGGCGAAGGTGCAGTAGTGGCACTTGTCGCGGCAGAGCCGGGTGAGCGGGATGAACACGCTCTTGGAGTAGGTGATGACGCCGGGGCGGCCGGCCGCCTCCAGGCCGGCGTCGCGCACCCGGGCGGCGCTCGCACAGAGGTCGAGCAGGTCCGCGCCCCTGGCCTGGAGCAGCACGGCGGCCTCGGTGAGGTCGAGGGCCACGCCGTCCCGGGCGCGACGAAGGGCGCGTCGCATGGCGTTCGCGGTCGGAGGGTTGCTTGCGTCCGTGGCGGTTCCGTCCATGGCGCGACCCTACGCCAGGGTGGTACGGCGGGATGACGGAACCCTGAGGCGCTCTCAGGGTCGATGTACCCACCAGGTTCACCTCGAAGTGCCCCTGCAGGGCGATGACGTGGCGGCGGCACCGGCCTCTAATGGAGGAGCAGGACCAAACGCACGGGTTCGTAGAGGAGTTGAGGACGCCATGACCAATGAGACGGCGGGGGACGACCGTTCGGACGGCGGGGTGCCGTACCGCTCGCGGCGGCGCACCCTGGTGCGCGCCGGGGTGCCGGTGGCGGTCGCCGCGGTGATCGCGGCCGGGGTCGGGCTGGTGCCGGCGCTGGCCGCCGACTCGCCGCCCGACCTGCCGCAGCTGTCCGCCGAGCAGGTGGTGGCCAAGGCGCTCGGCTCCGACGCCCAGACCCTGTCCGGGACGGTCTCCGTCTCCACCGACCTCGGGGTGCCCAGCCAGCTGCTGGGCGCGGCCGCGGGCAGCCTCGGCGCGGCGGCCGGGCACGGCGGCGGCGGGGGCGGCGCGACCGCGGACCCGCAGGCCAAGCTGCTCGGCCTGCTCGGCGGCGACCGGACGCTGCGGGTCGCGGTGGACGGCCCGGACCGTCAGCGGGTCGACCTGATGGAGGACATGGCGGGCTACACCCTGGTCCACAACGGCGACCAGAGCTGGGCCTGGGACAGCTCGACCAACACCGCCCTGCACATGACCGGGCGGCCGGCCGACCACGCCGACCACGCCGGGAAGCCGAAGACCCCGCTCACCGGGGTGCCGACCACCCCGCAGGAGGCCGCCAAGCAGTTCCTGACCGGCAGCGCCGGCACCACCTCGGTCACCGTGGCCGGGACGGCCAACGTGGCCGGGCAGAAGGCCTACCAGCTGAGCGTCAAGCCGACCCAGTCCGGCTCGACCATCGCCGAGGTGCGGATCTCGGTCGCCGCCGACAACGGGGTGCCGCTGGCCGTGGCGGTGAAGTCCACCGACGGCTCCACCGTGCTGGACGTGCACTTCACCGACGTCTCCTTCGCCAAGCCGGCCGCCAAGACCTTCGACTTCACCGTGCCCAAGGGCGCCAAGGTGACGGAGAAGAAGGCGGACGAGGCGGCCAAGGGCGCCGAGGGCAAGCAGGGCAAGCACGACGCCCAGGGCGAGCAGGGCAAGGGCGGCCACGACGGGGTCGACGTGATCGGCGAGGGCTGGACGGCCGTCGTCTCCACCGAGCTGCCCAGCAGCGTCGGTGCGCCCGAGCAGGGTTCGCAGGGCGACGGCAAGGCCGACGGCAAGCAGGGCAAGCACCGCAGCAAGCCCTCGATGAACCCGCAGGCGCTGGTGAAGTCGCTCGGCAAGCCGGTCGGCGGCGGCACCCTGATCAGCACCAAGGTCGTCAACGTCCTGCTCACCGACGACGGCCGGGTCTTCGCCGGTGCGGTGACCCTGCCGGTCCTCCAGCACGCCGCCGGGGTGAACTGACGGATGACCGAGGCTCCCGTAACGGGGGACGTTACGGAGTCGGCCGGGGGCCCGGGCGCCGCGTCGCGCCCGGCCCCCGCTCCTTCCGCTCCCCCCGTCTCCCTCACCGACGACGTGATCAGGACCCGCGGCCTGACCAAGCGCTTCCCCGGCGGTCAGCTCGCCGTCGACGGCCTGGACCTGACCGTGCCGCGCGGCTCCGTGTTCGGCTTCCTCGGCCCCAACGGCTCCGGCAAGACCACCACCATCCGGATGTTGATGGGCCTGATCGCCCCCACCTCCGGCGCGGCCACCGTGCTCGGCGAGTCGATGCCGCGGTCCGTCGCCACCGTGCTGCCCCGGGTGGGCGCCCTGATCGAGGGCCCGGCGCTGTACGGCTTCCTCTCCGGCCGGGACAACCTGGTCCGCTTCGACGCCGCCGACCCGACCGCCGACCCGCGCACCCGCCGGCAGCGGGTCGAGACCGCGCTGGAGCGGGTCGGCCTGAGCGCCGCCGCCGGGAAGAAGGCCCGCGCCTACTCGCTCGGCATGAAGCAGCGCCTGGGCCTGGCCTCCGCGCTGCTGCAGCCGCGCGAGCTGCTGGTGCTGGACGAGCCGACCAACGGGCTGGACCCGCAGGGCATGCGGGAGATCCGGGCGCTGGTCCGGGAGGTCGCGGCGGAGGGCACCACGGTGTTCCTCTCCTCGCACCTGCTGGACGAGATCGAACAGGTCTGCTCCCACGCGGCGGTGATGTCCCGGGGCCGGCTGGTCGTCCAGGGCACCGTGGCCGAGCTGGCCGCCCGGGCCCAGGGGCGGCTGGTGGTCCGCACCCCCGACGTGGCGCAGGCCGCCGAGGTGCTGGCCGCCCACCAGGTGGGCGCGCTGGTACCCGGCGAGGACCGGGTCGACGGCGAGCTGGGCGCCGGCGACGACGAGGCGCTGCCCAAGCTGTGCGCGGCACTGGTCGAGGCCGGGGTCCGGGTGCACGGGTTCGGGCTGGAGCGGGGCACGTTGGAGGACGCCTTCGTGGCGCTGACCGGGGAGGGCTTCGATGTCGCAGGCTGAGGCGACGGGGGCTGCGGTGACCGGCGCCGCGGCGACGGGTGCCGGAACGGCGGGTGCCGGGACGACGGGGGCCGGCACGGTGCCGGTGACCGGTCGGCGGCCGCAGACCGCGTCCGGCTTCCTGGCGCTGTTCCGCAACGAGCTGCACCTGACGTTCCGCCGGATGCGCACCAAGGTGCTGCTGGGCATCCTGGCGCTGCTGCCGATCCTGATCGGCGTGGTGGTCAAGCTCAACACCGACAGCCCGCACGAGGGCGGCGGCGGCCCGAGCTTCATCGCGCAGACCACCCAGAACGGCCTGTTCCTGGTGTTCACCGCGCTGGCGGTGGCCCTGCCGGTCTTCCTGCCGATGACGGTCGGCGTGGTCGCCGGGGACTCGGTGGCGGGCGAGGCGGCCACCGGGACGCTGCGCTACCTGCTGGTCGCCCCGGCCGGGCGGACCAGGCTGCTGGCCGCCAAGTTCACCGCCGGGCTGGTGTTCTGCCTGGCGGCCACCGCGGCGGTCGCGGTGACGGCGCTGGCCACCGGCGCCACCCTGTTCCCGCTCGGCGAGGTCACTCTGATCTCCGGGGACACCATCGGCTTCGGCGACGCCCTGCTGCGGGCGGTGCTGGTGGCCGGGGTGGTCGCGGTCTCGCTGGCCGGGCTGGTGGCGATCGGGCTGTTCGTCTCCACCCTCACCGGCAGCGGCATCGCGGCGATGGCCGCGACCGTCGGGCTGGTGATCACGGTGCAGATCCTGGACGCCTTCCCGCAGCTGGACGCGATCCGGCCGTTCCTGTTCACCCACTACTGGATGAGCTTCTCGGACCTGCTGCGCGAGCCGATGTACTGGGACGGCGTGTGGAAGGACCTCGGCCTGCAGGCCGCCTACGTCGCCGTGTTCGGCTCGGCGGCCTGGGCCCGGTTCACCAGCCGCGACATCAGCGCGTGACCGGCGGGCCCGTCAGCGGGTGACGGGCTCCGTCACGGGTTCCGCCGCGGGCTCCGCCACGGGTTCCGCCGCAGGGGCGGGCTGCGGCACGGCCGCGGCCCGCCCGGCGCGGTCGGCCCGCACCTGGCGCAGCGCGTCCCAGGTGAGCATCGCGAGCGCGGCCCACACCAGGGCGAAGCCGGCCCAGCGTGCGGGCGGCATCGACTCGTGGAACACCGCGACGCCGATCAGGAACTGGAACACCGGCGCCAGGTACTGCAGCAGGCCGAGCACCGTCAGCGGCACCCGGACGGCGGCCGC
Source organism: Kitasatospora sp. NPDC096128 (assembly GCF_040303105.1). Taxonomy (NCBI): domain Bacteria; kingdom Bacillati; phylum Actinomycetota; class Actinomycetes; order Kitasatosporales; family Streptomycetaceae; genus Kitasatospora; species Kitasatospora sp. NPDC096128. The sequence goes on along the minus strand of NZ_JBEOSP010000009.1, from coordinate 187,740 downwards.
GCCGAAGAACAGCAGCGGGATCGCGGTGATCACCCCGCTGAGCATCAGCAGCCCGGAGTGCCCCCAGCCGTACGAGCCGGCCACCGTGTGCCCGAAGGTGCCGCGCCCGCTGACCTCGAGGTAGACCAGGTAGCCGAGGGCGAAGGGGAACATGAAGGCGCTCTCCGCGGCCAGGCTCTCCAGCCCGCTCAGCCCGACCTGCTTCTTCAGCAGGCCGTAGGTGGCGAAGGAGAGCGCCAGGGTGAGCGCGATCCAGGGCAGCTGCCCGTAGGCGGCGGTGAGCACCGCGACGGCGGCCGCGCCGATGCCGACGGCCGTCCACTGCGCACCGCGCAGCTTCTCCTTGAGCACCAGGACACCGAAGCCGATGGTGACCAGCGGGTTGATGAAGTAGCCGAGGCTGGTCTCCACCACGTGGCCGTTGTTGACGGCCCAGATGTAGACGCCCCAGTTGACGGAGATCACGGTGGCCGCGCCGGCCAGCATGGCGAGCCGGCGGGGCTGGCGCAGCAGCGGGCGTATCCAGCTCCAGTGCCGCTGGGCGACCAGCATCAGCACCACCGCGACCAGGGACCAGACCATCCGGTTGGCCAGGATGTCGTCGGCGGCGCCGGGCTCCAGCAGGGGCCAGAACAGGGGGAAGAGCCCCCAGATCCCGTAGGCCGCCATGCCGTACCAGAGGCCTCGGCCGCTGTCCTGCTGGGTCGTCTGTGGCATGGCCGAGTGCCCTCCCGCGCGCGCGAATATCGATGCGACGGTAGCGGGCGGGAGGGCAGCCTGTCATCTCCGTTTCCGGATTTTGGTCATGACAGTGCTTGCATGCTGGGACAGGCCCGGCGTTCGGGCCGGTCAGCGACGGTCGGAGGTCGCCGGGGCCGGGCCGGGCCGGCGTCCGCCTCAGGCGCCGAGCGCGACGCGGACGGACTCCGCCAGCGGGACGGTCGGGCGGCCGATCAGCCGGGCCAGGTCGCCCGGGGTGCCGGCCAGCTCGCCGCGCGCGATGCCCGCGTCCACGTCGACCAGGGCCTCCGCGAAGCCCTGCGGCAGGCCCGCGCCGACCAGGACGTCCAGGTGCTCGGCCGGGGTGACGTTCCGGTGCGCGACCGGCTTGCCGGAGGCCTGCGCCAGCTCGGCGGCCAGCTCGGGCAGGCTCCAGGCAGCGTCGCCGCTCAGCTCGTACACCCGGTTCGGCCCGTCCTCCCGCAGCAGCACGGCGACCGCCGCGTCCGCGTAGTCCTGGCGCGGGGCGGTGGCGACCCGCCCGTCCCCGGCGCTGCCGAGCACCACGCCGCGCTCGACGGTGCCGGCCGCGTCGCCCAGGTAGTTCTCGGTGTACCAGCCGTTGCGCAGGAAGGCGTACGGGAGGCCGGAGGCGAGGATCAGCTCCTCGGTCGCCTTGTGCTCGTCGGCCAGCCGGAAGGTCGCCGCCCCCGGGATGCTGGTGTAGGCGAGCAGGGCGACCCCGGCGGCCTTCGCGGCCTCGACCACGGCGCGGTGCTGCGGGATGCGGCGGCCGACCTCGCTGCCCGAGATCAGCAGCACCCGGTCTCCGGCGGCGAAGGCGCCGGCCAGGCTCTCCGGCCGGTCGTAGTCGACCACCCGGACGTCGACCCCGCGCTCGGCCAGATCGGCGGCCTTCCCGGCGGAGCGGACGGCGACCGCCACCTCGCTCGCGGGGACCGCGGCCAGCAGGCCCTCGACGACGAGACGGCCGAGCTGGCCGGTGGCTCCGGTGACGACGTACATGGGGTGCTCCTTCGGTTGGTGGCTCTGGCCTCGGAACTAACCCTAGGGATTGCACTAACCTTTCGAAAGTACGCACTTCAAAGTATGGTACTGATATGAAGGTAAGCGTCATGCAGGTGAGCGAGCTGCCCCCGGCGAACGTCTTCGACCGGATGTGCCCGTCCCGGGGCGTGCTGGAGCACGTCACCAGCCGCTGGGGCGTGCTCGTCCTCGGCGCGCTGCGCGAACGCGGCTACCGGTTCAGCGAACTGCGGCGGCAGGTCTCCGGGGTCAGCGAGAAGATGCTCGCCCAGACCCTCCAGACGCTGGAGCGGGACGGCTTCGTGCTGCGCGAGGCGCACCCGGTGATCCCGCCCAGGGTCGACTACAGCCTCACCCCGCTCGGGCGGGAGGCGGCGGAGCTGGTCGCGGCGCTCGCCCACTGGTCGGAGCGGCGGGTGGCCGCCGTGCTCACGGCGCGCGAGGAGTACGACGGGCGGGCCGCCGCGTCCTGACCAGGACGCGTCTACCGCTCCCCGCTACCGCTCCCTGATCAGGGCCTCCAGCCCGTCCAGCACGCGGGCCAGGCCGAAGGCGTACGCGTGGTCCGCGCTGTACGCGCCGCCGTGCGCCTCCCCGGCCGCGGCGCCGACGCGGGCGGCGACCGGGTGCCGCTCGGGGTCGAAGACCCGGGCCAGCAGCTCGGCGTTGGCCTGCCACCACTGGGCGTCGGTCAGCGCGCTGTCCTGCCGGGCGGCCCGCTCGTCGGCGGCCATCCGGGCGCAGGTCTGGACGAAGCCGAGCAGGTGGGTCAGCGCGGCGTCCAGCTCGACGTCGGGCAGGCCGGTGCCCTCCAGGGCGCGCAGCTCGTACTCGTACTTGGCCATCAGGCCCGGGCCGAGCGGCGGACGGCTGGTGGACACGGCGGCGACCCACGGGTGGGCGCGGAACAGCGCCCGGTTGTCGTCGGCGACCGCGGTGGCCCGGGACCGCCAGCCCGCGTCCGCCGGGGTGCTGCGCGGCATGGTGGCGTAGACGGTGTCCAGCATCAGGTCGAGCAGCTCGGCCTTGCCCGGCACGTAGGTGTAGAGGGCCATCGGGGACAGCCCCAGCTCCTGGGCGACCCGGCGCATGGTGACGGCGTCCACGCCCTCGGAGTCGGCCAGGGCGATGGCGACGGCGGCGATCTCGCCGGTCGAACGGGCCTGCCGGGGGCCGCGCCGGCCCGGCTTCTCCTCGGCGGTGAGCCCCCAGAGCAGGGCGAGGGTGCGCGCCGGGTCTCCGGCACTGCTGCGGTCGGTGGCCATGCGGAGGATCCTCCCACGGGAGGCGGCGGCTACCGTCTCCCCATGACGAGCCCTGAGCCACTCCCCGGCACGGACACCACCCAGGCCCTCCGCCCCCGGGTGACCTGCCGGCGCTGCCACCGGCCGCTGCACGACCCGGAGTCGCGGATGCTCCGGCTTGGGCCGGAGTGCCGGGACCCGGCGGAGCGGGTCGCCCGGTACGACGTCGACCAGGAGACCCTGCCGGGCGTGTAGGGCCGTCCGGCGTCCAGGCCGTCCGGCCGTCGGGGCGGGCCTCAGGAACGGGCTCAGGAACGGACCTCAGGAACGGGCTCGGGAACGGGCGTCAGGCGCGGGCCTCAGGAGCGGCCGAAGAGCCGGCGGAACAGGCCGGGGCGGGACGGCCCCGGCTCCTCCGACCGCTGCTGGTACTGCCGCTGCGGCGGTTCGGGCTCCGTCGGACCGGGCTCCTCGCCCTCCCCGGCCGCCTCGACCTCCCGGGCCTCCTCCACCTCCTCGGCGTCCCGCGCGTCGGCCTCGTCCCGCGCGTCGGCCTCGTCCAGCAGTCGCCGGGCGAGCTCGCGGTCGGGCTGCTCCGCCCACGGCGCGGCGAGCACCAGGGCGCAGTACGAGCGGAGGATCGTCACCACCCGGCTTCGGCTCGCCTCCGCGCTGTAGTGCAGCCGCTGCCGCAGCAGTCCGGCGACGTCGGCGCGCGCGTCGGGGTGGGTCCAGCCGATCGCGACCAGGGCGAAGCCGGCCGCCTCGACCACCCAGTCCTCCGGGCCGAGCAGCAGGTCGCGCAGCACCCGGCGGCGCTCGGAGCCCTCCCAGGGCTGGTCGGTGCGGTGGTGGGCGATGCCGAGGCAGGCGAAGGCCTGGACGGCGCGCACCCACAGCTCGGGCTGGTGGGCGAGCAGCGCGCGGCCGAGGTCGTCCTCCCGGGGCGTCGGCGGGTGGACCAGCACGCCGAGCAGTTCGTCCAGCGGGAGCCCGGCCAGCCGGACGGCGTGGTCGTAGGCGGCGGGGACGGTCGGCCAGACGATCTCGGCGGTGGCGCGCACGAGGTCGGCGCTGGACGGGGCGGGCGCGGCGACGGCCGGGCGGGGGTCGGTGCCGTCCCAGGCCCAGATCCGGGTGGTGGGCTCGGTCAGCGGCAGCCGGGGGTCGGGCTCGCCGACGGACCGGTAGGACACCGTGGAGCGCGGCAGCGCGAGCTGCACGGCCAGCACCGAGCTGGGCGGCTCGACGGCGGAGGCGGTGCAGTCGATCTCGGTGTCGCGGCCGGTGCCGGCGGAACCGAGCACCTGGTGCAGCACGTTGACGGTCGCCTCGGTGGCGCCGGAGACCATGCCGAGCCAGGGCTCCCGGTGGCTGAGCCGCTCCAGCAGGTCCTGGGCGTATTCGTGGTCGGGGTGGTCGCGGTGGTGGTCGGCGAGGGCGAGCAGGTGGGCCGCGTCGCCGTCGAGGGCGTGCCGCAGCCCGTGCACGGCGGGGCCGGCCTTGGGGTGGCCCGGTTCGGTGGCGAGGACGCGCTCCAGCCAGGGCAGGCCCTCGGCGGGCCGGCCGAGGGTGCCGTACAGCTCGGCGACGTCCACGGCGAGGTAGCTGCTGGAGTTGCCGTCGTCCGGTGCGACCCGGGCCAGTTCGGCCTCCCAGACGGCGAGCGCCTCCTCGGGGCGGCCGTCGGCGCGCAGGGCGTTGCCGAGCATCACGGAGGGCAGGTAGCCGGAGGCCAGCCGGTGGGCCCGCTCGGCGAGTTCGACCGCCCGGGTGGTGGCGCCGAAGCGGCGGGTCAGGCCGGAGGCCATCGCCAGCAGCAGCGGGTGCTCGGGGTGGTGGGCCACCACGGCCCGCAGGAAGCGCTCGAAGGGCCTGACGGCGTCGGCGAGTTCGGTGGGCAGCGGGTCGGGCAGCGCTCCGGCGGCGCGGGCCGCCGCCTGGGCGACGGCGTCCGGGTCGACCAGGACGGGCAGGTCCTCGCGGGCGAGCCAGGCGGCGTGCGCCCAGGGGCGGGCCGGCTCGTACTGGATCGCCGAGGCGAGCAGGCTGACGGCGGTGTCCCAGTCCCCGGCGGCGGCCTCCACGTGGGCGCGGCAGACGACCGTGCCCAGGTAGACCTCGCCGTCCAGCGGGAACAGCTCGCGGGCCGCGGCGGGGCCGCCCGCGGCGGCGCACAACTCGGCCAGGGCTTCGTGCAGTTCGGGCAGCTGGGGGTCGGCGAGGATGGCGTCGGCGAGGTGGTCGGCGGCGTGGCCGAGGTCGCCGGAGTCGATCGCCAGCCGGGCGACGGCCACCTCGCCCTCGGCCGCCAGCCGGTCGTCGCCCTCGTCGTCGGTGTGCGCCATGCCCTGTCCCCCGGGGTCCGCTCTGGTGTCGTGCGCGGATGAGGCTATCCGGTGTGTACGACTGCCGGATGATCACCCTGCGGTGAGATCGCCCCAACTCCCCGACCGGATATAACCCGTACGAGTGGTTTAGACCTCGGAAGAGTGCGGATCCCGGGGCGCCGCCGACCACGATGGCACCGGCGCTTCGAGCGCGAAGCACCTCTCCCTCCACGACACCCGACGAGGAACGATGACGCTTTCCCGCACCCTCGCCACGGCCGCCTCGGTGGCCGTGCTGAGCACCCTCGCCCTGACCGGCCCGACCGCCGCCCCGGCCTCCGCCGCAGGCTCGTTCGTGGTCAGCGAGGCCCAGTTCAACAAGATGTTCCCGAGCCGGAACTCCTTCTACACGTACCGGGGCCTCACCGACGCCCTGGGCGCCTACCCCGCCTTCACCGCCACCGGCGACAACGCCACCCGCAAGCGCGAGGCCGCCGCCTTCCTGGCCAACGTCAGCCACGAGACCGGCGGGCTCAAGTACGTCGTGGAGCAGAACACCGCCAACTACAGCCACTACTGCGACACTTCCCAGCCCTACGGCTGTCCGGCCGGGAAGTCCGCCTACTACGGGCGCGGACCGCTGCAGATCAGCTGGAACTTCAACTACAAGGCCGCGGGCGACGCCCTGCACATCGACCTGCTGCGCAACCCGAACCTGGTGCAGACCGACCCGGCCGTCTCCTGGAAGACCGCCCTCTGGTTCTGGGACACCCAGAAGGGCGCCGGCACGATGACCCCGCACGACGCCATCGTCAACAACCGGGGCTTCGGCGAGACCATCCGCAGCATCAACGGCGACCTGGAGTGCAACGGCAAGAACCCGGACGAGCGCAACGACCGGATCAACCTGTTCAAGCAGTTCACCGGCGTGCTCGGCACCGACGTCGGCGGCGGCAGCATCTCCTGCTGACCCCGATCCGCCGCCCCGGGCGGCGCTGCCCCCGGAGCGGGAGGTCGGCCGGCCGACCTCCCGTTCCACGGGCAAAAGCGTTCGCACCGGGCACGCCGCGGCTGCCACCATGCGAGCATGACGACCCTGTTCCTGCTGGTCGGGCTGCCCGGCGCCGGCAAGACGACACTCGCCCGCCGGCTCGCCGAGGAGCACCGAGCGGTCCGGCTGAGCCCCGACGAGTGGATGCTCCCGCTGTTCGGCCTGGCCGAGGCCGACGGCAAACGGGACGTCCTCGAAGGCCGCCTGCTCTCCCTCGGCCTGGGCGCCCTGCGCGCGGGGGCCGATGTCGTCGTCGACTTCGGCTGCTGGGGGCGCGATGAACGCTCCGCGATCCGCTGGCTGGCGGCCTCGGCCGGGGCGTCCTGCCGGCTGCTCTACCTCCCGGTGGACCAGGACACCCAACGCGCCCGCATCGCCCACCGCTGGGCCACCACCCCGGACGAGACCTTCCCGATGACCGAGGCCGCCATCCTGGACGGCCGCGCCCACTTCGAAGAACCCGACGCCGGAGAGCTGGCAGGCCACCGCCTCGACCCGCCCCCGGCCCCCTGGGCCGACTGGCACAGCTGGGCCGCCGACCGCTGGCCGTCCTTCACCTGACGCCGCTCAGGCGGCAGCCACGGGAGGACGTACCGGGCCCTCCGGACGAGCCGCTACGAGCGGGCGGTCGCCGGGTGGCCGACTCCGAGGACCTGAACATTTCAGGTCAAGAAATATTCAGGTCGGCGACGGTGTTGGCAAGGAGGTCGGCGCGGACGGTCCGCGTGCGGCTGGAAGGAGCGCGGCGCCGTGCGCGTGGAGATCTGGAGCGACATCAACTGCCCGTGGTGCTACATCGGCAAGGCCCGGTTCGAGCGGGCCCTGGCGGCGTTCCCGCACCGCGAGGAGGTGGAGGTCGTCCACCGTTCCTTCGAGCTGGACCCGCACGCGCCGAGCACGGCCCGCCCGCTGATCCCGCTGCTCGCCGCCAAGTACGGGCTGAGCCTGGACGAGGCCGAGGCGGCGGAGGCCCGGATCGCCGAGAACGCGCGCGGCGAGGGCCTGCCGTACCTGTCCGACGGGCGGGACGCCGCCAACTCCTTCGACATGCACCGGCTGCTGCACTTCGCCGCCGAGCACGGCCGGCAGGCCGAGCTGCTGGACGCGCTGTACCGGGCCAACTTCGCCGAGGAGCGCTCCGCCTTCGACCCCGGCCGACTGGTCGAGCTGGCCGTCGGGGCCGGGCTGGACGGCGAGGCCGCGGCCGCGGTGCTGGCCGACCCGGAGGCGTACGCGGAGGCGGTGCGCGAGGACGAGGCGACGGCGAGCGCCATGGGGGCGACGGGCGTGCCGTTCTTCGTCCTCGACCGGCGGCTCGGGGTGTCCGGCGCCCAGCCCGCCGAGACCTTCACCATGGCGCTGGAGCAGGCCTGGGAGAGCCGGGTGCCGACCCCGCTGGTCCAGGTCGGCGCGCCCGGCGACGCCGAGGCCTGCGGGCCGGACGGCTGCGAGCTGCCGCAGCGGTGACCGGGCTCCGGCCGCTCAGCCGGTCTTGCCGATGGTCTGGGTGAGCCAGGTGAACACCGACGGCACCAGCGGCTGCCAGGTGGAGGTCAGGTGCGGGCCGTTGACCTCCACCGGGGTGATGACCGTGGGCGCCTTGGCGTTCTTCTGGAGCGCCTGGGCGTCCTCGAAGCCGTCGCCCTTCTTGCCCGTCGCGTACAGGGCGACGTTGGGCGGCGTCTGGGCGTGCTGGAGCAGGTAGACCGGGTTGGAGATCTCGCGCAGGTGAGCGTCCTTGGCGGTCAGCGAGGCAGGCTCGCCCGCCGGGTCGTTGTAGCCGGAGAGGCTGACGCCCGCGTGGTACCGGTTCGGGTGCCCCAGCGCGAGCCGGGCGGCGCAGTGCGCGCCCGCCGAGTAGCCGGCCACTCCCCAGTGCTCGGGGCCGGGCTCGGCGCGGAAGTTGTCGAGCACCATCTGCGGCACGTCGCGCGCCAGCCAGGTCTCGGCGTTGACCTTGCCCGGCACGTCCGCGCAGCCGGTGTCGACGTGGCTGCCGAGCAGCACGACGCGCGGCGAGACCAGGATGAACGGCGCGATCTGGCCGGACTTCATCAGCGGCGCCAGCTGCTTGGAGACGTTCATGCTGCCGAACCAGGCGCTGGACGAGCCGGGGAAGCCCGCGAGCAGTTCGACCACCGGGAACTTCTTGTCCTTGTACGCCGGGTCGTCGTACTGCGGCGGCGTCCAGACCAGCACCTCGCCGTCCACCCCGGACACCCGGCCCTTCAGCTGGGTCGTCTTCACGTCCTTCGGCACCGCGTCGTCGTCCACCGGCCCGAACTGCTGCACCACCTTGGGCTGGTCGGGCGCGTTCGCCGCCGCCGTCGCGTCCGCCGGGGGCGGGACGGGCACGGCGCGCACGTGGTTGCCGGTGCCGAGCAGGTCGTCCCAGCTGCCGTACAGCTGGTTGTCGTTGTTGACCACCACGAACACCAGCGTCACCGCCGTGGCCTGCGCGAAGGCCACCATCAGCAGCCGCGACCCGAAGCGCAGGGCCTGCGGCCCGCGCACCCGGTTCCACAGGTACATCAGGAGGCCCACGGAGAGCGGGACGAGGAGGAGCGCGAGGACGAAGAACGGGGTGCCGGTGAGCTTCACACCAGCTGAAACGGGTGGCAACGGGTGTTCGGTTGCACCCGAGGCGGTCACGAATCGCGCACCGGAAGTCGGCGGGGCCGACTTCCCGCTCCCCGGAGACGGTCCCCGGCCGGGGCACCTACCAGGCCGGAGGCGCCAGGACGGCTCCCAGCAGGCGGTCGGCCAGCGGGCTCGGGACCGCGAAGTCGGAGCTGAGGTTCGAGACCGAGTACACGGCCCGGATGGACAGGTCGCGGGTGGCGAACATGCCGTTGGCGTAGCCGTCGTCGTGGCCGGTCTTGCCCCAGAGCACGGCGCCGTTCGGCAGCGGCGTGGACATCAGACCGGCACCGAAGCAGGCCACCTTGTTGCAGGAGGTGCCGCCGACGAACGGGACGAGCTTGCCCTCGTCGTCCTTGGGCAGGGTGAACAGCTCGTTCTGCTGCGCGGCGGGCAGCAGGCGGCCCTGGAACAGCGCGGTCATGAAGTGGTCCAGGTCCGCCGGGGTGGAGATCATGTTGGACGGGGTGCCGCCCTGCTCGCTGACGTCCACCGCCTCGCCCCGGCTGTCGGTCATATAGCCGTGCAGGTACGGCCGGGGCAGCTCGGAGTCGTCCTCGGGCACCGAGGTCTGGTCGAGGTGCAGCGGCCCCAGGATGCGGTCGGTGACCTCCTCCTTGAAGGAGTTGCCGGTGATCCGCTCGATGAGCTTGCCGCCGATCCGGAACGCGAGCGAGTTGTACTCCTGCTCGGTGCCGGGGGCGAAGTGCGGTCCGGGCCACGGGCGGTCGGCGGGGCGCAGGGTGTCCTGGATGACCTCGTCGAAGGTCCGGAAGGTGTAGCGGTTCGCGATCGTGTCGTCGACGCCGGCGTCGGGCTTGCCCTCGTCCACGTCCGGCAGGCCGCTGGTGTAGTTGATCAGCTGACGCACGGTGATCGGCTGGAAGGTGTCCGGGAGCAGGCCGGGCAGGTAGTGCTGAACGGTCTGGTCGAGGTCGAGCCGGCCCTCGGCCGCGAGCTGGAGGGTGACGGTCGACTGGAAGACCTTGGAGATGCTGCCGGCGTGGAAGTGCGCGTTCTCCGGGATCTTGCGGCCGGTCTGGCTGTCGACGGTGGAGCCCTTCCACAACTGGCCCGGCTCGCCGACCCGGACGATCGCACCGGCGGAGCCGTCGGCGGGCCGGGTCTGGATCGCGGCCTCCAGGGCGGCCGGGTTCAGCGCCGGAAATGCCGCGGTGCCCCCGGGGGCCTCGGTGGCACCGGTGTTCGGCCCGCTCGCGGCGAAGGCCTGGGCGCCGCCCGCGCCGACGGTGAGGGCGGCGAGGGCGGAGCAGGCCAGGGCGAGGGTGGCGGCACGACGAGCGAGGGGCTTCATGGGCGGGACTCCGTGGATCGGCTCGGCGGGTGCTTGCGACGTCGTCCATCCTGCCGAGCCGCCCGGGCGTCGGATATCGGGTCCGCCCCTGACCGGCCCCTGAGCCGGCCCCGACCCCGCCTCGGGACTCACCCCTGACCCCGCGTCGTGATCGCCGGACAAATCCCGGCCGCAGCGACTCGTACCGGAGCAGGACGTCGGACGGGCCGACTTCCTGTTCCGGGAGCCTGTGGGGAATCGATCAGTCGTAGAAGAACTGGCGGAGGTCCTCGGCGGAACCCGGCCCGAAGAGGAAGGCCTCCGCTCGGACGACCTCGGCGAGCGAAGGCGGACCGTCCGTACGCAGGGCATCGAGCCAGAGTTCGCCCTGCTCTCCGACCGCATAGAGGGCGGAGAGCAGGACGGCCATGCCGGCCGGCCGGGGCGGGGGCGTGTCGCCGACGGGCGTCAGCTCCCAGCCGCCGGCCCGGGCGGCGAGCCGCAACACGGCGGCCCAGCGGACGATCCGGGCGAGCCGGGCCCGCCAGGGGAGATCGGTGGACGGGGTGGGGCAGCCGACGGTAGCGGCGGCGATGTCGTCGATCATCCGGCGCTCGGCATCGGTGCGGATCCACCGGCCCTCCTGGGAGTCCTCGATGGCGGCGTCCCACCATTCCCAGGCAGCGGCCATCCGGCGCGTGAACTCGTCCCCCATGGGGCGAGGGTTTCACACGGGTGGGGCGAGGGTTTCACACGGGCGCGCGGGGGCCGAGCCGGGTGGCCGGCCAAGGGGCGTTACGGCCGGCGGCCTCGCGGTAGGCGATCCGCTGGACGGCGAAGAGGAGCCGGTAGAGGTTGAGGGCGGCGTCCGAGTCGTCGGCGGCGAAGCCCAGGTGAAAGACGAAGGCTTCGAGGGTCGGCCAGTCGAAGTCATCGGGGACGGGCGGGGTGACCGGGGTGGGGATGGGTGAGAGAGAGTTGAAGGCGGCCGCGACGGCGTACTGCGCGGCGGCGAGGGCGTTCTCGACGGCGGGGTCAGACATCCCGGGGCTCCTCTTCATCAGGCCTTGCAACGTTGAGTGCGGTGATCACGCCCAGGGCGACAGTGGCCAGCGCGAGGGCGAGCAGGACGGCGAAGGCGGCGCCGATCAGGAACCGCACGAGCGCTCGCGGTCGGCGTCGAGGAGGAGGGTGAGGAGGTTGAGCAGGGTCGAGAGCGGGGCCGTGTTGAAGCGGACCAGGACTCGGCCGTCGAGGGTCTTGTCGGTGGTGGCAGAGGGGAAGACCAGGCCGAAGTCCTGTCCGCGCTCGTGCAGTTCGGCGAGCAGCGCGCGGACGTGCTCGTCGCGGTAGGCGCGCAGGCGGGGGTCAGTGGGCTTCATCGGGCGGCGCTGGCGGTGGTTGCGGTCGGTCACGCGAGGGACTCCATCTCGAACCAAATGGCTTTGCCGTGTTTACGGGGGTCGGCACCGAAACGGTGGGTGAGCGCACGGACGAGGTGGAGGCCCCGGCCGGAGAGGGAGAGCGGATCCAGGGGGAGGTGGGGCTCGGGCGGGAGGATCGGGCTGTCGTCGCAGACCTGGACCCGGAGGCGGCCCGGGGAGAGGGAGAACGTGCAGAGCGGCGCGAGGCTGCCCGAGTGCTCCCAGGCGTTGACGAAGAGCTCGTGGAAGGCGAGTTCGGCGTCGGAGATGAGGGACGGCGGCCACCCGGCGGCGGCGAGGAGGGAGGAGAGCTCGCTCCGGGCGGCGGAGCAGTCGGGGGGATTGAAGGCACACATGAGAGACCCCAGGGATGGGAGAGGAGGGGAATCGACGAAGCCAACGCTCCGTCATGTGATCGGTGCAACACTGAGAGTAGGGGCGTAGTTGGCAATGTTGCAAGCAGATCAGCGAAGCTCACTCGTTAGTGGCACCGCGCATGGGTTGTGCGCCAGACTGCGCCGACAGGGAAGGGAAGACCGTGGGTTACAAGGGACCAATCAGCCAGCGACAGCGCCGGTTCGGCGAGGAACTGCAACGGCTACGTGCAGCTGCGGGGCTGTCCGCACCAGAGGCCGGAGCCTTGGTCGGCATGAAGGGTCCGGCAGTAAGCCACACCGAAGCAGGCCGTATCACCCTCAACCCCGAGCGCCTCGAAGTCTGGCTCGACGCCTACGGCTGCACAGACTTGACCTATCGCAAGGTCCTTGCCGAGATGGGACGAAGCACCGGCAAGGGGTGGTGGAGCAACTTCGACAGCAAGGTTCCGGACCTGTCGCTGGATCTGGCAGAGCTGGAAGACCGCGCGACCCGCCTCGACAACTACGAGACCCTATACATCCCGGGATTGCTCCAGCTGCCTCAATACACCGAGGCGATCTACGACGGCGGCTCTGGGAAATGGGATACCGCGACTCAGATCGAGTTCCGCATCGCACGGCAGCAAATTCTGACCGACGGGCAACAGAGGGAGTTCCACTTCGTCATCCACGAAGCGGCCCTGCGAATGCTCTTCCCCGGCGTAGAGGTCATGCGGGCGCAGCTGGAGCATCTGCTGGACATGGGAGAGCACCCCAACGTCACCATCCAGATTCTTCCGTTCGCCGCACCTAGCAAGCCCTCCCACTCAGGCACCTTCCTCCTGTGCGATCCCGGCTGTGTCGACCTTGCGACGATCGTCCTGGACGTGCCCGGGCGTGCAGAGCACAGCGGCACCCCTGAGAATATTGTGGCGTACCGACGGAAGTTCCAGCAGTTGAGTGAGATCGCATTGCCAGCCGTCGACGCAACAGCAGCACGCGGTCGCAACTCACAGAGCTCATGGGGGCTTCTCCAACACCTTCTCTACCCGCTACAACTGTGAGAGGCGCCACAGATGCCCGAACTCTCCTGGCAGAAGTCATCGTTCAGCGGCGGAGATGACGGCAACAACTGCCTAGAACTCGCCACCGGAATCGACGGCCTACGCCACGTTCGCGAGTCCGACGACCCGTCCCTCGTCATCACCACCACGACCGCCAAGCTGTACGCCTTCCTCCTCGGGGCCAAGGCCGGCGAGTTCGACCACCTCGCCTGACTCGCCCTTCTCCCCCGCCCGCTCGTTGGCCTCCAACGAGCGGGCGGGGGGTTCGCTTCACCACCACCGCGCCGAGTCAGCCGCACCCGTGGTTCTTGCGCCCGTCGGCTGTCGGGGGTGATAGTCGTGCGACTGAGTGCAATCGGTCCGGCACAGGGAGAAGTCATGAGGCTGCGTTTCCTGGGCATCATCCCGAACACCCCCGTTGACGACTCGCCGACGATCTGGCTGGACGAGGACAGCGGGGATCTGCTGATCCAGTCCTACAGAGCCACGGAAGAAGACGTGAAGGCATGCCAGGAGATCGGATCGATCCCCGGTCACAGCGCGGATGTTCCGGACCACGAGACGATCGTCCGGCTCCCGGCCGTGATGCGGCGGTTCATTCCGCGACTGAAGGACGGAACCGGTGAAGTACCCCGTTCGTGAGGGCTTGGCCGGTGCACAGCGCTCCGCCGTGCACTTGGAGATGCGTGACAGCTACACGCCGGATGATCCGGAGTTCGCTCGCTGGCGCGCCGGCCATCGGTACGACAATGACCCGGCCAAACTGCCCGACTGGTGCGGATCCTGGGCCGACCTTGCAGCCGCGACCACCGGGCGCGGTGTGGTCATGCGACGGGCCCGGATCGTCTCGGAGCCGGTGACGGACTACATCCGGTACGAGCACGACCTCACGTTCGCCAACATCGCCGCAGGTGAGCTGGTCCGCTGGCTGCCACGACGGAGGGCCGCCGACATCGCGCTGCCAGGAACGGACCTCTGGATGTTCGACGAATCAGCCGTGCTGTTCACGTACTTCTCCGGCATCGGCGAGGTCGTTGACCGGGAGTGGCGGACGGACCGGGCCGCCGTGGATCTGGTCAGCTCCGCCTTCGAGACCGTATGGGAAAGGGCCACCCCGCACGAGGACTACAAGCTGACCTGACCCCTCATGTCCGCTTCCGGATCGTCTCACGTCCAAGCCGCCCGGCGGGTCCTCGCAGATCGCCTTCGGGAGATGTGCCAGGACGCCGGGCTCGACGGCAAGCAGCTTGCGGCGCTGTGCGGTTGGCACCCGTCCAAGGTGTCCCGGATCACCGGCGCCAGAACCTCGCCGTCCGCCGATGACCTGCGCACTTGGTGCCGCGCCTGCGGCAGGGAAGACCAGGAAGCCGACCTGGTGGCCTCGCTGCGGACCGTGGAAGGCATGTGGGTGGAGTGGCGCCGCATGGAGCGCACGGGGCTGCGAAGGGCGCAGGAAGCCGTTCTGCCTCTGTTCGAGCGAACGCACTGGTTCCGGGCCTACTCGTCGTGGCTCGTCCCCGGGCTCCTCCAGACGCACGGCTACACCGAGGACGTGTTGCGCGCTGTCCAGCTCAGGCGAGTGCCGGTTGATGACGTGGCCGATGCCGTGGCCGTTCGGATGGAACGGCAACGCGTGCTCCGCGAGGGGCAGCGGCGCTTCGCGTTCCTGCTTGAGGAGTCCGTGCTGCGCAACGGGCTCGGCAACGCCGATACCCAGGCCGCGCAGCTTGAGCGGCTGATCACGGTGAGCGCCTTGCCGAATGTCAGCGTCGGGATCGTCCCTACTCGGCTGCACCGCACAAGGATGCCTGCGGAAGGGTTCTGGATCTTCGACACGGCCCAGGTGAACGTGGAGCTGGTGTCCGGACACCTCACTCTGACGCAGCCCAGCGAAGTGGCCATGTACGCCGATGCGTTCGCGGCACTGGCGGACATGGCGGTCCACGGCTCGAAGGCTCGCGCGTTGATCACGGCTGCGATTGATGCGATCGGGTGATGTCGTGCAATCTCGTAGAATCCTGTGGATCCCAACTAGCCTGCCCTCCTAGCGTATTGCTATCGATTCCAGCGACTCCGAGGGAGTGGCCGACATGGGCAAGCACGGCGATGGCAAGGGCGGCGGATCCGGGGACAAGAAGCAGTCCCCGAAGGAGTCGGACGGCCAGTGGACCAAGCCCGTCACCGACCCGCCCAAGAAGTGAGACCGACCTGATGGACGACTACACGCACTTGCTCGCCGGCCTCGCGGAGACCGGCGCGCTGGGCGAGGAGTGGCGGGGCGCCTTCGAGCGCGCCCCGCGCTCTGCCTTCGTGCCGGACGAAATCTGGGTCGAGGACAGTGACACCTCCAACGGATACCGCCTGGTCGACAAGGACGCCGACCCGGCCGAGTGGTGGGCGGAGGTCAACTCCGGCCGACAGGTCGTCACCCAGCTCGACGACGGCCGGGCGGACGGGCCCGGCACCGCGACGTCGTCGGGGTCCATGCCGCGCCTGGTCGCGTCGATGCTCCGCCACCTGGACGTGGCGGACGGGAACACGGTGCTCGACATCGGCACCGGCACCGGCTGGACGAGCGCCCTGCTGTGCGCCCGACTCGGCGACGGGGCCGTGACGACGGTCGAGGTCGACCCGGCGGTGGCCGCGGCTGCCTCGGAGCGCCTGGAGCGGCTCGGACTGAAGCCCCACCGGGTCGTCGGCGACGGCCTGCTCGGCTACCCGGCCGGTGGCCCCTACGACCGCATCCACTCGACGGCAGCCGTTCAGCGGGTGCCGCTCGCGTGGATCGAACAGACCCGCCCCGGCGGCGTCATCGTGACCCCCTGGGGCACCCCGTACGCCAACGCCGGACTGCTCCGGCTGGAGGTCGGCAAGCGAGGCCGGGAGTCGCACGGGCGATTCGTGGGCGACGTGTCGTTCATGTGGATGCGGGCCCAGCGACCCCACGAGCTCCAGGACCCGGACCGCTCACCGGACCACCAGGGCCCCTCACAGCTGGACCCCGATCTGGCGGAGGAGAACGTCCACGCGGCGTTCGCCATCGGCCTCCGGACGCCGGGGGTCCGCACCCTGCACTCCTGGCAGGAGGCCGACCCGTCCGGCACCCACCGCTTCCGGCTCTCAGACGACGCGGGGTCCTGGGCGTCCGTGCGCTTCCGCGACTGGCACGAAGCCGACGCCGTCCACCAGGCCGGGCCTCGCCGCCTGTGGGACGAAGTGGTGGCCGCACGCCGGGCATGGCTGGAGGACGGCAAGCCGGAGCTGACCCGTTTCGGGCTGACCGTCACGGCTGACGGCGATCAACACGTGTGGCTGGACGCCCCCGACAACACCCTGCGCTGACCCCCAGGCCGCAGCGCCGGGAGGACGCCTCGCCCATCGGCCTCCCCGCCCGGATCGTTGGCCTCCAACGATCCGGGCGAGGCCAGATCCGTTGACAGGCCACCATCACGGCCTTGACTCGAACCCCCAACGCCCTATTTGCCAGGGGGACTTCACCATGCGCAAGATGCTGATCGCCGCTGCCGGCGGCCTCGCCCTCGCCGCCACGCTCCTCTTCGCCACGGCGCCCGGCAACGCCGCCCCGGCGCCCGCCCCCGTGTCGCACGCCCAGCCCGCCTGGGGCACCAACGGCGGGTGCTGCTGACACGTACCCGCAACGCACCCCGCCCGCTCGCCGCTTCGGCGGGCGGGCGGGCGCGCGGGCGGGCAGGCAGACGGGCAGGCGGGCGGCCCGGCCGGAAATCCACCCCCGCCGAATGCGCGGATCGGTGGGAGCATGGAAGAGAGGGCCCGTCGGGCCCGTTGACACTCCTGTACCAGGAGGCAGTCATGGTTGACATGGCCACCCTTAACGGCCGACGCTATCGGAGCAACGCCCCCGGTGAAGACCCGTCCCCGGTCTACCTGGTGATCGACAGCCAGCGCCGCTGGATCGTGGATCAGGCGATCTACGACGGTCTGTTCCCGGATACCGACGGCATCTACAGCGAAACCTTCCTCGAAGACATCCCCAGGGGCCCGGACATCGATGACGCGGTTCTCGGCCGAATCGCCGACGACGATCCCAACGTCTATCTGGGAATCGACGGTCGCAGGCGACTCGTCCCCAACATCGCGACCAGGGACAGGTACCACTTCCGGGGCGATGTGGGGCCCTCCGCGAGGATAGCAACGCTCATCGACGGCGCCCCCGTCCCCTGACGACGCCCGGACGAACACCGACACCGTGAAGGCGGGACGGCCCCACGGCGGTCCCGGCCGCCGTCCCGCCCGCTGCCCGTCCTCCTGCCTCCGGCACCCCCCGGTACCGCGTTCATCGCTTGTCTACCGACCTGCGCCATGATCTTCTCGACAGGGCGCCCCGGGGGATCACGGGCGCGGAGGACCGAGAGAGGCAGCACGGGGACATGAAGACGACGAAGAAGACGTTGCGGCACATGGCCATGGCCGTCACCGCGGGCGTGCTGGCGCTGGCCGGGACGATGGTGTCGGCGGGGACCGCGCAGGCGGAGGACCGTTCGGGCATGAACGAGCCCGGAATCCTCTTCCAGGGCGACCGCCTGACCGCCGGTGACACCAGCCTGATCATGCAGGGCGACGGCAACCTCGTCCTCTACCGGGGCGTCCCGAGCGCCCCCTACCCGGTGTGGGTCGCCCCCAACACTCTCGGCTGCGGCTACAAGGCGATCATGCAGGGCGACGGCAACTTCGTCGTCTACAACGCCGCCAGCAAGCCCTGCTGGGCCAGCAACACCTTCAAGTCCGACCCCAACAGCCTGGCCTCCGTGGGGGTCTTCGACAAGGGCGGCCTCGCGATCGGCTTCGCCACCCCGCCCGGCCACAGTGTCCAGTGGATCGGCCTGCGCAGCTCCGACCTGTACTGACATCGGCTCGGAGAACAGAGGACACGGGGACATGAAGACCAAGAAGGCACTCCGGCGCACGGCCACGGCCGCCGCGACCGCCGCGCTCGTCCTGGCCGGGACGGTCGCCACCACCGGCACCGCCCAGGCGGCGCTCGAACAGGGCAACGGCTACACGGCGATCTACGACGACGAACCGCTCTACCCGGGCTGGCACGTCGACTCCATGAGCACGCGCGTCATCATGCAGACCGACG
The DNA here is from genome assembly GCF_040303105.1 of Kitasatospora sp. NPDC096128. Taxonomy (NCBI): domain Bacteria; kingdom Bacillati; phylum Actinomycetota; class Actinomycetes; order Kitasatosporales; family Streptomycetaceae; genus Kitasatospora; species Kitasatospora sp. NPDC096128. The sequence goes on along the minus strand of NZ_JBEOSP010000009.1, from coordinate 169,448 downwards.
GCAACTTCGTCGTCTACCAGAAGGACGGCAACGGGCAGTTCACCAAGGTCGCCAGGGCCAGCGGCACCGTCGGCTGCGGCTACAAGGCCGTCATGCAGTCCGACGGCAACCTCGTGGTGTACTCCGCCACCGGCGGCTTCTGCTGGGCCCTCGGCACGGACGGCCACCCGCACGCCAGGCTGATGGTCTTCGACTCCGGCCGCTCCGGCGTCCACTGGAACGGCGGCATCATCCCCCGCAACGGCGGCGGCGACCCGACCACCGTCCTGCTCTCCTCCGACCTGTACTGACCCCGGCGCCCGAGGCTCACCCCCGCCCCGCGAACCACTGCACCAGGTCGGCCACCGACCACTGCGGGCGGGCCGCCAGCCGGGTCGCCGCCGTCCGCAGCAGGACGGGCAGGTACCCGCAGAGCGCGGCCAGTTCGGCCACCGCGTCCGGCTCGCGGCGGATCCGCTCCGCGCCCACGATCCGGGCCAGCAGCTCGTAGGCGTCGTGCGGCTCCAGCGGTCCCACCGCGAGCCGCACGGCGTCGCCGGGCAGCGCCCCCGGCTCGGCGCCCGCCACCACCACCGCGCAGCCCGGCACCTCCGGGAGCAGCAGCGCGGGGTCGGCCACCCCGTCCAGCACCACCAGCACCCGGCGCCCGGCGAGCAGTTCGCGGTAGCGCGCGCCGAGCTCCTCGGCGCCCGCGCCCTCGCCGGGCCGCTCCCCCAGCGCGCGCAGGAAGCCGGCCACCACCGCACAGGCCTGCCCGCCGGCCGCGTACAACTGCCCGTCCGGGAAGGCGTCCTGCACCGCGTGCGCGACGTGCACGGCCAGCGCCGAGGCCCCGCTGCCGGAGGGCCCCGACAGCCCGACCACCGGCGAGGCGCCGGCCGGCAGCGCCCGCAGCGCCCGCTCCGCCTCCCGTACCAGCCCCGCCCGCCCGACCAGGTCCGGAATGTCCGGCGGCAGCTGGCAGGGCCGGGGCAGCTGCCGGGCCGCCGCCACCGGCTCCCCGCCCCGGATCCGCTCCGCCAACTCCGCGACCGCGGCCCCCGGTTCGAGGCCCAGCTCCCGGTCCAGCCGCTCCCGCAGCCCCTCGTACGCCGCCAGCGCCCGCTCGGCCTCGCCGCAGCGGTACAGCGCCAGCAGGTGCAGCCGGTGCACCTCCTCGTCCAGCGGGTACGCCCGTGCCAGCTCGCCCAGGGGCTCCAGCGCCTCCGCGTGCCGGCCGAGCGTCAGGTCCAGGTCGTAGCGCACGTTCAGCGCCGCCAGCCGCCCGGCCGCCAGCCGCTCCCGGGCCCGCTCGGCCAGCGGACCGGGCACGCCGTCCAGCGCCCGCGGCCCCTCCCAGGAGCCGAGCGCCTCGCCCAGCAGCTCCCGCGCCCGCAGCGGATCCCGGTGACGCAGCGCGACGGCCTCGGCCACCGCGGCCTCGTAACGGAACAGGTCCACCGAGCCGCGCGGCACCGACAGGCGGTACCCGCCGGCCGCCGCCACCAGCAGTCCGGGGGCGTCCAGCGCCCGCCGCAACCGGTGCGCGTGGGTGCCGATCTGGCCCACCGGATCCTTCGGCCAGCGGGCGTCGTCCTCACCCCACAGGCCTTCTACCAGGCGGTCCGTCGGCACCAACTGCCCAGGGGCGAGCAGCAGCGCGGCCAGCACCGCCCGCTGCTGCGGCCTGCCGAGGTCGGCCTCACGGCCCTCGCACCGGGCGCGCAACGGCCCCAGCACGCGGAAATCGAGCTCCACTCCCCACCCTCTCGGAATTCCGACGTCCAGGGCACAATCTGTGAACAGAGCATAGAAGCCGCGGTAAGGGGGCGCCGCTGTCCGGACGGAAGTGGCGAGAACCCGGCACGGGACGACTCACGGAACGGGACGACATGGTGGACATCGGGGGGGCCGGGCTGCGCTTCGCGCTGCTGGGCCCGCTACGGGCCTGGTACGGAACCGAGGAGGTGGAGCTCGGCCGCCCGCAGCAGCGCGCCCTGCTCGCCGTGCTGATCGGCGCCGCCGGGCGGACGGTCGCGACCTCGGTGCTGGTCGAGGGGGTGTGGGGCGGCGCCCCGCCGTCCGACCCGCGCAAGGCCGTCCAGCTGGCCGTCTCCCGGCTGCGCGCCGCGTTCAAGCCGCACACCGGCGACGACCCCGAGCAGCTGCCGCTGCTCCGCGTCGGGGACGGCTACGCGCTCCGCCCGGCCCCCACCGACACCCAGCGGTGGCAGGCCCTGCTCGCCGAGGTCGAGGACCTGCGCCGGGCGGACGCGCCCCCGCAGGACGTCCGGGAGGTCCTGCGGGAGGCCCAGCGGCTGTGGGCCGGCGAAGCACTCGCCGGACTCCCCGGACCGCACGCCGAAGCCGTCCGGGCCCACCTCGCCGAACAGCGGATCTCGGCCAAGGAGACCCAGCTCGAACTGGACGCCGAGCTCGGCGACCGCACCGACCTCACCGCCGAGGCCACCGCGCTCGCCCTCGAACACCCCGGCCGGCCCCGGCTCACCGCCGTCCTGATGCGCGCCCTCTACCAGGCCGGGCGCAAGGCCGAGGCCCTCGCCGCCTACGAGGACGCCCGCTCCGCCCTGCCCCCGCACGACCGGGCCGCCGCCGAACTCCAGCTGCGCATCCTGCGCGAGGACGCCACCCTGCTGCCCGTCCGGGCCGCCACCGCCCCCGAACCGGCCGCCGCCGACACCTGGCAGGCGCCCGACCAGCTCCCCTCCGGCCTGCCCGACTTCACCGGCCGCTCCGACGAACTGGACGCCCTCACCGACCGGCTGGCCGGCGCCGGCGGACGCGCCGTCGTGGTCTCCGCCCTGGACGGCATGGGCGGCGTCGGCAAGACCACCCTCGCCGTGCACACCGCCCGGCAGGTCCGCGCCCGCTTCCCCGACGGCCAGCTCTTCGCCGACCTGCGCGGCGCCGACCGCACCCCGCCCGACCCCGGCACCGTGCTGGCCGGCTTCCTGCGCGCCCTCGGCGTCGCGCCCGGCGAGATCCCCGACGACACCGGCGAACGCAGCGCCCTCTACCGCTCGGCCCTCGCCGGACGGCGCGTCCTGGTCGTCCTCGACAACGCCGCCACCCTCGACCACGTCGAACCGCTGCTGCCCGGCGCGGCCGGCTGCGCCGTCCTCATCACCAGCCGACGGCGGCTCACCGGCCTCTCCGGCGCCCACCACCTGCGCCTGGACACCCTGCCGCCCGCCGAGGCCCTGGAACTGCTCACCCGGATCGTCGGCGCCGAACGCGTCACCGCCGAACCCGAGGCCGCCGAGGAGGTCGTCCGGGCCTGCGGGCTGCTGCCGCTGGCCGTCCGGATCGCCGCCTCCCGGCTCGCCGCCGACCCGGCCCTCACCCTCGCCGCCCTCGCCGAAGGGCTGTGCCACGAGCACCGGCTGGCCGAACTCAGCGACGGCGAAAGGACCGTGGAGGCCACCTTCGCCCTCTCCTACCACCGCCTCGACGCGGAACTCGCCCGCGCCTTCCGGCTGCTCTCCCTGCCCGACGCCCCCGACCTCCCGCTGCCCTGCGCCGCCGCCCTGCTCGGCCGCACCGAGGACGAGACCGACCAGCTCCTCGAAACCCTCGTCGACCTCAACCTGCTGCACTCCCCCCGCTTCGGCCGCTACGGCTTCCACGACCTCGTCCGCGACTACGCCCGCGGCCGGCTCGCCGCCGAGGAGCCCCCCGCCGAACACACCGCCGCCGCCGACCGGCTCACCGACTTCTGCCTGGCCGCCGCCCGCAACGCCGACCGGGCCGCCCGCAAGGCCGAGGACGCCGAACTCTGCCTGCTCCGCGCCCCCGTGACCTCCCCCGGCGTGCCCATCGCCGACGGCCCGGAGGCCGTGCGCTGGATGCGCGACCAGGCCGAGGTGCACGCCGCCGCGATCGCGCTCAGCTGCGACGACCCCGCCCTGCCGCTCGACCGCGCCGCCGAACTCGCCGACCGGATGGGCGCGGTGCTCGCCGAACGCACCCAGACCGGCATCATCGTCGACCTCGCCGGACGCCTCGCCGACGAGGCCGGGGCCCGCGGCGAACCGGGCCCGCTCGCCCTCGCCCGCTACCTGCGCGGCGCCATGCTCTGGCACGTCAACCACTACGCCGAGTCGGAGGCGGAGCTGCGCCGCGCCGTCGACCTCTGCACCACGCCCGACACCGAACGGGTCCTCGCCAAGGCCCTGGTCAACCTCGGCGGCAACGCCCGCGTCCACGGCCGCCACGCCGAGGCCGCCGAGCACGCCGGCCGCGCCGCCGAACTCTTCCACCGCCTCGGCGCCGAACGCGCCGAAGGCAGCGCGCTCGGCGAGTTCGCGTTCAACGCCGCCCACAGCGGACGCCTCGCCGAGGCCCGGGACGCCGCCGAACGCGGCGCCCGGCTGATGACCGCCGCCGGACCGGTCTCCGCCGCGACCGGCCGCTACTACCTCGCCCGGGTGCTGCGGCTGTGCGGGGACGGCCCGGCCGCCCTCACCCACGCGCTCGGCGCCCGGGACGAGTTCGCCGCCCTCCGGGTCACCGTGTTCGAGGCCGCCGCCGGGGACCTCGCCGCCCGGATCCACGTCGAGGCCAAGCGCTGGCTGCTCGCCGCCGACGTCGCCGAGGCAGCCCTGCCGCAGGCCCGCCGCACCAGCCCCGCCCTGGAGGCCGGACTGCTGCGCACCCTCGGCACCGCGCTCACCGGCCTCGGCCGCCCGCGGCAGGCCCGCGCCTGCCTCACCGACGCGATGGACGGGTACCGGCGGCTCGGCCTCGACGAGGACGCGGCCCAGGTCAGCGCGCAGCTGGCCGAGTTGGGGTGATCATCCGCTACGCGCGTTGACCGCCTGTCTACCGCGGTCCGGGACCGTACTCCTCATCCGGCCCCGGACCGCGGACCACGCGGCCCCGGGGCGACACCCCGAGGAGAGACGCGACCCATGACCACGCTCGAGCGCAACAGCCGGGCCGTGCCGCCCGCGACGGCGGGCTGGACCGCCGGCGGCGACTTCCGCACCGAGATGCTGACCTCCGTCAACTTCCGGCGCGTCCACGGCGGCGCCCGGCTCCTGAACCCGGACGAACGGCTGAACGCCGCGGCCCAGCGCCACGCCGCCGACCTCGCCGCGCACGACCTGCTCCAGCAGGACGGCAGCGACGGCAGCACGCCCTGGCGCCGGGTCCGGGCAGCCGGCTTCGCCTTCCGCTTCGCCGCCGAACTCGTCGCCCCGGCCGACAGCGTGCCCCAGGCCGTCCAGCTGTGGATGACCAGCCCCCGGCACCGGGAGACCGTGCTCGACCCGCGCTTCAACCACCTCGGCATCGGCTTCGCGCCCGGCCGGGACGGCACCCCGGGCCGCTACGTGCTGACCCTCGGCCAGGTCTGACGGCCACCGCGCACCACGGACCGCCGCACACCACGGGCCGCCGCACACCACGGGCCACCGCGCACCACGGACCGCCACGCACCCCACCTCACCCCACCCACCCGAAGGAGAACCGCCATGACCACCCCCACCCCCGCCCGCCGCCTGCTCGCCGGACTCGGGGCCGCCGCGGCCCTGGCCGCCACCGTCCTGGTCGCCGCCCCGGCCGCCCAGGCCGCCACGCCCGGCCCCTGCGACCTCGGGCCGTCCGTGAACGCCACCGTCAGCGTCTTCAACGGCTCCGCCGGCGCCCTCGACCTGCCCTCCAACGACGAGACCAACGGCAAGCGGGTCGGCACCTACACCGCCAACCAGTCCCCCGCCCAGACCTGGACGTTCTGGGACTACTGCGACGGCACCACCGCCATCTCGCACGGCGGCAGCGGCAAGGTGCTCGACCTCGACTCGCACGGCAGCGGCGCCGTCCAGCTCTGGGACACCCCCGGCGGCCTGGACGGCCTCAACCAGCAGAACGGCCCCTGGATGGGCGCCAACCAGAAGTGGCGGCTCACCGACGAGGACCGCGGCTGGTACCTGATCCGCAACGTCGCCACCGGGCAGTGCCTCAAGGGCAACGGCATCGCCCAGTACACCTCGGTGACCTCCTGCGACGGCAACGACCCGGCTCAGCGCTGGCACAAGTAGCCGCCCCACGGCTCCCGTTCCGCCGACCGCCCCTCCGGCGGAACGGGCCTATCCTTCACCGCGTGCCCCTCATCAGCCTGCACGACCGCACCGCCCTCGCCGCGCGGTTCCGCACCGACCCCGCCCTGCACCTGTTCGAGCTCGGCGACCTGGACGACACGCTCTGGCCCAACACCGCCTGGTACACGGCCGATCCGGAGCGCGGGCCGGTCGCCCTGCTCTACAGCGGCGGCGACACCCCCGTGCTGCTCGCCTTCGCCCGGCCCGCCGCCGTCCCCGCCCTGGAGGAGCTGCTCGGCGCGCTGCGCCCCTTCCTCCCGCGCCGCTTCACGGCCGGGCTCCCGGACGGCGCCGAGCGGGCCCTCGCCCCCGACTACGCCGCCGAGCGCCGCACCCCGCTGCTGCGGATGATCCTCCCGGACCCGAACCGGCTGCCGGCCGAGCCCACCGATCCCGCCGATTACGCCGATCCCGCCCAACAGGCCCACCGGGCCGAGCCGTTGGACCTGTCCGACCTGGACGACCTGCGCGCCCTGCTGGCCGCGGGCCACCCCGAGTCCTGGTTCGACCAGCGGCTGCTCGCGGGCGGCGGCTACGTCGGCGTCCGGGAGCGGGGCCGGCTGCTGGCCGCCGCCGGGGTGCACGTGCACTCGCCCGCCCACCGGGTCGCCGTGCTCGGCAACGTCGTCACCCACCCCGACGCCCGCGGCCGCGGTCTGGCCCGCGCCTGCGTCACCGCGCTGTCCCGCCGACTCGCCCCGACCACCGACCACCTGGGCCTCAACGTCCGCACCGACAACGCCCCGGCGATCCACCTCTACCGGCGGCTCGGCTTCACCGCCGTCACCACCTACACCGAACTGACCATGGCAGCACGCCGGTAGCCCACCGCCGGCCGACGGGCCCGATCGATCGTCATCGCAAGGTCCGTACACGGGGTGGTCGGAATCGCACGACGCGGGATCCGCCGAGGTGGCAGGCGGTTCGGGTACCACTGGTCACGACTCGGCATCCCTTGTCACGGACCCGCGTGGGACTCGTCACGGCGGGGTCAAGACGGCGCCAAAGCAATGGCGCCCGGCTTTCCCACTGCGCTATGAACGTCCCTCAGGAGGACTGCCGCCAGGTGGTCCGCATGCACGGGGGACGTCACATGAAGACCATCCGCAACAGTCGCACCATGGCCCTGGCCGGCCTGGTCGTGGTCGGCGCGCTCACCATGAGCGCCTGCAACGACGACGCCGCGTCGTCCGACAGCGCCGCCACCACCCCGCCGGCCACCCAGGCGCCGGCCACGCCGTCCGCCGCGCCGACCAGCCCGGCGGCCTCCGCCTCGGCGGACGCCCCGACCGGCGGCACGGGCGGTGCGGCGACCGGCGGCGCCCCCGCCCAGGCCGGGCCGACGGCGGCGCCCGGCTCCACGGTGAAGATCGGTGCCGCGGCCACCATCCCGTTCAGCTCGGGCAGCACCAAGGGCACCGTCTCGCTCGCGGTCACCTCGATCGACAAGGGCGACCCGGCCGACCTCACCCCGCTGAAGCTCGGCGACAAGGCCGCGGGCATGGTGCCGTACTACGTCCGCTTCAAGGTCACCAACACCGGCAGCACCGATCTGTCCTTCGCCAGCCTGACCCAGCTGAAGGGCACCCTGCCGGACGGCTCGGAGGCCGCCGAGGTGATGCTGATCGGCAGCTTCGACAAGTGCCCGCACCCGTCCTTCCCGAAGGGCTTCACCAACGGGCAGTCGATCACCTCCTGCGTGCTGGCGCTGGCCCCGGCGGCCACCAAGGTGTCGGGCGCCGAGTACTGGGGCGAGCCGTACACCCTGGGCAAGGGCGTCAACTGGAAGTGACCCACCGACGGTGACCGGCGGTGACCCGCGATGACCGGCGGGCGGGGTTGGTCCGACGCCGCCCCGCCCGCCGACGCGCGTTCAGCCCGCGCTCAGCCCGCGCTCAGCCCGCGGTCGGCCCGCCGTGGATCCGCAGGAAGGCGTCCACCCCGGACCCGGCGATCCGCCGGACCTCCTCCTCGGCCACCGGCAGGGCGCCCCAGAAGGAGCGCTCGGCCACGCCGTGGAAGGTGAGCAGCGTGAACTGCTCGGCGGCGAGCCCCGGATCCGTGACGGCCAGCAGCCCGCGCCCGGTGAGCGCGGCCAGGCACTGCGCGAGGGCGCGCTGGGCGGCCGCCGGGCCGGTCTCCAGCCAGGCCTCCAGGACGTCCGCCGGGATGTTGGCCACCTCGGCGCGGATGGCCCGGCCGAGCGCACCGAGCTCGCCCGCGGCCGGCACCGCGTTCGCCCGCTCCACCGCGAAGTCGGTCAGGGCGCGCCGCACGTCCACCGCCCCGTCGAGGTGCTCGGCCAGCAACTCGCGCATCCGCTCGGCCAGTTCCGCCGAGTTCTGCAGGGCCACCGACAGGAAGAGGGTCTCCTTGTCGGCGAAGTGGTTGTAGACCGTGCGCTTGGACACCCCGGCCTCGGCGGCGATCGCGTCCATGCTGGCCCGGACGTACCCCTCCCGTCCGAACACCGTGGTCGCGGCCCGGGTGATCGCCTTGCGCTTCTCCGGCCGTCCCGTTGCGCCCGTGGTCGCCACGACGTTCTCCTTCTCCGTCGGCGCCCCGCCGACCGTCTCATAAACTGCCCGGTGTAGTGTCTGCAGGCCCGTTCACGAGCGGGCTTGCCACCGAACAGGCGTGCTCTATGCTGCGTACGATCTCTACACCTCTGTAGAGCAAATCCGAAAACGTGCCTGCCCCCGAGCAGCAGCGGGAAACCGAGAACGGGAACCGGCCGGCCGAACACCAGCGTCCCGTACTGGCAGCGCCGCAACCGCTCTCCCACAGCAGACCCGGCGCAGCACCGACGTGGCGCGCGAAGCACGGGAACACCCGGGGGTGAGTGAGTGGCGGGGCAGCGAGGACGGTCGTCCGACCAGGGTTCACGACGGCGGGCGGCGGCCCGGCCCGCGGGCCCCACACGTCCCTTCTCCGGCGGGCCCGCGCTGCCCGCGGTGGTGGCCGTCGGGTTGCCGCTGGTGGGCGCCGTGATCGACGAGCTCTCCGGTCCGGGCATGGGCCTGGCCTTCGCGGTCTGCGCGGTGCTCGGCACCGGCCTGGCGGCCGTGCTCAGCACCCACCGCGGCTGGTGGTGGGTGCTCGCCGCCTCCCCGGTCATAGTGCTCGGCGTGACGGCCGTGGCCGAACTGGCGGCCAACGGCGACAAGTACCAGGGCAAGGCCCTGGCCACCGGCGGCGCCAAGTGGGTGGTGCACGGTTTCCCGGTGATGGCGCAGGCCGCCGCGGCGGCCCTGCTGGTGATCGTGGTCCGGGTGGTCCGGGACCGGAGGAGGCAGCATGGCTGACGAGCGTGAGCGCCCGGCGGGCGGCCGGGCCGCCAACCGCAAGGCCCAGGAGGCCCGGACGGGGCGCAGCGGCGGCTCCCCGCTGCTGATCGCCGGCCGGGTGGTGGCCACCACGGTCGGCTTCGCGGTATTCGCGGCCAGCGGCGTGGTCTGGTACGAGTACACCTCGCTGACCGACGGGATGACCACGTCCAACGCGATCTCGGTGACCAAGAAGGACGCCCCGAAGCACCTGGACAACTCGGTCAACCTGCTGCTGATCGGCCTGGACAGCCGCAAGAACATGGACGGCTCCGACCTGCCCCCGGAGTTCGTCCAGGACGAACTGCACGCCGGCCACAGCTCGGACATCGGCGGCTACAACACCAACTCCCTGATCCTGCTGCACATACCGGCCAACGGCGGCAAGGTGCAGGCGATCTCCATCCCCCGCGACGACTACGTCATGACGTACAACGGGGACGGCTCCCAGCAGGGCATGCACAAGATCAAGGAGGCGTACGGCAACGCCAAGGACGCCTTCGACCGGAGCTCGAAGGCCAAGGGCCTGAAGGGCGCCGACCTGGAGAAGGCCGGCCGCGACGCCGGCCGCGCGGCCACCATCCGCACCGTCCAGACCTTCGTGAACCAGCCGGTCGACCACGTGGCCGAGGTCAACCTGATGGGCTTCTACGACATCGCCAAGGCGGTGCAGCCGATCCAGGTCTGCCTGACCCACGACACCAAGGACCCGGCGATGGAGGGCCAGGGCTCCGGCGCCGACTTCAAGAAGGGCATCAACACCCTCAACGCCTCCCAGGCACTGGCCTTCGTCCGCCAGCGCCACAACCTGGACGACGGCAAGGGCAACACCGGCGACTTCGCCCGCACCCACCGCCAGCAGGCCTTCATCTCCTCCGTCGTGCACAAGCTCAAGCAGGACGGCATCATCAGCGACCTCGGCAAGCTCAAGGACCTGTTCGGCGTCGTCCAGAAGGACCTGGTGATCGACAACGAGTGGAACGTCCTGGACTTCGCCCAGCAGGCCCCGGCGCTGACCGGCGGCAACGTCGAGTTCAACACCCTGACCTTCGACGGCTTCGGCACCAGGAACGGCCAGGACGTCAACCTGGTCACCCCCTCGAAGATCCAGAAGGTGGTCAAGCAGGTGTTCGGCTACGCCGACGCGGCCGCCCCCGCCGCCCCGGCGGACGGCGCCACCGACGCCCCGACCACCGAGGCCCCCGCCCCGGCGCCGACCGCGACCACCCCGGCCAAGGCGGCCTCCCCGGCCACCGTGGACGTGTTCAACGCCTCCTCGGCCGCCGGGGTCTCCTCCTCCGCCGAGTCCAAGGCGCTGGTCGCGATGGGCTTCAAGGAGGGCACGAGCGGCCCGGCGCACACCAAGCCGAAGACCACCACGGTGACCTACGGCAAGGGCGCCAAGGAGGCCGCCGACCAGATCGCCGCCCGCTACGGCGTCACCGCCACCGAGTCCGCCACCGCCGCCTCGGACCACGTGGTGGTCACCCTGGGCTCCACCTTCACCGGTGTCGCCGGCGACAAGCCCACCACGCCCGGCCCCGCCCCCACCGGCGACCCGGCCGCCAACCTGCCGATGCAGGGCCCCGGCGTCGACGCCACGTCGGACGGCGGCATCCCCTGCGTCTTCTGACGCGATCCGCAGCACGGCCGAGGGAGGTCCCCACCGGGGGCCTCCCTCAAGTCTTTCCCAAGCCCATTCCTGACAACATTCTCCGTACTATGTATAGTGTACTGCGTACGGGATAACCGTGCGCATTGACGAAAGGGCTCCGCATGCAGATCACCGGCACCGTCGTCTCCCTCACCGTCGAGGACACCGGCACCTCCGCCGCCTTCCTCCAGCGGCACTTCGGCTACACCGAGCGAATGTCCGCCGACGGCTTCGTCTCGCTCGGCCACCCCGGCGGCGGGGTCGACGTCGTCTACCTGCGGCGCGGCCTGGAGGTGCTGCCCGAGGAGCAGCGGGAGCGCACCGCGGACGGGGTGATCCTGGCGTTCACCGTCGAGGACGTCGCCGCCCAGGAGGCGCGGCTGCGCGGCGAGGGGGTCGCGATCACCCTGCCGCTGCGCGAGGAGCCGTGGGGCGAGAAGCTGTTCCAGGTCACCGACCCGAACGGGGTCCTGGTCGAACTGGTGGAGTGGCCCGAGCAGTGACGGCACGCGCACGCAGGCGCCCCCGTCCCTCTCCGGACGGGGGCGCCTGCGCGCGTGCGACGGACGGTCAGTCCACCGTCCAGGTGTCGGCGCCGGCCAGCAGCGTCGCCAGGTCGCCCGGCCCGCGGTGGGCGGCGGCGGTGGCCAGCTGGCTCTCCATCAGGTCGTCGTAGACCGGGCGCCGGACATCGCGCAGCACGCCGATCGGCGTGTGGTGCAGGGTGTCCGCGTCGGCGATCCGGGAGAGCGCGAAGGCGCCGGTCGGGCCGGCCGCGTGGGCGTCGTGCACCAGCACCCGCGCCTCGTTCTCCGCCGTGACCGGGGCGGTGAACAGCTCGCCGTCCTCTCCCCGGAAGACGCCGTTGGCCGCCTCCGCGCCGAAGCGGATCGGCTGCCCGTGCTCCAGCCGGATCAGCGCCTCGTCCCGCGTCCCGGCCTCCTTGAGCACCTCGAAGGCGCCGTCGTTGAAGATGTTGCAGTTCTGGTAGATCTCCACCAGCGCGGTGCCCTGGTGCTCGGCCGCCGCCCGGAGCACCGACTGGAGGTGCTGGCGGTCCGAGTCGATGGTGCGGGCGACGAAGGAGGCCTCGGCGCCGATCGCCAGCGACAGCGGGTTGAACGGCGCGTCCAGCGAACCCATCGGGGTCGACTTGGTGATCTTCCCGAGCTCGCTGGTCGGCGAGTACTGGCCCTTGGTGAGCCCGTAGATCCGGTTGTTGAACAGCAGGATCTTCAGGTTGACGTTGCGCCGCAGGGCGTGGATCAGGTGGTTGCCGCCGATCGACAGCGCGTCGCCGTCCCCGGTGACCACCCACACGCTGAGGTCGCGCCGGGAGGAGGCCAGCCCGGTGGCGATCGCCGGCGCCCGGCCGTGGATCGAGTGCACCCCGTAGGTGTTCATGTAGTACGGGAAGCGCGAGGAGCAGCCGATGCCGGAGACGAACACCGTGTTCTCGCGCCGGATGCCGAGCTCCGGCATGAAGGACTGCACCGCCGCCAGGATCGCGTAGTCCCCGCAGCCCGGGCACCAGCGCACCTCCTGGTCGGTCTTGAAGTCCCGGGCGCTCTGCGGGCCTTCGGCCTTGGGCACCAGCTTCAGCGACGGGAAGCCGCGCTTCTCGGGATCGACGTCACTCATCGGTGGTCCTCCTCGTCCAGGCTGCCGATCGCCGCCCCCAGCACGTCCGCCAACTGTGCCGCCTTGAAAGGCAGTCCACGCACCTGGTTGTAGGACTCGGCGTCCACCAGGTACTTCGCCCGCAGCAGCAGCGCGAGCTGGCCCAGGTTCATCTCGGGCACGATGACCTTCTCGTAACTGCGCAGCACCGAGCCCAGGTTGGCCGGGAACGGGTTGAGGTTGCGCAGGTGCGCCTGGGCCACCTCGCCGCCGTCCGCGCGCACCCGGCGCACCGCCGCGGTGATCGGGCCGTAGGTCGAGCCCCAGCCGAGCACCAGCACCCGGGCGTCGCCGGTCGGGTCGTCGACCTCCACCGGCTTGACCGTGATCCCGTCGATCTTCGCCTGCCGGGTGCGGACCATCAGGTCGTGGTTGGCCGGGTCGTAGGAGATGTTCCCGGTGCCGTCCTGCTTCTCGATGCCGCCGATCCGGTGCTCCAGGCCGGCCGTGCCGGGCACCGCCCAGGGCCGGGCCAGGGTGTGCGGGTCCCGCAGGTAGGGCCAGAAGGCGCCGTCCTCGCGGTTCGGGCCGGTGGCGAACTTCGGGTCGATCTCCGGCAGTTCACCGACCTCCGGGATCCGCCAGGGCTCCGAGCCGTTCGCCAGGTAGCCGTCCGAGAGCAGGAACACCGGGGTGCGGTAGGTCACCGCGATCCGGGCCGCCTCCAGCGCCGCGTCGAAGCACTCGGCGGGCGTGGCCGGGGCCACGATCGGCACCGGCGCCTCGCCGTTGCGGCCGAACATCGCCTGCAGCAGGTCCGCCTGCTCGGTCTTGGTCGGCAGGCCGGTGGACGGGCCGCCGCGCTGGATGTCCACCACCAGCAGCGGCAGTTCCAGCGAGACCGCCAGTCCGATCGTCTCCGACTTGAGCGCCACGCCCGGCCCCGAGGTCGTCGTCACGCCCAGCGCCCCGCCGAAGGCCGCGCCGAGCGCCGCGCCGATGCCGGCGATCTCGTCCTCGGCCTGGAAGGTGCGCACCCCGAAGTTCTTGTGCCGGCTCAGCTCGTGCAGGATGTCCGAGGCCGGGGTGATCGGGTACGAGCCCAGGTACAGCGGCAGGCCGGACCGCTGCCCGGCGGCGATCAGCCCGTAGGACAGCGCCAGGTTGCCGGAGATGTTGCGGTAGCGCCCGGCCGGCAGCTTGGCCGGCGGCACCTCGTAGGAGACCGCGAAGGACTCGGTGGTCTCGCCGAAGTTCCAGCCCGCCCGGAAGGCGCTGATGTTGGCCTCGGCGATCTGCGGCTTCTTGGCGAACTTGGAGCGCAGGAAGGTCTCGGTGCCGTGGGTGGGCCGGTGGTACATCCAGGACAGCAGCCCCAGGGCGAACATGTTCTTCGCCCGCTCGGCGTCCTTGCGGGCCAGCCCGCTGTCCTTGAGCGCCTCCAGGGTCAGTGTGGTCAGCGGCACCCGGTGCAGGTGGAAGGCGTCCAGCGAGTCGTCGCCGAGCGGGTCCGCCGCGTAACCGACCTTGGCCAGCGCGCGCTTGGTGAACTCGTCGGTGTTGACGATGATCTCCGCGCCGCGCGGCAGGTCCGGCAGGTTGGCCTTCAGCGCCGCCGGGTTCATCGCCACCAGCACGTTCGGGGCATCGCCCGGTGTGAGGATGTCGTGGTCGGCGAAGTGCAGTTGGAAGGACGAGACGCCCGGCAGGGTGCCGGCGGGGGCCCGGATCTCGGCCGGGAAGTTCGGCAGCGTGGAGAGGTCGTTGCCGAACGCGGCCGTCTCCGAGGTGAAGCGGTCACCGGTGAGCTGCATGCCGTCACCGGAGTCCCCGGCGAACCGGATGATCACCCGGTCGAGTCTGCGAACGGGCTTGGCGCGCCTCTCCGGTGGGCTGCCCGGGGCGTGCGGACCTGCCGGTCCGGCCGTCGATCCCGGGCGTCCGTCACCACTGCCGGAACGACCCCCGTCGCCGCCCGATCCGTCCACTGCCTCTGACTGATCGACCTGACTGGTCACTGCCGCGGACCTCCTCGTGGACGCACCACCGCGGGCGCGGCCCCGTGCCCCGTCCGCTTGGTGCACCGTTCGCATCCTATGCGCGCGGACTCGGGCCCGGCTGGAACTCGGGCCGGAATTTCACCTGCCCGTGGCCGGTACCGCACTCGGCTTCAACGCCCCGCCGCCGGAGATCATTCCGCATACAGACCATGCGCCCCGCGCCTGGACCCCGGGGCGCCCCCGGCCCGGACCGACCGGCCCGCGACAGCCCGGGACGGCCCCGGACCGCGCCGCGCCGGGCGGCCCCGGACTAGGAGTTGAGATAGGTGAGCACCGCGAGCACCCGGCGGTGGTCCTCCGGGCTCTGCGCCAGACCCAGCTTGAGGAAGATGTTGCTGACGTGCTTCTCAACCGCCCCGTCGGACACCACCAGCTGCTTGGCCACAGCCGCATTGGTGCGCCCCTCCGCCATCAGACCGAGCACCTCGCGCTCGCGCGGCGTGAGATTGGCCAGAACGTCGCCCTTGCGGCTGCGGCTGAGCAACTGCTGCACCACCTCCGGGTCCAGCGCGGTGCCGCCGTCGGCGACCCGCACCACCGCGTCGGCGAACTCGCGCACCTCGGCGACCCGGTCCTTCAACAGGTAGCCGACGCCCCGGGTAGACCCGGCCAGCAGCTCGGACGCGTACCGCTCCTCCACGAACTGCGACAGCACCAGCACACCCAGCTGCGGGTAGCGCCCGCGCAGTTCCACGCAGGCGCGCAGGCCCTCGTCGGTGTGGGTCGGGGGCATCCGCACGTCCGAGACCACCACGTCCGGCAGGGCGTCGGCCGCCGCCAGGTCGTGGATGGTCTTCACCAGGGCGGCGCCGTCCCCGACCCCCGCGACGACCTCCAGACCGCGGTCGGTGAGCAGCCGGGTCAGACCTTCCCGCAGCAGTACGGAGTCCTCGGCGATGACGACGCGGCGCATGGCGACCTTCCGGGCAGGCGAGAGCTGACGGGAGTCAGTCTCCCCCATCCGCCCGCCCCCGTACGGGCTCGGGGTGGGATCCGCCCGGGGGCGGTCACATGGTGCGGATCGCCACCGCGTCGCACAGCCCGTCCAGGGCGGCCTTCGCCGCGCAGTCCGGCAGCGGGGCCAGCAGCGCCCGGGCCTCCTCGGCGTGCCGCAGGGTCTCCCGGCGGGCGCGCTCCAGGGCGGGGTGGGCGCGCAGCAGGCGCAGCGCCTCGGCGTGCAGGTCGTCGTCGGAGAGGTCCTGGGCGAGCAGTTCGCGCAGCCGGGTGTCGTCCGGGTCGGACGGGTCGGCGGGCATCTGCTCCAGCAGCAGGGTGGGCAGGGTCGGCACGCCCTCGCGCAGGTCGGTGCCGGGGGTCTTGCCGGACTCGTGGCCGTCGCTGGCGATGTCCAGCACGTCGTCGGCCAGCTGGAAGGCGATGCCGATCCGCTCGCCGAACTCGCCGAGGGTGTCCACCAGCGCGGGCGAGGCGCCGGACATCAGTGCTCCTATCCGGCAGGAGACGGCGATCAGCGATCCGGTCTTGCCGGCCAGCACGTCCAGGTAGTGCAGCAGCCGGTCGGACTCGCCGGGGCCGCGGGTCTCCAGGATCTGGCCGGTCACCAGCCGCTCGAAGGCCTCGGCCTGCATCCGCACCGCCTCCGGGCCGAGGTCGGCCAGCACCTGGGAGGCGCGGGAGAACAGGAAGTCACCGGTCAGGATGGCCACCGAGTTGTCCCAGCGGGAGTTGGCGCTCTCCGCGCCGCGGCGCACCGGGGCCTCGTCCATCACGTCGTCGTGGTACAGCGTGGCCAGGTGCGTCAGCTCCACGACCACCGCGGCCGGCACCACGCCGGGCGCCCCCGGGTCGCCGAACTGGGCGGCCAGCAGCAGGAGCAGCGGACGGAAGCGCTTGCCCCCGGCCTCGATCAGGTGGCTGGCGGTGACGGTGATGAAGGGGACGTCGCTCTTGACGGCCTCGGAGAGCGCCGCCTCCACCGCGTCCAGTCCGGCCTGGACGTCCCGGGTCAGGTCGCGGTCCTGCACGCTGAGCCCGAAGGGTCCCACGACGGTCACGAAGACCACTCCTCTGTCCCTGGTCGATCTAGCGGCCTGGTCCCTGAGTGCCGCCGCTGGCCATACAGGCAGGGTATCCGGTCGTGAGTGGATCACTGCACGGGCGTGCGGATCCCGTCATGACCGCGCCGGAAGCCCTGGTCAGGAGGCCTGCGCGGGCGAAGCGGCGGTGGGGGCGAATTCATCGGTGAACAAAAGCCGGAGATCGGCCCGCGGATCCGGACCGATCTCCGACAAACCGACCGGCGCCGGTCAGTACGCGAACAGCGAGGCCTTGGACGCGAGGTCCAGGAAGTACTGCGGCAGCAGGCCCAGGCCCAGCGTGACCAACACCCCGACCCCGATCGCGGTCGCCGTGAAGGCGCTCGGGATCGCCACCGTCGGACCGCCCGGTTGGGGGTCGGAGAAGAACATCAGCACGATCACCCGGATGTAGAAGAACGCGGCCACCGCCGAACTCAGCACACCGACGATCACCAGCGGCGTCGCCCCGCCGGCCGCCGCCGCCTGGAACACCGCGAACTTCCCGGTGAACCCGGAGGTCAGCGGGATCCCGGCGAAGGCCAGCAGGAACAGCGCGAACACCGCCGCCACCAGCGGCGAACGCCGCCCCAGCCCCGCCCAGCTGGACAGGTGGGTCGCCTCCCCCTTGGAGTCGCGCACCAGGGTGACCACGGCGAAGGCGCCGAGCGTCACGAAGGAGTACGCCGCCAGGTAGAACAGCACCGAGGACAGGCCCTGCTTGTTGACCGCGATCACCCCGGTCAGGATGAACCCGGCGTGCGCGATCGAGGAGTACGCCAGCAGCCGCTTGACGTCCTGCTGGGTCACCGCCAGCACCGCGCCCACCACCATGGTCAGGATCGCCACGCCCCACAGCACCGGCCGCCAGTCCAGCCGCAGGCCCGGGAAGGCCACGTAGAACAGCCGCAGGAGCGCCCCGAACGCGGCGACCTTGGTGGCCGCGGCCATGAAGCCGGTCACCGGGGTCGGCGCGCCCTGGTAGACGTCCGGGGTCCAGGAGTGGAACGGCACCGCGCCGACCTTGAACAGCAGACCCACCGCCAGCATCGCCAGGCCGGTCAGCAGCAGCACGTCGCTCTGGGTGCTGCTCAGCTGCGCCGGAGTGGTCATCGCCTTGCCGGCGATGACGTCCGCGATGTCGCCGAGCTTCACGCTGCCGGCGTAGCCGTACAGCAGCGCGGTGCCGAACAGGAAGAACGCCGAGGCGAAGGCGCCCAGCAGGAAGTACTTGACCGCCGCCTCCTGGGACAGCAGCCGGCGGCGCCGGGCCAGCGCGCACAGCAGGTACAGCGGGAGGGAGAAGACCTCCAGCGCCACGAACATGGTCAGCAGGTCGTTGGCGGACGGGAAGAGCAGCATGCCGCCGACCGCGAACATGGTCAGCGGGAACACCTCGCTGGTGGCGAAACCGGCCCTAACCGCGGCCCGCTCCTGCTCCCCGCCGGGAGTGGCGGCGGCCTGGGCGGCGAAGGCGTCGGCGGGCAGGCCGCCCGCCTTGGGCTCCAGCTTCCGCTCGGCGTAGGTGAGCACCGCCACGACGGCGACCAGCAGGATCACGCCCTGGAGGAACAGCGCCGGGCCGTCCAGCGCGACCGACTCCATGGCCAGCAGGTCGATCCGCGGCGCGCCGTGGCCCTGGGTCGCCAGCACCACCACGGCGACGAACGCGCCGACCAGCGCGGCCAGCGCCAGCGAGACCTGGGTCCAGTGCCGCAGCCGGCGCGGGACGAAGGCCTCGACCAGGACGCCGGCCACGGCGGCGCCGAAGACCACCAGCATCGGGGAGAGTTGGCCGTACTCGATGTGCGGGGCCGGGATGCTCGGGGTGTTGCCGCCGACGGCGGCGAGCACTGCGGTGGCACTCACTTCTGCTCACCTCCTGAGGTGGCGGCGACCGGGTGGGCCGGCGCCGGATCGGTCCGGTGGACCTGCGAGAGCGTCGCGTCCACCGAGGGGTTCACCAGGTCGGTGAGCGGCTTGGGGTAGACGCCGAGCAGGATCGTCAGCGCCACCAGCGGTGCCACCACGGCCAGTTCGCGGACCTTGAGGTCGGGCATCGCGCGCACGCCCTCCTTCACCGGGCCGGTCATGGTGCGCTGGTACAGCAGCAGGGCGTACAGCGCGGCCAGCACGATGCCGAAGGTGGCCACCACGCCGATCGCCGGGTAGCGGGTGAAGGTCCCCACCAGCACCAGGAACTCGCTGACGAACGGGGCCAGCCCCGGCAGCGACAGGGTCGCCAGGCTGCCGATCAGGAAGGTCCCGGCGAGCACCGGGGCGACCTTCTGCACGCCGCCGTAGTCGGCGATCAGCCGCGAGCCGCGGCGCGAGATCAGGAAGCCGGCCACCAGCATCCACGCGGCGGTGGAGAGGCCGTGGTTGACCATGTAGAGGGTCGCGCCGCTCTGCCCCTGGCTGGTCATCGCGAAGATGCCCATGATGATGAAGCCGAAGTGCGAGATCGAGGCGTAGGCGACCAGCCGCTTGATGTCCTTCTGGCCGACCGCCAGCAGCGCGCCGTAGACGATCCCGATCAGCGACAGCACCAGGATCGCCGGGGCGAAGGACTTCGAGGCGTCCGGGAACAGCCCGAGGCAGAAGCGCAGCATCGCGAAGGTGCCGACCTTGTCCACCACGGCGGTGATCAGCACCGCGGTGCCGGCCGTCGCCTCGCCCATCGCGTTCGGCAGCCAGGTGTGCAGCGGCCACAGCGGGGCCTTCACCGCGAAGGCGAAGAAGAAGCCCAGGAACAGCGCGTTCTGCGCCGTCCCGGACAGCTTCAGACTGCCGTCGGCGATCGCCCCGGTGAGGGTCGGCAGGTCGAAGGTGCCGAAGCCCTGGTCCTGGGCGATCACGTACAGCCCGATCACCGCGGCCAACATCACCAGGCCGCCGAGCAGGTTGTACAGCAGGAACTTGACGGCCGCGTAGGAGCGCTGGCGCGCCGACTCGGGGCCGCCGGCCCGGTCGCCGAAGCCGCCGATCAGGAAGTACATCGGGATCAGCATGGCTTCGAAGAACACGTAGAACAGGAAGACGTCGGTGGCGTAGAAGGAGACCACCACCATCGCCTCCACCGCCAGGATCAGGGCGAAGAAGGCCTGGGTGCGCCTCCCCCCTTCGAATGTGGCAGCCTCGAAGCCGCCGCCGGAACCCGGCGCGGCCGGGTCGGCGTCGTGCCAGGAGGCCAGCATCACCACCGGCACCAGGACCGCCGTCAGCAGGGCCAGCACCGCTCCGATGCCGTCCACGCCGAGCGAGAAGGTGATGCCGAAGGAGCGGATCCAGCTGTACGACTCGGTCAGCTGGAACCGGGCGCCGTGCGGGTCGAACCGCAGCGCCACCAGGGCGGCCAGCACCAGGGTCAGCCCCGACACGGCCAGCGCGACGGTCTTGATGGTCCGCCGCCGGGCCTCGTTCGACCCGGCGGGCAGAGCGGCGGTCAGCACCGCGCCGGCCGCCGGGACGGCGCAGGTGGTGGTCAGCAGAACGCTCACGGCCTGGCCTCCTGACGCGTTTCCCCGCCCCGAGCCGCATGGCGCGCCGGTGCCGGAGCGAGGAGTGTCGGCGCCGGGTCCGAGCACCCGGAGGCGAGCGGGCGAACACCGCCCCGAGCCGAAGGGCGCGCCGGTGCCGAAAGCGATGAGCGACAAGCGACCGACGAAGGAGGGAGTGCCGGAGCGAGGAGTGTCGGCGCCGGGTCCGAGCGCCCGGAGGCGAGCGGGCGAATAACAGTCATCACACGGACCTCATCAGGAGAGTCGAGGCGACCAGCACCAGCGTGCCGCCGAACATGGACAGCGCGTACGAGCGGACGAAGCCGTTCTGCACCCGCCGGAGCCGGCCGGACAGGCCCCCGATGAGGGCGGCCAGGCCGTTGACGAAGCCGTCCAGGCCGCGGCTGTCGAAGTAGACCAGGGTCGCGGCGAGCGCCGAGCCCGGCCGCACCAGCACGGCGTGGTTGAAGTCGTCCTGCAGCAGGTCGCGACGGGCCGCCCGGGTGAGCGGGGAGCCGACCGGCGGCACCACCGGGACGGGCGAGCGCCCGTACATCAGGTACGACAGGGCCACGCCGGCCAGCATGCAGGCCGTGGTCAGTCCGGTGACCGTCCAGGAGCCGAGCGGCGAGTTGCCCTCACTGTGGCCGGTGACCGGCTCCAGCCACTTCAGGAAGGAGTCGTGGAAGGCGAACAGCCCGCCCGCGAACACCGAGCCGAAGGCCAGCAGGACCATCGGGACGACCATCGTCTTCGGCGACTCGTGCGGGTGCGGGAGCTTGCCCTCCGCGTCCGGCTGCCAGCGCTTCTCGCCGAAGAAGGTCAGCAGCATCACCCGGGTCATGTAGAACGCGGTGACGGCCGCGCCGACCAGCGCGCACAGGCCGAGGATCCAGCCCTCGGTGCCGCCCTTGGCGAAGGCCGCCTCGATGATCTTGTCCTTGGAGAAGAAGCCGGACAGACCGGGGAAGCCGATGATCGCGAGGTAGCCGAGGCCGAAGGTGGCGAAGGTCCACGGCATCTTCCGCCACAGGCCGCCGTAGTGGCGCATGTTCACCTCGTCGTCCATGCCGTGCATGACCGACCCGGCGCCGAGGAACAGCCCGGCCTTGAAGAAGCCGTGGGTCACCAGGTGCATGATCGCGAAGACGTAGCCGATCGGGCCGAGCCCGGCCGCCAGCACCATGTAGCCGATCTGCGACATGGTCGAGCCGGCCAGCGCCTTCTTGATGTCGTCCTTGGCGCAACCGACGATCGCACCGAACAGCAGCGTCACCGCACCGACCACCACCACCGCGGTCTGGGCGTCCGGCGCCAGGTCGAAGATCGCCGAGGAGCGGGTGATCAGGTAGACGCCGGCGGTCACCATGGTGGCCGCGTGGATCAGGGCCGAGACCGGGGTCGGGCCCTCCATCGCGTCCCCGAGCCAGGACTGCAGCGGCACCTGCGCCGACTTGCCGCACGCGGCCAGCAGCAGCATCAGGCCGATCGCCGTCAGCTTGCCCTGGCTCGCCTCGTGCGCCGCGCCGACCGCGCCTTCCGAACCGAGGATCGGGGTGAAGGCGAAGGAGCCGAACTCCGCGAACATCAGCATGATCGCGATCGACAGGCCCATGTCGCCGACCCGGTTGACCAGGAACGCCTTCTTGGCCGCCGTGGCCGCGCTCGGCTTGTGCTGCCAGAAGCCGATCAGCAGGTACGAGGCCAGGCCCACGCCCTCCCAACCGAAGTACAGCAGCAGGTAGTTGTCCGCGACCACCAGCAGCAGCATGGCGGCCAGGAACAGGTTCAGGTACGCGAAGAAGCGGCGCCTGCGCTCGTCGTGCGCCATGTAGCCCACCGAGTACAGGTGGATCAGCGTGCCCACCCCGGTGATCAGCAGCACGAAGGTCATCGACAACTGGTCGAGCCGGAACGAGACGTCGGCCTGGAAGCCGTTCACCAGCACCCAGCTGAACAGGTGCTTCGTCACCGCCCGGTGCTCGGCGTCCCGGCCCAGCATGTCCGAGAACAGTGCCAGGCCGAAGCCGAACGAGAGCGCGGCGAGCGCGGTGGCCAGCCAGTGGCCGAAGCGGTCGAATGCCCGACCGCCCAGGAGCAGCAGGGCGGCACCGGCCAGCGGGGCCGCCACCAGCAGCGGAATGAGAGAGTTCACCGAAGGCCCTCCGCCTACAGCTTCATCAGATTGCTGTCGTCGACCGAAGCGGAGTGCCTGGTCCGGAAGATGGAGACGATGATGGCGAGGCCGACCACGACCTCGGCCGCCGCGACCACCATGGTGAAGAAGGCGATGATCTGGCCGTCCAGGGTCCCGTGCAGCCGGGAGAACGTCACCAGTGCCAGGTTCGAGGCGTTCAGCATCAGCTCGACGCACATGAACAGCACGATCGCGTTCCGCCGGATCAACACCCCGGACGCGCCGATGGTGAACAACAGGGCTGACAGATAAAGGTAGTTGACCGGATTCACCGCTCCCCCTCCTGATCGCCCTCACGGCTGCCCTCGGCACCCGCACCGGCCGGCGCCGGCTCCAGGGACTTGCGCGGAGCCGCCACCGCCGGGCGCTCCGAGGACGGACGGCCCAGCCAGTCCGCCGTGCTGTTCTCCAGCTCCGCCATCCGCCGCAGCATCGCCGGGCTGACGTCCCGCACCTGGCCGCGCTCGCGCAGCGTCGCCATCACCGAGTCCTCCGCGATGGTGCCGTCCGGCAGCAGCGCCGGGACGTCCACCGCGTTGTGCCGGGCGTACACGCCCGGGGCCGGCAGCGGCGGCACCTGGATGTTGTCCCGCACCCGCTGCTCCGCCAGCTCGCGCTGGGTCTTCGGCGCCTTCACGTGCTCCCGGTGGGTCAGCACCATCGCGCCGATCGCCGCGGTGATCAGCAGCGCGCCGGTGACCTCGAAGGCCCACACGTACCGGGTGAAGATCAGCCGGGCCAGGCCCGGCACGTTGCCCTCGGCGTTCGCCTCGGACAGCCCGGTGAAGTGGTCCAGCTTGGCTTTGGCGATGCCCGCGATCAGCAGCACCCCGAAGCCCAGCCCGCACAGCACCGCCGCGAACCGCTGGCCCTTCAACTGCTCCTTCAGGGAGTCCTCGCTGGTCACGCCGACCAGCATCACCACGAACAGGAACAGCATCATGATCGCGCCGGTGTAGACCACGATCTGCACCACGCCCAGGAACACCGCACCCTGGGCCATATAACAGACCGCCAGCGCCATCATCGTCGCCGCCAGGCAGAGCGCGCTGTGCACCGCCTTGCGCATCAGCAGCATGCCCAGCGCGCCGCCGACCGCGATCACCGCGAGCACCCAGAACTGGACGGCCTCACCCGTGGAGGTCGTCCCGCTCGCCGCCGCCAGCTGTGCGATCACTGCCGCACCTCCTTCTCCCGGTCGGTGCGCTCCTGCTGGACCGTCCCCGGCGCCGCCGCGGTCACCTCGCCCCGGTAGTACGCACCCTCGTCGGTGCCCGGGAAGATCGCGTGCGGGGTGTCGACCATGCCCTCGGACAGGCCCACCAGCAGCTGCTCCTTGGTGAAGATCAGGTCCTTGCGGGAGGAGTCGGCCAGCTCGTACTCGTTCGTCATGGTCAGCGCCCGGGTCGGGCAGGCCTCGATGCACAGCCCGCACAGGATGCAGCGGGCGTAGTTGATCTGGTACACCGCGCCGTAGCGCTCACCCGGCGAGTAGCGCTCCTCGTCCCGGTTGTCCGCGCCCTCCACGTAGATCGCGTCGGCCGGGCAGGCCCACGCGCACAGCTCGCAGCCGACGCACTTCTCCAGGCCGTCCGGATGCCGGTTCAGCTGGTGACGGCCGTGGAAGCGCGGAGCGGTGGGCTTCTTCTGCTCCGGGTACTGCTCGGTCAACCGCTTCTTGAACATGGCCTTGAAGGTCACGCCGAAGCCGGCGGCCGGGCCGAGGACCGACGGCCGGTCGGCCCGCTCGGGCCGGCCCGTCTGGTCGGACGACATCGCGGATCAGCTCCCTTCGGAATGGTCGGCCCCGTTGAGGGCGTCCTGGAGTTGCTTCTTGGCCCGGCTCGGCCTGCGCGGCACCGGCGGGAGCACCTGCCCGGGCAGCGGCGGCACCGGGTACCCGCCCGCCATCGGATCGAACTCCCCCCCGGGAGGCGCCGGTTGCTCCTCCGCGGACTCCTTCCGCAGGAAGTCCCGGACCAGCACCAGCAGCAGGACCGCGCCGACCGGCGCACCCACGTACAGCACCACGTCGCCGAAGCCGTAGCCCTCGTTGCGCAGCGCCCGCACGCTGGCGATCAACACCAGCCACACCAGCGAGACCGGGATCAGCACCTTCCAGCCCAGCTTCATGAACTGGTCGTAGCGCAGCCGCGGCAGCGTGCCGCGCAGCCAGATGAAGAAGAACAGCAGCAGCTGGATCTTCAAGGTGATCCACAGCATCGGCCACCAGCCGTGGTTGGCGCCCTCCCAGAAGGTCG
This sequence comes from Kitasatospora sp. NPDC096128, assembly GCF_040303105.1. NCBI lineage: Bacteria > Bacillati > Actinomycetota > Actinomycetes > Kitasatosporales > Streptomycetaceae > Kitasatospora > Kitasatospora sp. NPDC096128. Next base: position 144,693 of record NZ_JBEOSP010000009.1, on the reverse strand, counting down.
ACACCGGCCACGGGGCCCGCCAGCCGCCCAGGAACAGGGTCGAGGCCACCGCCGAGACCGTCACCATGTTGACGTACTCGGCCAGCATGAACATCGCGAACTTCAGCGACGAGTACTCGGTGTTGAAGCCGCCCACCAGCTCGCCCTCGGCCTCCGGCAGGTCGAACGGCGCCCGGTTGGTCTCCCCGACCATCGCGATGACGTAGACGATGAACGACACCGGCAGCAGCACCGCGAACCACTTCGGCTGCTGGTGCGCCACGATCTCCGAGGTCGACATCGACCCGGAGTAGACGAACACCGCCGCGAAGGACAGGCCCATCGCGATCTCGTAGCTGATCATCTGCGCCGAGGAGCGCAGCCCGCCCAGCAGCGGGTACGTCGAACCCGAGGACCAGCCCGCCAGCACGATGCCGTAGATGCCCACCGAAGCCGTCGCCAGCACGTACAGCAGCGCCACCGGGAAGTCCGTCAGCTGCAGCGGCGTCCTGGTCCCGAAGACCGACACCTCGTTGCCGGGCGGACCGAACGGGATCACCGCGAAGGCCATGAACGCCGGGATCGCGCAGACGATCGGGGCCAGGATGTAGACCACCTTGTCCGAGCCCTTGACCACCAGGTCTTCCTTCAGCGCCAGCTTCACGCCGTCCGCCAGCGACTGCAGCAGGCCCCACGGCCCGTGCCGGTTCGGCCCGATGCGCAACTGCATCCAGGCCACCACCTTGCGCTCCCAGACGATCGCCACCAGCACCGTCAGCAGCAGGAAGACGAAGCAGAACACCGCCTTCAACAGCACCAGCCACCACGGGTCCTGGCCGAAGAAGTGGAGCGTCTCGTACGGCTGCGGAGTCATCATCGGACCTCCCCTTCCCGGGCCCCGGCCGGGGCGGCGGCCGGCACGGGCTCGGCCGCGGCGATCGTCACCAGGTGGCCGACCGTGGTGCCGAGCGCGCGATGGGCGCCGCCCGGCGTCGAGTTGAGCGGGATCCAGACCGTACGGTCCGGCACCGAGTCGGCGATCTCCAGCGGCAGGACCAGCGAACCCGCCGGACCGGTCAGCCGCAGCGCCCCGGCGGCGTCCGCCCCGACCTCCTTCGCGGTGGCCGAGGAGACCCGGGCCACCGCCCGGTGCCGCGTCCCCGCCAGGTGCGGATCGCCGTACTGCAGCGAGCCCTCGTCCAGCAGCAGGCGCCAACCCGCCAGCACCGCCTGGCCGGTGGCCGGGCGCGGCAGCACACCCCGGTGCGCCGCCGGATCCGCCGCGCGGTCACCCCGCCACGGCTCGAAGCGGTCCAGCTCCAGCCGGGCCGCCCGCACGTCCGCCAGACCCAGCCGGTGCCCCAATGCGTCCGCCAGCATCGACAGCACCCGCAGGTCCGACTGGAGGTGACGGCCCATCTGCTGGTCCGGCTTGAGCGCGGCCTCGAACATCCGCACCCGGCCCTCCCAGTCCAGGAAGGTCCCCGCCTTCTCCGCCACCGCCGCCACCGGCAGCACCACATCCGCCCGCGCGGTCACCGCCGAGGGCCGCAGCTCCAGCGACACCACGAACGGCACCGCCGCCAACGCCTCCCCGGCCAGCGCCGGATCCGGCAGGTCGTCCGGATCCACCCCGCCGACCAGCAGCGCGTCCAGGTCGCCGCGCGCGGCCGCGGTCAGGATCTGGCCGGTGTCCCGGCCCGGGCGCGACGGCAGCTCCGCCACCCCCCACACCGCGGCCGCCTCCGCCCGCGCCGCCTCGGCCGCCACCGGACGGCCGCCCGGCAGCAGCCCCGGCAGGGCACCCGCCTCCACCGCCCCGCGCTCCCCGGCCCGGCGCGGCACCCACGCCAGCGCCGCCCCGGTCGCGTGCGCCAGCCGCAGCACCGCCGTCAACGCGCCCGGCACCGACGCCAGCCGCTCACCCGCCAGGATCACCGCACCCGGCAGCCGCAACAACTCGGCCGCCCGCCCCGCGTCGTCGCTCAACGGCTCGTCCGCCGCCAGCGCCGCGAACCACTCCGGCTCCGTCCCCGGCGCCGCCGGCAGCAGCGCACCGCGCAGCTTCGCCAGCCCCCGGGAGGCGAACGACGCCACCGAGAACACCTTCAACCCGTTGCCCCTGGACGCCTTCCGCAGCCGCAGGAAGACGATCGGCGACTCCTCCTCCGGCTCGAACCCCGCCAGCAGCACCGCCGGAGCCTGCTCCAGCCGCTCGTAGGTCAGGCCCGAGCCGTCCACGTCCACCCCGCGCCCGGCGACCGCCGCGGCCAGGAAGTCCGCCTCCTCACCGCTGTGCGGCCGGGCCCGGAAGTCCACGTCGTTGGTGCCCAGCACCACCCGGGCGAACTTCGCGTACGCGTACGCGTCCTCCACCGTCACCCGGCCACCCACCAGCACACCCGTACGGGCCCCGCGCAACCCCTCCGCCGCCCGGGCCAGCGCCTCCGGCCAGGAGGCAGGCACCAGCTCGCCGTCCACCCGCACCAGCGGGGTCGTCAGCCGGTCCCGCTGCTGGGCGTAGCGGAACGCGAACCGGCCCTTGTCGCAGTTCCACTCCTCGTTCACCGCCGGGTCCTCGCCCGCCAGCCGGCGCAGCACCTTGCCCCGCCGGTGGTCGGTGCGCTGCGCGCAGCCCGCCGAGCAGTGCTCGCACACGCTCGGCGAGGACACCAGGTCGAAGGGGCGCGAGCGGAAACGATAAGCCGCCGAGGTCAGCGCGCCCACCGGGCAGATCTGGATGGTGTTCCCGGAGAAGTACGACTCGAAGTCGTCCCCCTCCCCGGTGCCGACCTGCTGCAGCGCCCCGCGCTCCACCAGGTCGATGAACGGGTCCCCGGCGATCTGCTGCGAGAAGCGGGTGCAGCGCGCGCACAGCACGCAGCGCTCCCGGTCCAGCAGCACCTGGCTGCTGATCGGCAGCGGCTTCGGGTAGGTGCGCTTCAGCCCCTCGAAGCGGGAGTCCGCCGCGCCGCTGCTCATCGCCTGGTTCTGCAGCGGGCACTCGCCGCCCTTGTCGCAGACCGGGCAGTCCAGCGGGTGGTTGATCAGCAGCAGCTCCATCACGCCGCGCTGCGCCTTCTCGGCCACCGGCGACGTCAGCTGGGTGCGCACCACCATGCCCTCGGCGACCGGGATGGTGCAGGAGGCGACCGGCTTGCGCTGGCCCTCGACCTCCACGATGCACTGCCGGCAGGCGCCGGCCGGATCCAGCAGCGGATGGTCGCAGAAGCGCGGGATCTGGGTGCCGATGGTCTCGGCGGCCCGGATCACCAAGGTGCCCTTGGGGACCTTCACTTCGACGCCGTCGATGGTGAGCGTGACCAGTTCGACCGCGGTGTCGGGGGCGGTTGGCTCAGTGATCGTCACGCGTGCACCTCCCTCTCGGTGGCGGACTGGTGGCCGGGGCGGGGGCCGTCGGCCCAGACGGTGGAGGCGGCCGGGTCGAACGGGCAACGGCGCTCGGCCAGGTGCTGCTCGTACTCGGCCCGGAAGTGCTGGAGCGAGGAGACGATCGGGCTCGCCGCGCCGTCGCCCAGCGCGCAGAAGGACTTGCCGTTGATGTTGTCGGCGATGTCGAGGAGCTTCTCCAGGTCCCCCTCGACGCCCTCGCCCGCCTCGATCCGCTTCAGCAACTGGACCAGCCAGTAGGTGCCCTCCCGGCAGGGGGTGCACTTGCCGCAGGACTCGTGGGCGTAGAACTCCGTCCAGCGGGTGACCGCCCGCACCACGCAGGTGGTCTCGTCGAAGACCTGCAGCGCCTTGGTGCCGAGCATCGAACCGGCCGCGCCGACGCCCTCGTAGTCCAGCGGGACGTCGAGGTGCTCGTCGGTGAACATCGGGGTGGAGGAGCCGCCCGGCGTCCAGAACTTCAGCCGGTGCCCGGCCCGGACGCCGCCGCTGAGGTCCAGCAGCTGGCGCAGGGTGATGCCCAGCGGCGCCTCGTACTGGCCCGGGTTGGTGACGTGGCCGGAGAGCGAGTACAGCGTGAATCCCGGGGACTTCTCGGTGCCCAGGCCCTTGAACCACTCCTTGCCGCGGGCCAGGATCGGCGGTACCGAGGCGATCGACTCGACGTTGTTGACCACCGTCGGGCAGGCGTACAGGCCGGCGATCGCCGGGAACGGCGGGCGCAGCCTCGGCTGGCCGCGGCGGCCCTCCAGCGAGTCCAGCAGCGCCGTCTCCTCGCCGCAGATGTACGCGCCGGCGCCGGCGTGCACGGTGATGTCCAGGTTCACCCCGGACCCCTGGATGTCGCGGCCCAGCAGCCCGGCCGCGTACGCCTCGGCGACCGCCGCGTGCAGTCGGCGCAGCACCGGGACGACCTCGCCGCGCAGGTAGATGAACGCGTGGTCGCAGCGGATCGCGTAGGAGGCGATGATCATGCCCTCGATCAGCGCGTGCGGGTTGGCGAACAGCAGCGGGATGTCCTTGCAGGTGCCCGGCTCGGACTCGTCCGCGTTGACCACCAGGTAGTGCGGCTTGCCGTCGTTCTGCGGGATGAACTGCCACTTCATCCCGGTGGGGAAGCCCGCGCCGCCGCGGCCGCGCAGGCCGGAGTCCTTGACCAGGGCGATCACCTCGTCCGGGGGCAGGGCGAGGGCCGCCTTGAGGCCCTCATAGCCGTGGTGGCGGCGGTAGGTGGCGAGGGTCCAGGGGCGGCTGTCGTCCCAGGAGTCGGAGAGGACGGGGGTGAGCAGCTTCTCGGCCGGCTCGGCGGAGGTCATCACGCTTCGGTCCCTTCCTGGCCGGTGCCGGTGGCTCCGGTGCCGTCGGCGTCGCCACCCTTGGCTTCGCCGCCCTTGACCTCGCCGCCGGTGCCGGTGGCGTCGTGGCTGTTGGCGTCGTGGCCGGTGGCTTCGGGGCCGGTGGCTTCGGGGCCTGGGCCTTCGCGGCGGGAGGCCTCGTGGCGGGGGGAGACCACCTTGGTACCGCCGGTGCCGGGCAGGGCCTCGCCGCGGGCCAGCCGCAGACCGGCCAGCGAAGGGGCGCCGCCGGCGCCGGACTCGTCGTTGGCGCCCGGGCGCTCGTCCGGGAAGCCCGCCAGGATCCGGGCGGTCTCCTTGAAGCCGCACAGCCGGGCGCCGCGGGTGGGCCGCACCTCACGGCCGGCCCGTAGGTCGTCGACCAGCCGACGGGCGCTCTGCGGGGTCTGGTCGTCGAAGAACTCCCAGTTGACCATCACCACGGGGGCGTAGTCGCAGGCGGCGTTGCACTCGATGTGCTCGATCGAGATCTCGCCGTCCTCGGTGGTCTCGTTGTTGCCGATGCCCAGGTGCTCCTGCAGATCGGCGAAGATCCGGTCGCCGCCGAGCACCGCGCACAGGGTGTTGGTGCAGACCCCGACGTGGTACTTCCCGGCCGGGCGCCGCCGGTACATCGTGTAGAAGGTGGCGACGGCGGTCACCTCGGCTGTGGTGAGCTCCAACTGCTCGGCGCAGAACCGGATCCCGGTCGGGCTGACGAAGCCCTCCTCGGCCTGCACCAGGTGCAGCAGCGGCAGCAGCGCCGAACGGGCCTGCGGGTAGCGTCCGATCAGCTCGGCGGCGTCGGCGGCCAGCCGGGTGCGCACCTCCTCGGGGTACGGCGGGGCCGGCATCGCCGGCAGTCCCAGTTCGACGTCCGTCACCGGTCCACGCCTCCCATCACCGGGTCGATCCCGGCCACCGCGACGATCACGTCGGCCACCTGGCCGCCCTCGCACATCGCCGCCATCGACTGCAGATTGGTGAACGACGGGTCCCGGAAGTGCACCCGGTACGGGCGCGTCCCGCCGTCGCTGACCACGTGCACGCCCAGCTCGCCCTTGGGCGACTCGACCGCCGCGTACGCCTGGCCCACCGGGACCCGGAAGCCCTCGGTGACCAGCTTGAAGTGGTGGATCAGAGCCTCCATCGAGGTGCCCATGATCTTGCGGATATGGTCGAGCGAATTGCCCATCCCGTCCGGGCCGACGGCGAGTTGGGCCGGCCAGGCGATCTTCTTGTCGGCCACCATGACCGGGCCCGGGCGCAGCCGGTCCAGGCACTGCTCGACGATCCGCAGCGACTGCTTCATCTCCTCCAGCCGGATCAGGAAGCGGCCGTAGGAGTCGGCGGTGTCCGCGGTCGCGACCTCGAAGTCGTAGTCCTGGTAGCCGCAGTACGGGTCGGTCTTGCGCAGGTCGTGCGGCAGGCCGGCGGCGCGCAGGATCGGACCGGTGGCGCCGAGGGCCAGGCAGCCGGCCAGGTCCAGGAAGCCGACGTCGACCAGGCGGGCCTTGAACACCGGGTTGCCGGTGGCGAGTTTGTCGTACTCGTGCATCCGGGAGCGGAAGGTGCGGACCGCCTCGCGGATCTGGTCGACGGCGCCGGGCGGCAGGTCCTGGGCCAGGCCGCCCGGGCGCACGTACGCGTGGTTCATGCGCAGGCCGGTGACCAGCTCGAAGACGTCCAGGATCAGTTCGCGGTCCCGGAAGCCGTAGATCATCAGGGTGGTGGAGCCGATCTCCATGCCGCCGGTGGCCAGGCAGACCAGGTGCGAGGCGATCCGGTTGAGCTCCATCATCATCACCCGGATGACGCTGGCCCGGTCCGGGACGTCGTCGGTGATGCCGAGCAGCTTCTCGACCGCCAGGCAGTAGGCGGTCTCGTTGAACAGCGGGGTCAGGTAGTCCATGCGGGTCACGAAGGTGGTGCCCTGGACCCAGCTGCGGAACTCCATGTTCTTCTCGATGCCGGTGTGGAGGTAGCCGATGCCGCAGCGGGCCTCGGTCACCGTCTCGCCGTCGATCTCCAGGATCAGCCGCAGCACGCCGTGGGTGGACGGGTGCTGGGGGCCCATGTTGACGATGATGCGTTCGTCGTCGGCCCGGCCGACCGCCTCGACCACCTCTCCCCAGTCGCCGCCGGTGACGGTGAAGACCCGGCCCTCGGTGGTGTCGCGGGCGTGCGCCTCCTCGGCCCCGCCGGGGGTGTCCGCGCCGGTTCCCCCGTGGGCGTCCACGTGGGCTTCGTGGTGGGCTTCGTGATGGGCCTCTGCGAAGTGCTGGGTGCTCATCAGCTGTACGACCTCCGCTGGTCGGGTGCCGGGATCTGGGCGCCCTTGTACTCGACGGGGATGCCGCCGAGCGGGTAGTCCTTGCGCTGCGGGTGGCCCAGCCAGTCGTCCGGCATCATGATCCGGGTCAGCGCCGGGTGGCCGTCGAAGACCAGGCCGAAGAAGTCGTAGGCCTCGCGCTCGTGCCAGTCGTTGGTCGGGTAGACGCTCACCACCGAGGGGATCCGCGGGTCGGCGTCCGGCGCGGTGACCTCCAACCGGATCAGCCGGCCGTGGGTGATCGAGCGCAGGTGGTAGACCGCGTGCAGCTCGCGACCCCGGTCGCCCGGGTAGTGCACCCCGCTCACCCCCAGGCACAGTTCGAAGCGCAGCGCCGGATCGTCGCGCAGGATCCGCACCGCCTTCAGCAGGTGGGTGCGGTCGAGGTGGAAGGTGAGCTCGCCGCGGTCGACCACGGTCTTCTCGATCACCTCGACGGGGTCCAGGCCCTGCTCCTCCAGCGCGCCCTCGAACTCGTCGGCGACCTCGTCGAACCAGCCGCCGTACGGGCGTTCGCTCGGGCCGGGCAGCACGATCGGGGCGGCCAGACCGCCGAAGCCGGAGGTGTCGCCGGTGCCGGCGGCGCCGAACATGCCCTGCCGACGGCCGACCACCTCGACCGGGATCTCGCGGACCGGCTGCTCGCGGCGGGTCTCGGGTACCTGCTCGTTCATCGCAGCTGCCCCCGCATCTCGCTGATCGGGGTGGCCTTGAGGGCCAGAGCCTCGCCCAACTCCTCGGCGCGGCGCCGGTTCACGCCCAGCGGCTCGTGCTGGATCTTGTCGTGCAGCTTCAGGATGGCGTCCATCAGCATCTCCGGGCGGGGCGGGCAACCGGGCAGGTAGATGTCCACCGGGACGATGTGGTCGACGCCCTGGACGATCGCGTAGTTGTTGAACATCCCGCCGGAGGAGGCGCAGACGCCCATCGAGATGACCCACTTGGGGTTGGCCATCTGGTCGTACACCTGGCGCAGCACCGGGGCCATCTTCTGACTCACCCGACCCGCCACGATCATCAGATCGGCCTGCCGGGGGGAGCCCCGGAAGACCTCCATGCCGAACCGGGCCAGGTCGTAGCGGCCGGCGCCGGTGGTCATCATCTCGATCGCGCAGCAGGCCAGACCGAAGGTGGCCGGGAAGAGTGACGCCTTGCGCACCCAGCCGGCGGCCGTCTCCACGGTCGTGAGCAGAAAGCCGCTCGGCAGCTTCTCCTCGATTCCCATCAGATCCCTCTCAATGCCCTCAAGTCCTCTGGTACGTCCGGCGATGCGCCCACGGAGCGTCCGGGGGAACGTCCGGCCCGTCCGAGCTTGTCCGCTCGTTCACAAGGGCGGCGGCGCCACCCCTGCCTCAGTCCCACTCCAGGCCGCCGCGGCGCCAGACGTAGGCGTACGCGACGAAGACGGTGGCGATGAACAGGAGCATCTCGACCAACCCGAAGATCCCCAGGGAGTCGAAGGTCACCGCCCAGGGGTAGAGGAAGACGATCTCGATGTCGAAGACGATGAAGAGCATCGCCGTCAGGTAGTACTTGATCGGGAACCGACCGCCGCCCACGGGCTGCGGGGTCGGCTCGATGCCGCACTCGTACGCCTCCAACTTGGCCCGGTTGTAGCGCTTGGGGCCGGTGAGTGAGGCCATCACGACGGAACCGACCGCGAACGCCGCCGCGATGGCACCGAGTACGAGGATCGGCGCGTAGGCATTCATAGCCTCCGCTCCCTCCGTCCAGTCGTCCTTGACTGCAGATCGGAACCGGCGGGTCACACTGGGGTGAACCCGCGTTCCAGTTCCCGAGATCCACCTCATGTGAGGCAGTTCACAAAGCCTGGAACGAGCGCATCCTATGCCCGGTGGCTTGTGATCTGCGACACGCAGTTCATCGTCATCTTTGTGATCTACGACACCATGTGAATGGTGGCGAATGTGAACATGCCCAGAGTTGTCAACGCAAAGGAGTCAAATGGTCACAAGCAGTCGCAATTATCTTGGAAGCGGCTGGTCAGGGGCGTGTTCCTATATCAACTGTGCTTCGTGGATAGCAAATTTCAAGGCGCCATGTTGACGTGTTATAGGGGCTCACTCGGAGGGGTGGTGGGGGGATGAACGCTTGCTTGACCCTTCGTTCACAAGCGCGCGATGTTGTCGTGGGGGTCTCCCCTCCCCCTCCCCCTCCCCCTCCCCGCCCGCCGCCCGCCGCCCGCCGCCCGCCGCCCGCCGCCCGCCGCCCGCGCCAGGGTTGCCCACCTGCCGCCCGCGCCAGGGTTGCCCACCTGCCGCCGGTGTCACCTGCGCTGGGCCGGCCGGTCCCAGCGCGGGGCCGCTGCGCGCTCGCAGCCCTGGCAGCCTGTGGCCCCCTGGGGGCCGCCCCTCCTCCGCCTCACATGCCGCCCTCGCGGCTCCGCCTCCCGTGTCGGGCAGGCCCAACTTCCCGATGCGGCCCTCGAACCTCTCGGCTCGCCTCCGCCTCCCTCCGCCCCGCCTCCTTCTCCCTCGCAGGCCCCGCCCTTGTGCGGGCCGCCTCCACTGTTCGCTCTCGCCCCTCGGGCCAACGGCCGGCTACCGGTTGCCGACTGCCTGTTCCCACACCCAGCTCGCGACGCCCACCCGGTTACGGGCGCCGAGCTTGCGCTGGATGTTGGCGAGGTGGTTCTTCACCGTTCCCGGTGAGATGAACAGCCCGGCGCCGATCTCCGCGTTGGTCGCTCCATCGGCCACGAGCTCAGCGATCTCCTTTTCTCTTTCGGTCAGTTCTTCCACCGGGCCGGCTATCAGCGGACCCGGCACCCCGGCGCCGCCCGCGGCCCCGGAGGCCCTGGCGGGGCCCGGCAGCGCCATGTGCTGCAGCAGCCGCACGGTGATCTGCGGGCTGATCAATGCGTCTCCGGCCATGGCCGCTCTGACCGCCTCGATCAGCAGGACCGGCCCCGAGCGCTTGAGCAGGAAGCCCGCCGCACCATGGCGCAAGGCCGTGTGCACGTATTCGTCCAGGTCGAAGGTGGTCACCACGATCACCTTGCAGTGGCCGGCCAGTTGCCGCGTGACCTCCAGTCCGTCGAGCTTCGGCATCCGGATGTCCGCGAGCACCACGTCCGGCCGTAGTCTCTTCGCTTCCTGTACCGCCGCGGCACCGTCCGCCGCCTCGGCCACCACCGTCATGTCCGGCTGGACGTCCAGGATCATCCTGAACGCGCTGCGGATGTCCGCCTGGTCATCGGCGACCAGGATCCGGATCGGCCTTGCACTGTTGCTCATCCGCTCTTCTCCCCTGCACCCGCACTCGTCCTCATCGGGGTATCCGGCTGCTCCGGTCCCTCCCGCCCTGCCAACGGCAGCCTCGCCGTCACACGCCAGGCCTCCTGCTCGTACGCTCCAGCCTCGAAGGTGCCGCCGAGCGCCTCGACCCGCGCTGCCAGGCCCGGCAGCCCGCTGCCGCCACCATGTCGGGGCCGGCTGTCCGACCCCGGTGCTCGGCCGTCGTTCGTCACGGTCAGCTCCAGCCACACGCCTGCGTGGCGCGCCCGGACGTCGATCCGGCGAGCTCCATGGGCATGCCGCCGGACGTTGGTAAGAGCCTCGACGACGATCCGGTGGATCGTCCCTCCCAGTTCCCTCGGAACCGGTTGGTCCGGCAGGTCCAGCCGGACTTCCGCGCCGCCGGAGGCGGTGAACCGCTCGGCCACCTCGGCGAGTTCCGAGAGCCCCGGCTGTGGGCCGCGCCCCGCCCCCTCCTCCGTGCGCAGCAGTTGGACCGTCCGGTCGAGCGATGCCAGGGCCCGCTGCCCGGCCTGCTCTATCCGTTCGAACATGGCGACCGCTCGGGCCGGGTCGACCGAGGCCAGGTAGGCGCCGGCCTGGGCCTGGGCGACCATGCCACTGACGTCGTGCGCCACGAAGTCGTGCAGGTCGTGGGCCAGTTCGAGCCGCTGGGCACGCCTGGCCTCAACCACCGCCTTGTTGCGCCCCTCGTCCAGGCCCCGCAGGTAGAGCCCGATCAGGACAGCCGGCAGGGAGAGCATCGAGCCGAAGCCGAAGATCGTGATCACGTCCCCGGGCCCTTCGACGAAGGAGAACCGGGTCAGCCAGAGAGCGATTGCTCCGCACGCCGTCCAGGCCGCCGCCGCGCACCGTGGGCCGTCCTCGCCGCGCAGGGTGATGATCACCGACAGCAGCAGGACCGCGAGTTCGACCAGGCCCAGCAGTCCGGCCCAGCGGTCCCCCTCCGCCCAGCGGCCGAGGATCCAGACCGCGACCGTGACCGCGACCGACGACGCACCGAGCACCGAGGTCACCGCCGCCGCGCCGTAGCGCCTCCGCGCCAACCAGGCCGGCGGCGCCAGGACCAGAACGACCCCGGAAAGGATCTGAGTCATCGTCATCACCTCTCTTCGACTCCTCGACTGCCGTCACACTACGGCGCCGCCGGGGCGGCACGCCTGTGCCGATCGGCATATTTCAAAGGCCGGTTGAGCAGGGGGAACAGCCCGATCGGCATCTGCCGCCGGGCCTCTCCGGCCTCCAGTCTTGAGACATCGCACCGGCCACGGGGGCCGGGGTCGAAGGGAGTCCACCACCATGTCCAAGCTCATGATCAACGCCCGCACCGCCACCCATCGGGTCGAGACCCCCGCCCCGGACGTCCCGCCCGCCCCGCGCTGGGCCCGGATCGCCGCCAAAGCCGCCGTCCTCAGCACGCTTCCCTCGGGGCTGTGGCGGATCGTCTTCGGCTTCGGCGTCCCGGTCGGCTTCAGTGGCGCGACGGCTGCGGCGTACGCCGCGCACCAACCGGGCTGGGGCACGGTCTACTGCGTGGTGCTGAGTGCCCTGACGGAGGCGCTGGCCTTCCTGACCGTGGGCCTGGTCCGGCCTTGGGGACAGGTGGTGCCGCGCTGGATCCCACTGATAGGCGGCCGGAGGGTGCGCCCGCTGTTCGCCATCGTTCCGGCTCTGTTGGGCTCGCTCTTTCTGACCAGGCTGGGGCTGCTCGGCCTGTTCGGCGGCTGGGCCAGGAACCTGGCCGACGCGGATTCACCGCACGGTTTCGGCGCCCTGGTGATGACGCTCGCCTACCTGCCCCTGGTCGCCTGGGGTCCGCTGCTCGGCGCGGTCACCATCGACTACGCCCGCCGGACGCTGTGGCGGTGGCGGTGACGAGCGCCTGGTTCACACCGGGGACGGCTCCCGGCTCGACCCCACCGAGTCAGGTGTGTTCTCGAAGTCAGCCGTGGCCGAGCGCGGCGCAGGAGCGGTCCGCCGGCCCCATTCGGTCGCGATCAGCACCAGGGCTCCGCCGATCAGGGCGAGCGGGCCCATCCGGTTCCCGGCCACCGTGATGCCGAAGACGGCGGCCCACAGCGGTTCGGTACCGAGCAGCAGGCTCACCCGGGACGGCGAGGTGGCCCGGACGGCCCACATCTGAACGAAGAAGGCGAACAGGGTGCAGAACAGGGACAGATGCAGCAGCCAGGCCCACTGGCCGACCCCGTACGAGCGGGCGACCGTCCACGGTGCGGGCCCGACGGACAGCGCGACGACGGCGAATACTCCGGTGGCCACCGCGAGTTGGACCCAGGTGACGGCGAGCGTGTCGGTCTCACGGATGGCACGGGTGCGGGCCATCGCCAGGACGTACGCCGAGCGGACGAGGGCTGCGCCCAGTACCAGCAGGTCACCGAGTGTCGGAGGGCGCAGCCCGCCGTCACCCGTGAGCAGGGCGACGCCCAGAACGGCCAGCCCGGCGGCCGCGAGGAAGGCCCGCGGCGGTGCGGTCCGGGCGAGGGCGCTCTCGCCGAGCGGAGTGAGCACCATCGCGAGGCTGATGATCAGCCCGGCATTGGTCGCGGAGGTGTGCACGGCGCCGTAGGTCTCCAGCAGGAAGATCCCGCTGAGGACGACGCCCAGCCCGGCGCCGCCGAGCCACTCGGCGCGGCTCAGCTTCCGAAGGGAGCGCCAGGCGACCAGCCCGAGCACCGGCAGGACCAGCCCGAAACGCAGGACGAGCATGGCCACGACCGTCTCCGGTTCGGCCACCCGCTGAACGGCGAGGAAGCTCGACCCCCACACCACTGCCACCAAGAGGACCGGCAGATCGCGAAGGACCGATGAGGACGAGGACAGGGAGGCACGCATGAGGAGGATCCCTCCGTACGAACGGGACCGGCGGGTGCGCGGACCGTACGGCGTCGGACGGACCCGGGAGCTGGGCGTGTGGCTCAGCGGCGGACGAGGCGAAGGGTGGAACAAGGAGGCGCCATCTTCGCGCACCGGGCCGCCGGTGATCAATGCCCCCGCAAGGTGCCGGCGGGTCAAGCGGCGAGCAGGCCGTTCGTCTCGGCGATGGCCTCGATGTCGGCTGGGGTGCCGGACATGATGACCCGGACGTGCTCGGTGACGAGCTCGGCCGGCCAGTCCCACCAGGCGGCACGGAGGAGGCGTTCGATGTCGGCGCCGTCGAAGCGGCGCCGGATCGGACGGGCGGGGTTGCCGCCGACGATCGTGTAGGGCTCGACGTCGGCGGTGACCACCGCACCGGCCGCGATGATCGCTCCGTCGCCGATCCGGATGCCGGGCAGGACGGTGGCGCCGAAGCCGAACCAGACGTCGTTGCCGACCACGGTGTCGCCTCGGCCGGGCAGGCCCGTGACGATGTCGAGGGTCTGCTCGGTCCAGCTGCCGCCGAACATCGCGAAGGGAAAGGTGGAGACGCCGATGGTCGGATGGGCGGCCCCGGCCATCAGGAAGCGGGTGCCGGTGGCGATCGCGCAGTACTTGCCGATCACCAGCCGTTCGGGGCCGTAGGCGTAGAGGACGTTGCGCTCCTCGAAGCGGGTGGCTCCGTCGGGGTCGTCGAAGTAGGTGTACTCGCCGACCTCGATCCTCGGGTCGGTGACGAGCGGGCGCAGCAGGACCACCCGGTCGTGGCCAGCGAGTGGGTGGAGGGCGGTCGGGTCGGGGACGGCATGGGTGGTCACACAGGCTCCTCTCGTAATGCGACCTGAGTCGCATTACGATGAGCATGGCACGACCGCCACCCCACAGCAAGTCTTAATGCGACTGGAGTCGACTTTGAGTGAGGCCATCAACCCCGGCCGGCAGCCCCGCACCCCGACCTCTCGCCCGGGCGGCCGCAGCGCCCGGGTCCGCGCGGACGTGGTCGCCGCCACGCTCGCCGAGGTCACGGAGAAGGGGTACGACGGCCTCACCGCCGAGGCGGTAGCGGCCCGGTCCGGCGTCCACAAGGCGACCCTCTACCGGCGATGGGGCGGAGTGGACGGCCTGGTCGCCGACGCCCTGACCGCCTCCGCCGACCAGCCCTGGCCGCTACCCGACACCGGAGACCTCCAGGGGGACCTCCGCCGGATCACCCAGGAGGTGTTCAGCGTCTTCACGGACCCGGAGCGGGGCTCCACCCCCACCGCGCTGATCTCCGCCGCCCAGCGCTCCGACACCGGCGCGGCCGCCCTGCGCGACTTCTTCGAGGCCCGCCATCGCCAGGCCGCCGAGGTGGCCGAACGGGCCGTCGCCCGCGGCGAATTGCCTGCCGGGACGGAGGGCGCCGAGGTGATCAGGGCCGCCACCGCCCCGCTCTACTACCGACTGTTCGTCACCGGTGAACCTCTGGACGCCCGCACCGCCGAACGGGCCGCCGACGCCGCCACGCTCGCCGCCCGCGCCGGACTGTTCACATCCACCCCGACCGACCCCGTCGACGCCGACACCGCCTCCGACACCACCTCCGACATCACCCTCGACACCGCCCGCGGCACCGCGCCGACCGCCCCGATCCTGTAGCCGCAGCCCCGGACCCGAACCCCCGCGCCGCCACCAGCACCCAACCCGCGCGAGGGCCACCGAACGCTCCTGCCCCAACGTACACATGACGCCCCCTCAACACTCGCACCCGAAGGAGCCCCGGCCGCCCCACCCCCTACCGAAGACCCATCCGGCCGTGGATGATTCCTCCATGACAAGCACGCCGTCCACCACCCCACGGAAGGCCCGTCACGTGAAGCGCAAGCACTGGGCACTGGTCGCCGCCGCCACCGTTCTCCCGCTCGCGGCGAGCACCGGCACGGCCATTGCGGCCCCCTCCGGCGCCGCCCCCGCCCAGACCGCGGCCTGCACCTACACACCCGCCGTCCCGGCCGACAACTTCAAGGGCATCCCGGTGTTCGACGCCGGGAAGGCCGCCCGCCCGTACCACGCGACCCTGCGGACCAATCAGGGCCCGATCACCTTCGAAGCGCTGACCGACAAGGCGCCCTGCACCACCTTCTCGTTCCGTTTCCTCGCTGAGCACGACTACTTCGACCGCAGCCACTGCCACCGGCTCACCACCCAGCGGATCTACGTTCTGCAGTGCGGTGACCCGACCGGGACGGGCAGCGGCGGACCGGGCTACTCCTTCCCGGACGAGAACCTGACCGGCGCCACCTACCCAGCCGGCACCGTTGCCATGGCCAACGCCGGTCCGAACACCAACGGCAGCCAGTTCTTCATCGTCTGGAAGGACACCAAGCTCTCCCCCGCCTACACCCCGTTCGGCCGGGTCACGGCCGGCCTGGACGTCCTGCAGAAGATCGCGGCCGCCGGCGAGGACGACCAGAACAGCCCCGGCGACGGCTACCCCAACGTCCCGGTGAACATCAGCCACGTGAAGATCAGCAAGCGCTGACCGATCCTGGCCGACAACTGAACAGCGAGCACTGAGCAGCGAACACCGGCGAAGGAGGTGCGCCGGGCCGGGCGCACCGGTCCGGCGCACCCCCGCTGCCGCTCCCGTACGGTGACAGCACCAACGACACCACAGGGGAGCAGCACCGCATGGACAGCCGGATCTGGGAGAGCGTCGACCACCTGGTCGCGTGGCTGGACGAGCACAGCACGCAGTCGCCGCAGGAGGAGCGCCTGCTGCGGCTGCTCAAGCTCTCCGAGGAGATCGGCGAGGTCGGCGCTGCGGTGATCGGCGCCACCGGCCAGAACCCGCGAAAAGGCGTCACCCACACCTGGGAGGACGTCCAGCACGAGCTGTGCGACGTCGTGTTCAGCGCCCTCGTCGCCCTGAGGACGCTGACCCCCGACGCGGCCCGGGTGTTCGACGAGCGCCTCGCCTACGTCGAGCAGCGCTCCGCCGCCTCCCGCGACACGGCGGAAGGGGAGACGGCAGGACGGGAGACCCCGGAACCGCAGAAGGCCGAACCGGAGACGGCACTGGAGACGGCACCGGAGCCGCGCTAGGTCGCCGGGGCAGCGGGCCGCCCCGGCCCCGGCCCCTGCCCCCACCCCCGCCCACCGCGTCCCGCAACCGGCAACCCGCAACCCGCAACCCGCAACCCGCAACCCGCGGGCGCAACCGCCGGAATCAGGCGTTCGGCGCGACCTTCGCCAGCCCGTTGATCACGCGGTCCATGGCGTCGCCGCCCTGCGGGTCGGTGAGGTTGGCGAGCAGCTTGAGGGTGAAGCGCATCAGCAGCGGTCGGGGCAGCCCGTGCTGGGCGGCGAGCTGCATCACCTTGGGGTTGCCGATGAGCTTCACGAAGGCGCGGCCGAGCGTGTAGTAGCCGCCGTACACGTCCTTGAGGATGCGCGGGTAGGCGTGCAGGGCGCGTTCGCGGCCGCCGTCGGTGAGGCGGGCGTGGGCCTGCACGATGACACCGGCGGCGATCTGGCCGGATTCCATCGCGTAGGCGATGCCCTCACCGTTGAACGGGTTGACCATGCCGCCCGCGTCGCCGACGAGGAGCAGACCGCGGGTGTAGTGCGGCTGCCGGTTGAAGGCCATCGGCAGGGCGGCGCCGCGGATCGGCTCGGTCATGTTCTCGGGGGTGTAGCCCCACTCCGCCGGCATGCTCGCGCACCAGGCCTTGAGCACCTCGCGCCAGTCGAGTTCACCGAACGCGGGCGAGGAGTTGAGGATGCCGAGGCCGACGTTGGAGGTGCCGTCACCCATGCCGAAGACCCAGCCGTAGCCGGGCAGCAGCTTGCGCTGGCCGCCGCGGGTGTCCCACAGCTCCAGCCAGGACTCCAGGTAGTCGTCGTCGTGGCGCGGCGAGTTGAAGTAGGTGCGGTAGGCGACGCCCATCGGGCGGTCCTCGCGGCGGTGCAGGCCCATGGCGAGGGAAAGCCGGGTGGAGTTGCCGTCGGCGGCGACGACCAGCGGGGCGCGGAAGGTGACCGGCCGCTTCTCCTCGCCGAGCTTGGCGGTGACGCCGATGATCCGGCCGGTGCGGTCGTCCAGGACCGGGCCGCTGACGTTGCAGCGCTCGTAGAGCCGGGCGCCGGCCTTCTCGGCCTGACGGGCGAGCAGTTCGTCGAAGTCGGCGCGCTTGCGGACCAGGCCGTAGTCGGGGAAGGAGGCCAGCTCGGGCCAGTCCAGCTCCAGCCGGACGCCCCCGCCGATGATGCGCAGGCCCTTGTTGTGCAGCCAGCCGTTCTCGGTGGAGACGTCGATGCCCATGTCCACCAGCTGCTTGGTGGCGCGCGGGGTGAGGCCGTCGCCGCAGACCTTCTCGCGCGGGAAGGCGGTCTTCTCCAGCAGCAGTACGTCCAGCCCGGCCTGGGCGAGGTAGTACGCGGTGGTGGAGCCGGCCGGGCCCGCGCCGACCACGATGACGTCGGCGGTGCTCTCGACCGTGCTGTCCGGCTTCGTCAGATCGGCTGCGGTCTCGGACACGTGGACACACTCCTGGAGCTGCGGCGGGGGGATGGCGGCTTTTGTCTCCGGCAGTCTAGTTCCGCTCACGCCGCCGGAAACGCCCGCGTCCCGGACGGAAACGCCCGCGTCCCGGACGGAATCGCGCTCGTCCCCGGCAGGAACACCCGCCCCCACCCCGAACGCCCGCCTCCCCGACCCGAACGCCCGCCCCGCCGCACGCGCCCCGCCCGGCTACGCCTGCTTGTACCCGCGGTGCAGCGCGACGATCCCACCGGTCAGGTTCCGCCAGGCGACCTTCGACCAGCCGCTCTCCTGCATCCGCGCGGCCAGCGCGGGCTGGTCCGGCCAGGCCCGGATGGACTCGGCGAGGTAGACGTACGCGTCGGGGTTGCTGCTCACGGCGGTGGCGACGGGCGGCAACGCGCGCATCAGGTACTCGGTGTAGACGGTCCGGAACGGCGTCCAGGTCGGCGTGGAGAACTCGCAGATCACCAGCTTGCCGCCGGGCTTGGTGACCCGGTGCATCTCGCGCAGCGCGGCGTCGGTCTCATGGACGTTGCGCAGGGCGAAGGAGATCGTCACCGAGTCGAAGGTGTCGTCCGCGAACGGCAGCCGGGTGGCGTCGCCGGCGGTGAGCGGCAGATCGGGGTGGCGGTGCTTGCCCTCGGTGAGCATGCCGACCGAGAAGTCGCACGGGACGACCTTGGCCCCGGCCTCGACGAAGGGCAGCGAGGAGGTGCCGGTGCCGGCTCCGAGGTCGAGCACGAGGTCCCCGGGTCCGGCGGCAACAGCCTCGGCCACCGCCCGGCGCCAGGCACGGGCCTGGCCGAGGGAGAGCACGTCGTTGGTGAGGTCGTACTTGGCCGCGACGTCGTCGAACATGGCGGCGACTTCGTGCGGCTGCTTGTCCAGAGAGGCTCGGGTCACGCCCCCATTGTTCACCCTGTGACGGACACCCCGACCAACGGGGCACACCAAGGGGCACTCCAAAGGGCACTCCAAGGGGCACCGGCGACCGCAGCCCGGTCTAATGCGACCCCGACCCCCGCCGCCCGCCCGCGCGCCGCCGGCGGCGCGAGCGCTTGCCCTGGGTAATCGCGGGCATCCCCTCGGCCAGCGCCCCGGTCGCCAGCGCGAGGTTGGCGGCGAGCCGGCCCTGCCCGCCGCGGACGGCGACATCCCGCCGGTGGCGCCGGATGCGCAGCATGCAGATCACGAACAGCACGACGGCGACGGGCACGCTGAACCGGGCCAGTCCGACGCCGACGGGCTGCGGGTAGGTGTCGCCGCAGATCCGGACGGCGCCCGGGTCGTCGGCTGCGTGCTCCAGGCAGACCGCGTCGCCGAGCTTGGCGCCGTCGGCGAGCGGCAGCGCGGCGGCGGTGTGCGGCTGGCCGCTCACCGTGTAGCTGACGGCGCTGTAGGTGCCCCCGCCGGTCGGCAGCTGGGTGACGACGCCCTCGACTCTCACCGGGTGGGCCGCGATCCGGTCGGCCTGGTCGGCCTGGCGCCAACCGAGCAGGCACATCCCGACGGCCAGCACAGCGCTGAGCACGGCGGCGAGGTACCAACCACGGCCCAACCGCGGGGTTCGCGGCGGGGGGACGGTCGCGGTTCGCATGGTTCCTGTCCTGGCTTGCCTCCGGGGCCTGGGACTCGGCCCCGCCGCCCGCGGGCACGGGTGGTGGTGTGGTGAGGGTACGGAGTGAGCTGTCCGGGATCGTATCCGCTGGCGGGCCCTCAGGTCACGGCGAAGAGGCAATCACCCCCCTGGGAGGGCACGGCAGTTCAGATGCATACGAAGGAAGTCCCTTGCGCGGCAAGGCAATCCGCCTACTGACGGGTACGTCACACCGGAGAGCTCACGAACGCCTCCCCCGCGGGCAACCGCCCCCGCACGCCGCCCCGCGAGCACACCTGCACGCCACCTCCACACGCCACCTCCACACGCCGCCCTGCGGGCCGTCACCGCCGCCGGTACACCAACCGCCCGCCCAGCACGGTCGCCAGGCACCCCCCGGCCACCGGCCGGACCCCGCCCTCCTCCGCCACCACCGGGAACACCGCGAAGTCCGCCCGCCCACCGACCGCGACCCGACCGTGCACGGCCCGGGCGAGCGGCAGCACCTCCAGCGGATCCAGCACCGCTACCGGGTCCAGCGCCACCACCGGATCCAGCGGGTCCCCCGCCCCCGACTCCAGCGGGTCCCCCGCCCCCGGCAGGGCCACCAGCCCGGACCGCGCCACCGCCGTCCGCACCGCGGCTCGCGCGAACGGCCCGGCCACCGCCGTCACGCCGTACCCGAGCATCCGCTGCAGGCCGCGCCGGGCGCTGGCCCCGTACCGGGTCTCGTCGGCGCAGCCGACCAGCCCGTCCACGACCGGCTCGACGCCGATCTCCTCGCGCGGGTCCGGGTGGTAGTCCCGCTCCAACAGCCGCTGCCCGCAGGGGTTGCGCAGGCCGGGCGCGAGCAGCGCCCGGCCCCAGTCGCGGACCCGGGCCGTCGGGTGCGCCGCCACCAGCTCCGCGTACGGCCCGACGGCCTCGACCAGTTCACCGCGCACCACCACCGCCCCGTCGGCGAAGGACGGGGCGGTGGGACCGGCGGGACCGGCGGGGTCGGCGGGGTCGGCGGGGTCGGCGGGGTCGGTGGGACCGGCGGGACCGGCAGGGTCGGGCAGCAGGAACTCCGCCCGGTGCAGGGTCAGCACGGCGACGTCAGAAGCGTGTCGGCCTGGTCCCGGCCGCTCAGTTGTCCAGGATCTTCAGCTCGGGGTGCGCCGTGCCGCCCTCGATCGCCGTGGAGGCGATGTGCGAGGCGACGCGGGGGTCGACCGGGTCGTTGGCCGGGTCGTCCAGCACCCGCAGGTGCTCGTACGTGGTCGAGCGCTGCGCCGGGACGCGGTCGGCGGCGCGGATGAGGTGGATCAGCTCGGTCAGGTTGGAGCGGTGCTTGGCGCCGGCCGCCGAGACGACGTTCTCCTCCAGCATCACGGAGCCGAGGTCGTCGGCGCCGTAGTGCAGCGACAGCTGGCCCGCCTCCTTGCCGGTGGTGAGCCAGGAGCCCTGGATGTGGGCGATGTTGTCGAGGAACAGGCGGGCGATCGCGATCATCCGCAGGTACTCGAAGACGGTGGCCTGGGTCGAGCCCTTGAGGTGGTTGTTCTGCGGCTGGTAGGTGTACGGGATGAAGGCGCGGAAGCCGCCGGTGCGGTCCTGCACCTCGCGGATCATCCGCAGGTGCTCGATCCGTTCGGCGTTGGTCTCGCCGGTGCCCATCAGCATAGTGGAGGTGGACTCCACGCCGAGGCCGTGCGCGGCCTCCATGATCTCCAGCCAGCGTTCGCCGGACTCCTTGAGCGGGGCGATCGCCTTGCGCGGCCGCTCGGGGAGCAGCTCGGCGCCGGCGCCGGCGAAGGAGTCCAGGCCCGCCTTGTGGATCCGGGTGATGGCCTCCTCGATGGAGACGCCCGAGATCCGGGACATGTGCTCGACCTCGGAGGCGCCCAGCGAGTGGATCACCAGCTGCGGGAAGTCGGCCTTGATCGCCGAGAACGCGCGCTCGTAGTACTCCACGCCGTAGTCCGGGTGGTGGCCGCCCTGGAACATGATCTGGGTGCCGCCCAGCTCGACCGTCTCGGCGCAGCGGCGCAGGATCTCGTCGAGCTCGCGGGACCAGCCCTTGTCGCTCTTCGGCGGCACGTAGAAGGCGCAGAACTTGCACGCCGTCACGCAGACGTTGGTGTAGTTGATGTTGCGCTCGATGATGTAGGTCGCGATGTGCTCGGTGCCCGCGTAGCGGCGGCGGCGCACCGCGTCGGCGGCGGAGCCGAGCGCGTGCAGCGGCGCGGAGCGGTAGAGCTCCAGCGCCTCCTCCGGGGTGATCCGGCCGCCGGCGGCGGCCCGGTCGAGCACGGCCTGCAGGTCGGTGCTGGACGCATCGAGGGTGGTCGCTGCGAGCTCGGTCACCTGGCGGCCTTCTCTCTCTCAAGTGCAACTCGGGTACGGCCGAACCAGCCTACGCCAGGCCTTTCGGGCGCCCGCGTCAGCCCGCTGGACTGCGCCTCAGCGGGCCGCCCCGCCCGTCTTCCGCAGCGTGCCGGCCGGGTTGCCGGCGGCCGGGTCGGCGGAGGTGAAGCGGATCGTCCCGTCGGCTTCCAGGGTGAGCGTCTCCGCGTTGGAGCCGCCGGTGCAGGCGCCGGGGATCGAGGAGCGCACCAGCCGGGACCGGAACACCAGCTTGGTGTCGGAGACCGAGGTGAGCGTCCAGGCGCCCTCGCAGCTGATCGAGATCAGTCCGGAGACGGCGTTGCGGCTGGTGGTGGCCTCCTGACCGATCGCCGCCTGGTGGATGTCGAGCGTGGTGGTGCCGCCGGGCAGCCCCTTCTCGGTGACCATGTCGCCGCTCCAGGTGCCCAGGAACGCCGCGGGCACCGCGCCCGGCCCACCCGGAGCGGACACCGACGCCGCCCCGGACGTAGTCGCGGAGGCCGGAGCGGACGCCGGAGCAGACGCCGGAGCGGGCGAGGCCCCGTCCGCCCCGCCCGGCACGAAGACCCCGGGCGAGGCGACGGCGTCGCTCGGGTCCACGGACGGAAGCGGTACGGGCGCCGCGGTCGGCGCCGACACCACCGGATCGGACGGCCCGCTCATCGCGTACCACCCGTACCCGGCTCCCCCGAGCGCCGCGACCGCCAGCACCGCCGCCACCGCGATCCCGACCCGCCGGCGGCGCTGCCGGGCGAGCCGCTGGTCGTCGCCCGTCCCGAACGGATAGCTGCACAGCGGCAACGGCCCGGCCCCCTCCCCGGCTGCCCCGGCCCCGTCCGCCGCTCCAGGTGTCCCCTCCCCCTGCGAATCCCCGGGCGGACCCCCGGGCGAATCCTCCTGCGAATCCCCCCGCGAGGCCCTCTGCAAAGCCCCCGGCGAGGCCACGCCCGCCGCCCGGAACGCCCCTGGCGGCGGATCCCCCTGCTCCCCCTCCAGGTCCAGCAGCTCCACCGCGCTGCGCCCCACTCCGGCCGCCAGCGCCGGCGGCAGCCAGTCGCCGCGCGCGAGCAGGGCGGCGCCCGCGCCGGCCGGGTCGAGGCGTGCGGCCAGTTGCTGCGGGGTGGGCCGGGCGGCCGGGTCCTTGGCCAGGCAGTCGAGGACGATCGCCCGCAGCGGCTCGGGCAGTCCGGTCACGTCCGGTTCCTCGTGCAGCACCCGGTAGAGCAGGACGGCCGCGCTGACGTCCTCGCCGAAGGGGTGGACGCCGGTGCCGGCGAAGGCCAGGACGGCGCCGAGCGAGAAGACGTCCCCGGCCGGTCCGGCCGACTGGCCGTTCGCCTGTTCGGGCGACATGAAGCCGGGCGAGCCCACGACATAACCCGAACGGGTGAGGCCGCTGGTCGCGTCCAGGGCCCGGGCGATCCCGAAGTCGATGAGCCGCGGGCCGTCCAGGGTGAGCAGCACGTTGGAGGGCTTGACGTCGCGGTGCACCAGGCCGAGCCCGTGCACGTGGGCGAGCGCCCCGGCGAGCCCGACGCCGAGGGCGCGGACGGCGGACTCCGGCAGCGGACCGTGGGTCCGGACGGCGGCGGCGAGTGCGGGGCCGGCGACGTAGCCGGTGGCGACCCAGGGCTGTTCGCCCTCGGTGTCGGCGTCCAGGACGGGGGCGGTCCAGGCCCCGCCGACCCGGCGGGCGGCGGCCACCTCCTGGCGGAACCGGGCCCGGAACTCGGCGTCGTCCGCGAGTTCGGTCCGGACCACCTTGACGGCGACGGTGCGCCCGCCGGCCGTCCGGCCGAGGTAGACCCGGCCCATTCCGCCCGAGCCGAGCCGCCGCAGCAGCCGGTAGGCGCCCACCTGGCGCGGATCGTCCGACCCCAGTGCCCGCATGCCCCGCACGCTCCCCTCGCCCGCCCCGCGCCTGCCCCCGCGCCTGCCCCGCACCTGCGCGGCACCCGGCGGGCACGCCTCGGGAGCAGACCGTACCGGGCCGGACCGACCCCCCGCCCTCCCCGGCCCGACATCCGGCCCCGGCCCCGGCCCGGCCCCCGATCCAACCCCTGCCCGACATCCGGCCCGACGGTCAGCCCAGCAGTAGGAGCGGCCCCGGACCGACCCCGGACCAACCAGCCCTTGAACCGCCCCCTGCCCTACGAGCCCTACGACCCGACCGGCAGCGCCGCCGGCTCCAGCAGCCGCACCGCCACGTCCGGCGCGAAGCCGCTGTCGTGCGCGACCCGCCGGGCGAACTCGGCGACCCCGGCGAGCTGCCGCCCGCCGAGCGAGAAGTCGAGCGCCTCGCTGAAGTACCGCTCCAGCACGTCCGCCCCGAAGGCCTCCCAACGGGCGGCCTGTTCGGCGACCTTGGCGGCCTCGACCAGCGAGAGGTCGCGGGACTCCAGGAAGGCCCGGTGGACGGCCGCGGTGAGTTCGGGGCGGCGCTCGGCGAACTCGCGGCGCACGGCCCAGACCGCGAAGACGAACGGCAGGCCGGTCCACTCCTTCCACATCTCGCCGAGGTCGTGGACGGTCAGCCCGAGGTCGGCGGCCTGGCCCAGGTAGGCGCGCAGGGCCGGGTCGCCGATGAGGACGGCCGCGTCGGCCTCGGCGAGCATCGCGCTGAGGTCCGGGGGGCAGCTGAAGTAGTCCGGGCGGACGCCTTCGCGCTCCTCCAGGAGCAGCCGGGCGAGCCGGACGGAGGTGCGGCTGGTGGAGCCGAGGGCGACCCGGCGGCCGTCGAGTTCGGCGAGCGGGACCTTGCTCACGATCAGGCAGGACATCACCGGGCCGTCGCTGCCGACCGCGATGTCGGGCAGGACCAGCAGGTCGTCGGCGTTGCGCAGGTACTCCACGCAGGTGATCGGACCGATGTCGAGGGAGCCGGCGACGAGCTGGTCGCTCAGCTTCTCCGGGGTGTCCTTGGTGAGGTCGAGGTCGAGCAGGTTGCCGGTCCTGGCGAGGCCCCAGTAGAGGGGGACGCAGTTCAGGAACTGAATATGGCCGACCCTGGGCCTGACCGGGGTGTTCTGCTGGGGTTCGGGCTCCCGCGTTTGTCCGTCCGGTGCTGCCACTGCGCCGCTCCCTTGCTGTTCGTGCGCTTCCCCACAGCGCTGTCCGTGCGCTTCACCGCAGCGTATGCCTGCTGTTCGCGACGGCTCGCACCGGCCGCCCGACACGCGCGCGGGCGCTTCCCGGCGAACCCGCGCACATCCTCAACGCGCCTGCCCGCGCCCGCTCCCAGCCCACTCGGGGGGCCTCCGACACGCGCTGTCCGGAGGGCAAGTGACCCCTGGTCGTCACAGCTGCCGCATGCTAGCGTTGCCCTCAGTTGCAGTTTGATTCCCCTTGCAGTACTTGAAGCCTGCGGAGCATGTAACCGCAGGCTTTTTGTAGTTTTTCAGCAATATCGAAAAACTTCGGACTCGTCCGGAGGCAGGGCGATCAGCGCAGCGGACCGGGGACCACACGGTGTGGCCCCCGACACGCATCGCAAGGAGAACGGCATGGCTCAGGGAACCGTCAAGTGGTTCAACGCTGAGAAGGGCTTCGGCTTCATCGCCCAGGAGGGCGGCGGCCCCGACGTCTTCGTCCACTACTCCGCCATCAACGCGAACGGCTTCCGTTCGCTGGAGGAGAACCAGGCGGTCACCTTCGACGTCACCCAGGGTCCGAAGGGCCCGCAGGCGGAGAACGTCACCGTCAGCGCTGTCTGACCTTCCTCTGATGTTCTGATCGCTCGGGACCCCTTCGGGTCCGCCGACGGCTCCCGACAGCCGTCACCATGAGCACAAGAGCAACACCCAAGGGGGCCTGCCCATCGCGGCGGGCCCCCTGCCTTTTCCCCGGCGCCCCTGCGAAGCACCGAAGGGCCCTCCCCGTGCACCGGGAGAGGACCCTTCAGGGTCGTACAGGTCGTACAGGTCGTACGGGCCGATCAGGCGACGGCCGGGACCGCGGCCTTCGGCGCGTCCTCCTCGTACAGGTCCCCGGAGGGGTTGTTGTACGCGGCCACGTCCAGGATCCGCTCCCGCGCGGCGACCACGACCGGCACGACCACCTGACCGGCCACGTTGGTGGCGGTGCGCATCATGTCCAGGATCGGGTCGATGGCCAGCAGCAGGCCGACGCCCTCCAGCGGCAGGCCGAGGGTGGAGAGGGTCAGCGTCAGCATGACGATCGCACCGGTGAGGCCCGCGGTGGCGGCCGAGCCGACGACCGAGACGAAGGCGATCAGGATGTAGTCCCTGATGCCCAGTTCGATGTTGTAGACCTGGGCGACGAAGATCGCGGCGACGGCCGGGTAGATCGAGGCGCAGCCGTCCATCTTGGTGGTGGCGCCGAACGGCACCGAGAACGAGGCGTACTCGCTCGGGACGCCGAGGCGCTCGGTGACACGGCGGGTGACCGGCAGGGTGCCGACCGAGGAGCGCGAGACGAAGGCCAGCTGGATGGCCGGCCAGGCGCCCTTGAAGAAGTGCAGCGGGTTGAGGCCCGCGGCGAAGCGCAGCACCAGCGAGTAGACGACGAACAGCACCAGCGCGCAGCCGACGTAGATGTCGAGGGTCAGCGTGGCGAAGGGCTTGAGCAGGTCCCAGCCGTACTTGGCGACGGACTTGCCGATCAGGCCGAGGGTGCCGAGCGGGGAGAGCCGGATGACCCACCACAGGGCGGTCTGGGTCAGCTCCAGCACGGTCTCGCTGAGCTTGAGGACCGGCTCGGCCTTGGTGCCGAGCTTGATGATCGCGGCGCCGACCACGACCGCCATGAAGACGATCTGCAGCACGTTCACCTTGACGAAGGCGTCGACGATGTTGGTCGGGAAGATCCCGGTCAGGAAGTCGATCCAGGTGCCCTTGGAGTCGAGTGCCTTGAGGCCCTCGGTCTTGAGGTTGGTGCCCCGGCCGGGGTTGGTCAGCAGGCCCAGGCCCAGGCCGATGCCGACCGCGATCAGCGAGGTGATCATGAACCAGAGCAGCGTGCGGGTGGCCAGCCGGGCCGCGTTGGTGACGTTGCGCAGGTTGGCGACGCTCACCACGATCGCGGTGAAGACCAGCGGCGGCACGGCCAGCTTGAGCAGCTGGACGAAGATCTTGCCGATCGTCTCCAGGGTGGTGGCCAGCCAGGAGACGTCGGCGGCACGGGCCAGGTAGCCGAGGCCGATGCCGAGCACGAGGCCGGCGACGATCTGCACCCAGAACGGTGTCTTGCGGATGCGGGCGAGCACGGACGGCGACGAGGTCACCTCGGGCGCTGTGGACATGGGGGTGCGACTCCGGGGGAGGGCGTTGCTGACGGTGGGGTGTGGGGCGGAGGGGGCGGCACGGCACGGGGCCGGACGGGGAGAGGTCACGAACCCCGGTTCAGGGGCGTGCCGCCGCGATACAGCTCATGGCCGTACAGCTGATGGCGCGACAGCGGCGCGGGCTGTCCACAGCACCGGTCAGAGCACCGGGGCGGGCGGCGCCGGGCAGCGGGCCCGGGCCGTGCATCCGCAGTGCGTCTGAGGTGGTCACGGCCGAAACGTTAGCAGGAAAGGTTTGAGATGTTCAAAGTAGTTGTTTGAGATCAGGCCACATCCGGCCGCCACCCGAGAGTGAGATCCGGACACGAACGAAGCTGACGCACCATCAGCTCAGCCCTCCGGTCGGATTGACCGACCGATGGTTATACGTATAACTTTGACGACGTCCCCGCCCTCCCCTGCCCTGACCGGAGAAGACCACCGATGGGCTACCTCGCCCTGCTCCGCGCCCCGCACGTCACCCGACTCCTGCTCGGCACCCTGCTCGGCCGCCTGCCCGCCGGTATGACCGCCCTGGTGATCGCCCTCGCCCTGCGCGAGGCCGGCGTCCCGTACAGCCGGATCGGCCTGGCCACCGCCGCCTACGCGATCGCCGCCGCCGTCGGCGGACCGGTGCTCGGGCGGATCGTCGACCGCACCGGCCAGCCGCGCGTCCTGCTGGTCTCCGCCGTGGTGGCCGGCGGCGGGTACGCCCTGCTCGCCCTCGCCCCCGGCTCCGCGCTCGCCGCGCCGCTCGGCGCCGCCGTCGCCGGCCTCGCGATGCCGCCGCTGGAGCCCTGTCTGCGCTCGCTCTGGCCGGACGTGGTCGAGGAGGAGCAGCTCGACACCGCGTACGCCTTCGACTCCGCCTCCCAGCAGATCCTCTATGTGGCCGGACCGCTGGCCGTCGCCGCGATCGCCGGGCTGTTCAGCCCGGTCGCCGCGCTCTGGGTGGCCGCCGGACTCGGACTGGCCGGGGCACTGGTCGTGGCCACCGCCGCCCCCGCCCGCGCCTGGCGCGCCCCCGCCCGCGCGCAGTCCGCCGGACTGCTCGGCCCGCTGCGCTCCCCCGGCCTGGTGCTGCTGCTGATCGGGCTCGCCGGGGCCGGCTGGGCGGTCGGCGCGCAGAACGTGCTGTTCATCGCCTACGCCGAGCAGCACGCCGGCGGCCTGCCCGGCGGCGGGGGGACCCTGCTGGCCCTGGCCGCGCTCGGCGGACTGCTCGGCGCGCTGGCCTACGGCATGGTCACCTGGCGGCAGAGCACCGCGACCCGCACCTGGCTGATGGCCCTCGCCATGGCCGCCTCCTACCTGCCGCTGGTCACGCTGCCCGGCCCGTACCCGATGGCCGCGCTGGCCTTCCTCTCCGGCGTCATGCTGGCCCCGCTGCTGGCGGCCGCCTTCGTCCTGGTCGCCGAACTGGCCCCGACCGGGACGGTCACCGAGGCGTTCGCCTGGCTGGTGACCCTGTTCGCCACCGGCAACTCGCTCGGCTACGCCGTCTCCGGCCACCTCGCCGAGGACTCGCTGCGCCCGGTTGCGGTGTGCGCGGTCGGCGGGATCGCCCTCGGCGCACTGGTGCTGTTCGGCGCCCGGCACTGGTTCCGCGGCGCGCCGGTCGCGCCGCTCGCCGAGCCCGTCCCGGTGGGCTGACGCCCACCCCGCAGACGACTGCGCCCGCCGGGGGTCTGGCCGGCGGGCGCAGTCATGTCGCCCTCCCGCGATCGGGCCGAGGCGCGACGGGCGGCGACCCGGAAGCCGCGGAAGCCGCAGGAGGCACAGGACCGTCAGGACCGCCGGGGCAGCCCGGACCGCCGGGACGCACCGGAACCACCGGAACAGCCCGGACGCGCCGGAACCGTCAGGGCCGCGCCGGCGCCGTCGAGGAGCGTCGCACCAGCGAGGTGGCCAGCGGCGCCACCGGCTCCACCCGCTCGCCGCGCAGCAGACCGGCGAGCGCGGCCGCCCCCGCCCGGCCCAGCTCCTCGCCGGGCAGGTCGACGGTGGTCAGCGGCGGGGCGAGCAGCCCGGAGACCGCCACGTTGTCCATGCCGACCACCGACAGGTCGTCCGGCACCCGCAACCCCCGCTCGGCGGCGGCCTGGTAGACCCCGGAGGCGACCACGTCGTCGTCGCAGATCACCGCGCGCGGACGGTCCGCCCGCTCCAGCAGCTCCCCCGCCACGCTCCGCGCGGCCGCGTGGCCGTCGTTCAGGCTCACGCCCAACTCCACGACCTCCAGCCCGAGTTCGCGGACGGCCTGCTCGAAGGCGGCCTGCCGGACCCGGAAGGTGTACGCGGCGTGGGTGGACCGCAGGCGCCCGATCCGGCGGTGGCCCAGGGCGGCCAGGTGCTCGACGGCCGCCCGCATCCCGCCGGCCACGTCGAGCTCGACGGTCGGGCGCGCCAGGTCGGTGCCGGGGTCGGCGTCCAGGAAGACGGCGGGGGTGTCCGGCGGCAGCTCGCCGAGCTGGCTGTCGTCCGGGGAGCAGATCAGCAGACCGTCGAAGCGGCCCGCGGTGGCGGCCTCGGCGAGGGTCGCGCTGCCCCAGCCGGAGCTGACCACGACCGCCAGGCCGTGCCGGCCGGCCTCGTGGTGGACGCCTTCCAGCACCCGGCCGAAGAACGGGCCCTGGAGGTTCGGGACCGCGAGCATGATCATCCCGCTGCGGCCCAGCCGCAGCTGCCGGCCCGCCGCCTGCGGGCGGTAGCCGAGGCCACGGGCGGCCTCGCGGACCCGCTCCCGGGTCGCCTCGGAGACCCGGCGACCGGCCTCGGCACCGGAGAAGACCAGCGAAACGGTGGCCTGGGAGACCCCGGCGAGCCGGGCCACATCCCGCCCGGTGGGCCGGCGCACGGGGGCCGGCCAGGTCCCGGCGGCACGCCCGGCCCCGGCCCCGGCCCCAACGCCCGGCCGCGGATCAGCGGGTGCGGCGGGCACGTCGGATACAGCAGGCACGTCGGGCACGTTCGGCACGTCGGGCACGTCGGGCTGCGCCCGGGGTCAGCTCTGCCGGGAGGCGGCCGCGCGGGCGGCGTCGTCCGCGGCGTCCTCCTCGGCGTTCTGCGTGGCGATCCGCTCGGCGGTGCGGCTGCGCAGCCCGGCGACCTTGGTGGTGATCTGGGAGGACATCTCGTCGCGCTGCTTGCTCAGCAGCACGTAGCTGAGCGGCGCGGAGGCGACCGCGGCCAGCAGGAACAGGAAGATCACCCCGGCCTCGCCGCTCACCGGGATGACCCCGAAGTGCCCGAGCAGCAGGGCCACCAGCAGACAGCCGAGGAAGATGCTGGCCCGCATGGAGGTGTAGCGGAGCGTGGCGTGCGACTTCTGCGGGCCGTTGCTGCTCACTGGGACACATCCTTCTGGTTCGAGCCGGGGCGGGTCTCCCAGTCAAGCATGCCTGACACCCGGCGCGGGCCAGGGGGCGCCCGCCCCTCCCTCCGGGCCGGTCAGCGCAGGTCGAGCCACATGGTGATGTCGTCGCGGTCGTCCCCGGGGGCGACCCGGATCGCGGCCGGCACCCGGCCCACCTCCCGGTAGCCGCAGCGGGCGTAGAAGCGCTCCAGGCCGAGGCCGCCGCGGGCGGTGAGCCGCAGCGACTCCAGGCCCCACGCCCGGGCGACCCGCTCGGCCTCGGCGAGCAGTTCGGCGCCGTAGCCGAGGCCCTGGAAGTCGGGGTGCACCATGACCCGCTTGAGCATCCGCCAGTGCTCCATCGGCTCGAAGCGCATCGACGCGAAGAACAGCACCCCGACCAGCCGGCCGGTGGCGCTCTCGTGCGCGACCAGGAGGCGGTCGGGGCCGTCGGGGGCGAGCCCGGCGAACTGGCGGTCGGCGGTGTCCCAGACCTCCTCCTCGGTGACCGGGGCCACGAAGCCGACCGCGCCGCCGGCGTTGGTGACGTCCGTCCACAACCTGACCACGGCGGTGCGCAGGTCGGGGTCGGGCTTCGGGTCGAGGGTGAAGGTGAGTGCCATGAAACGGAGCCTAGGGCCCCGTTACGGCAGGGCGGGCACCGCCCGGTCCGTCGGCCGCCCGGTGCGCAGCGCCAGGCAGAGCCCGACCGCGACCGCGCACAGCGCGCCGGCGCCGTACCAGGTGAGGTCGTAGTTCCCGAGCGCGTCGCGGGCCAGGCCGGCCAGCCCGGCGACGACGGCCGCGCCGATCTGGTGGGCGGCGAGCACCCAGCCGAAGACGATCGGGGCGTCCTCGCCGAACTGCCGGCGGCACAGCGCGACGGTCGGCGGCACGGTGGCCACCCAGTCCAGGCCGTAGAAGACGACGAAGGCGAGCATCGGCGGGTGGAGCGAGCCGGCCAGCAGCTGCGGCAGCAGGAGCAGGGAGAGGCCGCGCAGCCCGTAGTAGACGGTGAGCAGCAGCCGGGAGTCGACCCGGTCGGTGAGCCAGCCGCTGAACACGGTGCCGACCACGTCGAACACGCCGATCAGGGCGAGCAGGCCGGCGGCGGTGGTGACGGGCATGCCGTGGTCGTGTGCGGCCGGGATGAAGTGGGTGCC
Organism: Kitasatospora sp. NPDC096128; assembly: GCF_040303105.1. Taxonomy (NCBI): domain Bacteria; kingdom Bacillati; phylum Actinomycetota; class Actinomycetes; order Kitasatosporales; family Streptomycetaceae; genus Kitasatospora; species Kitasatospora sp. NPDC096128. Next base: position 113,191 of record NZ_JBEOSP010000009.1, on the reverse strand, counting down.
GACCAGGCCGGCGGTGGTGGCGCCGCAGATCGCGAAGGAGCCCGCGAGCAGCCAGAAGGCCCTGGTGCGGGCGGCGTCGCGCAGCACCCGCAGCGTGCGGGCCAGGGCGCGGCCGTCCCGCACCGGCTCGGGCGGGGCCTCGGTGGCGCCGTACGGGAGCAGCCCGAGGTCGGCCGGGCGCTCGCGCATCAGCAGCAGGACGGGCACGGCGACGGCGCTGGCGGCGAGTGAGACCACGACCACGGCCGCGCGCCAGCCGTGCTGCTCGACCAGCCAGGCGCCGACCGGCAGGAAGACCAGGTTCCCGGCGGCCCCGGCGGCGGTGAGCACCCCGGTGACCAGGCCCTGGCGGGCCTGGAACCAGCGGCCGGTGATGGTGGTGGCGAAGGCGCCGGCCATCGAGCCGCTGCCGAGGCCGACCAGCACGCCCCAGCAGAGGATCAGCTGCCAGGGCTGGCGCATCAGCATGGTGAGGCCGGCGCCGACCGAGATGGTGAGCAGCGCGCAGACCACCACCAGCCGCACGCCGAACCGGTCCATCAGGGCGGCGGCGAAGGGGGCGGTGAGGCCGTAGAGGGTGAGGTTGACGGAGGTGGCGCCGGCGATCGTCCCGAGCGACCAGCCGAACTCGTTGTGCAGGGCGTCCATCATCAGGCTGGGCGTGGAGCGGAAGCCGGCCGAGCCGAGCAGGACGACCAGGGCGACGGCGGCCACCACCCAGGCGTAGTGCACCCGGGGGCGTCGGCCGGGGGCGCCTGCGTGGGCGGTCGGCGTGGGGGCGGTCGGCGTGGGGGCTGCGGTGAGGGCACTGCGTTCGGTCACATGGACGAGTGTCCCGAGCCGGCGCCGACCGGACGAGTGGCCTGAATGACAGCTTTCGCAAGGATCGGGCCATGCCCGTCGCATACCCTGGCCCGGACCCGGCCCCCGGGAACAGCCCCGGCCCCGGCCCCGGCCCCGGCCGCCGGGAACGACGACCCCTGGGAGGGAACGGCATGCCACACCTGGTCGCGGTACTCGCCCTGCGGGGCGTGATCGCCTTCGAACTCGGCATCCCCGCAAGGATCTTCGGCAACGCCAAGGACGGATCCGGCCGGCCGCTCTACGAGGTGGCCACCTGCACCCTGGACGGCGGGCCGGTCGCCACCAGCGCCGACTTCCGGATCGCGGTCGACCACGGGCCCGAACTGCTGGCGCGGGCCGACACGGTGGTGGTCCCGGCCTCCCACGACGCCGACCCGGACGGCGCGGACGCCGCCTTCACCCCCGAACTGGCTGCCGCCCTGCGGCGGATCCGGCCCGGCGCCCGGCTGATGTCGATCTGCACCGGCTCGTTCCTGCTGGCCGCCGCCGGCCTGCTGGACGGCCGCCCGGCCACCACCCACTGGCGCTACACCGAGCGCTTCGCCCGGGCCTTCCCCAAGGTCCGGCTGGACCCGGACGTGCTCTACACCGACGACGGCGACGTCCTCACCTCCGGCGGGGTGGCCGCCGGGGTGGACCTGTGCCTGCATGTGGTGCGCCGCGACCACGGCAGCGCGGTGGCCAACGCGGTGGCCCGCAACTGCCTGGTGCCGCCGTGGCGCGACGGCGGCCAGAAGCAGTACGTGGAGGCCCCGAGCCCGGTGGAGACCGGCGGCTCCGGCACCGCCGCCGTCCGCGCCTGGGCGCTGGAGCACCTGGACGATCCGCTGCCGCTGCGCCGGCTCGCGGAGCGGGCGGGCATGAGCGTGCGGACCTTCACCCGGCGGTTCCGCGAGGAGACCGGGGCCAGCCCCGGCCAGTGGATCACCACCCAACGCACCGAGCGGGCCCGGCAGTTGCTGGAGCGCACCGACCTGACCATCGACCAGGTCGCCCGGGAGTCCGGTTTCGGCACCGCCGCCTCGCTGCGGCTGCAACTGCGCGGCCGGCTGGACGTGGCTCCGAGCGCCTACCGCCGCACCTTCCGGACCACTCTGCTCTGAGACCACCCCGGAGACCGCCCCTGAGACCACTCCCGACCAGCCGGTGGCCGGAACCCGCCCCTCCGGAGCGGCGCCTCGGACGGCGGCCGGCCGCGTGCGCGCCGAGCGCAGCGTGGCGGGCCGCCGTCCGATCGCGGCGCATGGGCCCTGAAGCCGCGCCGGACGCTCCGCACTCGCCGAGGACCCGACCGCGCCCGGCAGTCCACGATCCCCCCTGCTGGCGCGATTCCCCTGGACAGCAGCACCGTGACGGCGGACGGGCGTCCCCTCGGCGTCCCCTCGCAACGGAGAGCCGCACCCAAGCGTGATCAGTCGGATACGTCACGTCAATGGGTAGTCCGAAATTCGGAATGGTTGCGTCAACTTTCGGCCGGTGCCGGAAGCCGGTGCCGGAGACCGATGCCGGAAGCCGCTATTGCGCCAAAGCCGCCCAGTCCACGCCGGCCAGCGGATCGGCCGGCCGCGCCTCGGCGCCGATCTCGCACCAGACCCGCTTGCCCGAGCCGTCCGGGTACCAGCCCCAGCGCTCGCAGAGCAGCTCGACCAGCTCCAGGCCGCGCCCGTTGGTCGCGTCCTCGTCCGCCCCGGCGTGCCGGGGGGCCGGGGCGGCCTGGCTCGCGTCGGCCACCTCCACCCGCAGCGGGCCGGGCGGAGCGGCGGCCGCCGGGCCCTCGGCCACCGGCAGGCAGAGCCTCAGCACGGCCGGACAGCCGGTGTGCACCACGGCGTTGGTCACCAGCTCCGAGACCACCAGCACCACCGTCTCGGCCATCGGCGCGTCCGGGTCCACCCCGTGGTTCAGCAACCGCGAGCGCACCCACCGGCGGGCCCGGCCGACCTCGGCGGGGTCCGCCTGCACCGCAAGCTGTACCTGTAGAACCTGCACCGCTCCACCACCCGCACTCGCAGTTCGGCCAACGTCCCGATCGGGCCGGATCAGCCGGCCGGCGGGGCCCTCGCACTTCGCCCGGTGCCACCGGGGCTCACCGGGGCGCTCGCCGACCCGTCCGCCCGCGCCACTCGCCCGCGTCAACTCGTCGGCAGCGCACCGGCCACGACACGAATACGCCTCAGGATGGGTGGGCGGACGAGCCGCAGCAAGCGCTTCGGGCATATTCCGGCGATCGGGGGACAGGGCAGTGCATACTGTCCCGTTCACTCTCGCGAGCCTCGCACCGGCACTCGTCCGGCCCGGGCCGACGCCGGTCCCGCGGAGCGTGTCGGACACGCCCTGGGCGGGAACCTACCGCCGGACACCCCCGACCCCCCGCCCGCCACTCGCTAACCACCCGTGCGACATATGTCCAGGGGTCCTCGAACAGCGGCATCGGCGGACCGTCCCACCATCGGACGATCAGCCGTCCGCCGGCGGACCGCCCTCCGGTGCCGCACCGACGCCAGGAGCCGGCCCGACACCAGAAGCCGCACCGACACCAGGAGCCGGCCCGAACCACGAGGCCCGGTTCCGTTCTTGCCCGAATCCCTCCCGCCGCGGACCTGCCACGGGATACCGTTGGGTAACGCCAGCGAACCGGGCAGGAGGGTGGTTCTCGATGGCCACCCCGGACCGGATCCCGCGCTGGGACGAGCAGTTGCAGCGACGCCTCGCCCGCGGTGAGGAGACCGCGCTGGGCGAACTCTACGACCGGCTCGCGCCGATGGTGCACGGCCTGGCCGGCCGGATACTCGCCGACCAGACGGCCGCCGCCCAGCTCACCCGGGAGGTCTTCGCCCACGTCTGGGAGCACCCCGAGGACTTCGACCCCGCCCGGGGCTCGCTGCGCTCCTGGCTCGGCGCGCTCACCCACCGCCGCGCGGTCGAACGGCTGCGGACGCGGCGCGGCGCCGAGCTGGCACCGGGGCGCGGCGGCGCGGCCGAGGAGGAGATCCGCGCCGTGGCCACCGCCGCGCGCATGCAGTACGTGGTGGACTCCCTGCCCCAACCCCTGCGTGAGACCATCGCGGTGACGTACTACGACGGCCGCACCTACCAGGAGACGGCCCGGCTGCTCGGCATCAGCGAGCAGGCCGCCAAGCAGCGGATGCGGCTCGGCCTGGAGCTGTTGGCCACCGAACTGGCCGACGAACGCGCCCGCCAGGAGCACAGCGATGGGGACGGGGGCAGGTGAAGGTGAGCGTGCGGATCGTCGAGAGGTGCGCGGGCGGATGAGCGAGGAGCTGCACGACGCCCTGCGCTCGCTGCTCGGCGCCTGGTCCCTCGGCGCCTGCCCGCCGCGCGAGGCCGCCGAGTTGGAGCGGCACCTGCCGGCCTGCCCGGAGTGCGCCGAGGAGGCGGCCCGGCTGCGCGAGGCGGCCGGCTGGCTCTCCCTGGAGGAGCCGCTGGACCAGCCGGGGCCGCTGCGCCAGCAGGTGCTGGACTGGTGCCTGGCCCGCCGCCCGGCCGAACTGCCCGTCCCCGCCTGGGGGATGCCGTACACCGCGGAGACCGCCAAGCTGGACGCGCTGCTGCGCGACCTCGGCCCGGAGGAGTGGCAGGAGGTGGCCGAACTGCCGTGGCACGGCGGCACCGAGCTGCTGCGCCCGGCCGAGGTGCTGGGCCGGCTGACCGCGGCGGACGGCTTCCTGGCGCTCGCCCTCGGCCTGCCCGACCCGGTGCCGGCCGCCGCCCTGCCCGGGTCGGCGCCGGTCGCGGAGCGGCGGGTGCCGCCGCAGGAGGCCGCCGCCCCGGCGCCGCGGGTGCCCTCGCAGGGCGGCCGGTACTCGGCGGACGCCGCGCGGACCGCCCGGCTGCTGGCCGACCAGGCCGGGCTGCCGCCCCGGTCGGTGCGCGCCCGGTGGCGGCAGCAGACCCACGACCTGGTGCGCAGCGCCGCGCTGGCCCCGCAGGGCAGCACCCCGGTGGACCTGGGCTTCACGGTGCTGCCGCTGCGCGACGCCTTCGTGGAGCGCGCCCTGGAGTGCTTCGTGCACGGCGAGGACGTGGCTCGCGCGGTGGCCTACCCGTACGACCCGCCGTCGCCGCAGCACCTGCGGCAGATGGTGGAGCTGGTGGTCCGGCTGCTGCCGCGGGCGCTGGCCGGGCTGCGCGCGGCGCGGCCCCAGCCGGTCGGGGCGCCGTCCGAGGACGGCCACGCCACCGGCCGACGGGTGCGGCTGGTGGTCGACGGCCCGGCGGCCGGCGAGTGGCTGGTGCCGCTGGACGGCGAGCCGGCCGGGCCGGCCGGGCCCGCCACCGGGGAGCCGGTGGCCTCGATGGTGCTGGACGGCCTGGAGCTGTGCCAGTTGGCGGCCGCGCACCGCGACCCGGACCGGCTGCCGGTGGGCGAGCACGGCGACCGGGCCGCGGTGCGCGAGGTGCTGCACGCGCTGCCGCTGCTCTCGCGACCGTAACGGTCCTGCAGCGCCTGCGCGCAGACGACGTCGGCTGCGCCCGGACGGCCGCCGCCGGTCCGCGGACGACCGCCGCCTACGCGAAGACGACCGTCCTGGTCCCGTCGAGCAGCACCCGGTGCTCGCTGTGCCACTTGACCGCGCGGGCCAGCGCCTGGCACTCGACGTCCCGGCCGAGCGCGACCAGCTGGTCCGGGCTGACGTCGTGGGTGACCCGGGCCACCTCCTGCTCGATGATCGGGCCCTCGTCGAGGTCGGCGGTGACGTAGTGCGCGGTGGCGCCGATCAGCTTCACGCCGCGGGCGTGCGCCTGGTGGTACGGCTTGGCGCCCTTGAAGCTCGGCAGGAAGGAGTGGTGGATGTTGATCACGCGGCCGGACAGCTCGGTGCACAGCTGGTCGGAGAGCACCTGCATGTAGCGGGCCAGCACGACCAGTTCGACCTGCTCCTTCTCGACCAGGTCGAGCAGCTGGCGCTCGGCCTCGGCCTTGGTGTCCCGGGTGACCGGGATGTGGCGGAAGGGGACGCCGTAGCTCTCGGTCAGGTCCCGCAGGTCGGTGTGGTTGGAGACCACCGCGGCGATCTCCACCGGCAGGGCGCCGATCCGGGTGCGGTAGAGCAGGTCGTTCAGGCAGTGCCCGAACTTGCTGACCATGAGGACGATCCGCATCCGCTGCTCGGACGGGTGGATCTGCCAGTCCATCCCGAAGGAGGCGCCGATGGCGGCGAAGCTGGCCCGCAGCTTGTCGGCGGTGACCGGCTCGGGGGCGGAGAAGTGCACCCGCATGAAGAACAGTCCGGTGTCCCCGTCGCCGAACTGCTGGCTGTCGATGATGTTGCAGCCGGTCATGAAGAGGTAGCTGGAGACAGCGTGGACGATGCCCTGCTTGTCGGGGCAGGACAGCGTGAGGACGTACTGGGCGCTGGCCGGCTGCTGTTCCACTGCGGGTATCCCGTCCTGAGGTCGTACGAATGCGTGACGCGCGTGCGTGAATGGTCCAGCGTGTCACATCCTGGACAGTCGCCGCCCCGCTGCCCGTACTGCGGGACGGCGCCGACCGGCGGCAGGCCTCGGCCCCGGGTTCGGCCCCGGGTTCGGCCCCGGGTTCGGCCCCGGGTTCAGACCTGGGTCAGGATGCGCAGCACGTCGAGGGACTTGGGGGTCGCGTCCGGGTCGTCCCCGTCCCCGGTGGCGAGGGCGACGTGCGCCTCGCGGGCGGCCCGGACGGTCTCCGGCCAGCCGGGGTGGCCGAGGTAGGCGGAGGCCGGGGCGTCGGCACCGACCTCGTGCAGCATCTGCACCGCGCGCAGCACCGCGACGTCGACCAGGGCGGCCTCGGCGGAGTCGCGGAAGATGGTGCCCACGTACTTCTCGGCGGACCAGCGGTCCAGCCAGGTGTCCTCGACCAGCCGGTAGACGGCGTCGGTCACGTCGCCGTAGCCCTCCCGGCCGGTGAGCCAGGCCTCGTGCTGGAAACCGGGGTCGGACAGCATGTGCAGCGCCGAGCGGAGTCGGGCTCGCCAGCGCCACCAGGGCAGGTCGTTGAGCGGCATGCCGCCCATCGTGCTGGAGCGGTGGCCCGGACGAGAAGGGTTTCGGGCGGACCGGTGCGAAGAATCTGTGCTGGCGGACATGGTGAACGATCGTACGTTCCCCGTCTGTTCGTGCTCCACTCGCGATCTACACGCGTACCGCTCCGGATTTCAGCCTCCGTTTGCCGAGCGTTCGCATTTCTGCCCTCTCGACGTGTCGCTCCGGGGCTTGGCTTGTTCCCCGGTGCGCCGGATGGCGCCCCAGAGAGGGAAGACCGATGACCAGCCGAAGGGACTCGTCCCAGGCCCGTCCGACGATCAGCAGACGCCGCCCGCGGCGTCCGATCGCTGCCGCGGTGACCGCCGCGGTGCTGCTCCCCACCCTCTTCACGGCCTCCGCGTGCGGCGGACCGGCCGATGCCTCCACCAGTGCCGACGACCTGACCGTGATGACCTGGGCGCCGTCCGGCACCGGCTCGGCGGACCGCCCCGGCATGACCGCGCTCGCCGAGTCGATCGGCCGGGACGTCAACGTCAAGGGCGGGTTGAGCGGTCACCGGCTGCACGTGATCACCTGCAACGAGCACAACACCGCCGACGGTGCCAAGGCCTGCGCCCAGCAGGCGGTGGACGCCAAGGCGGTCGCCGTGATCGGCTCCTACAGCCAGTGGGGCGACGCCTTCATGCCGGTGCTGGAGCGGGCGGGCATCCCGCTGCTCGGCGGCTACGGCCTGTCCCAGCCCGAGTTCTCCAGCCCGCTGTCCTACCCGGTGGACGGCGGCATGCCCGCGCTGATCGCCGGCAGCGGCCGCCAGCTGGTCGACGCCGGCTGCAGGGCCGTCTCGCTGATCCGCCCGGACACCCCGGCCGGCGACACCCTGCTCGGCTACCTGGGCAACGCGCTCAAGCCGGCCGGGATCAAGCTGCTGGACGTCAAGGCGCCCGAGCAGTCCTCGGACTACAGCCAGGTGATCCGCAAGGCGGTCGGCAAGGACGAGCCGGGCAACTGCATCACCAGCGCCCTGGCCGCCGAGCCGACCGGCAACCTGCTGGACTCCTACCGCCGGCAGAACCCGCGGAACACCCGGGTCGCCTCGGTGATCGGCAGCGTCCAGCAGTCGGTGGTCGACTCCACCGGCGGCGACTCCGGCCCGCTGGCCGGCGCGTTCGTCACCAGCTGGTACCCGCCGGAGTCGGCCAAGACCTGGGACGGGCTGCGCGCGGTCGTGCGCTCCCAGGCCGCGGACGGGCACGCCATCGACGTCTCCGACCCGGGCGTGCAGACCACCTGGGTCGCCTACGAGGTGTTCCGGGTGGTGACGGAGAAGCTCACCGCGGCCGGCAAGCCGGTCGACGCGAAGACCGTCGACGCCCTGCTGGACAGCGGCGAGGGCATCGACGTCGGCCTCACGCCGCCGCTGAACTGGGGCACCACCAACATGCTGCCCAGCACCGAGTCGCCGCGGCTGGTCAACACCTGGGTCACCTACCAGGTGGTCAAGAACGGCCGGATGACCCTGCAGCAGCCGGGCTTCGTGGACGTCCGCTGGGTGCTCACCGGAGCCCGCGGCCCGTCCTGACCTCCGCGCGCCACGGACCGGCGCCCCGCGCCACGGACCCCCGGAACGCCGAAGGGCTCGCCCTCCGGCGTTCCGGGGGTCCCGCCGCTACAGGTCGCCGTCGCCGCGGCTGGGCAGGCCGGTCTGGGTGGCGATCGCGTTCCACAGGGTCGAGGCCTGCTTCTTCGCGGTGGTCGCCGTGCCGCTGGCCTGCACCGCGTTCTTGTAGTGCTGGTTGCCGCTGTCCGGCTTCTTCGGGTCGCAGGAGGCCTGGGCGTCGGTCGCCCACGCCGCGTACTCGTCGTCGGCCTGGGCCGAGGCGGTCCAGGCCGCGTTGAGCTGCTCGATCAGCTGCTGGCCGCCGGGCAGCTTGTCGGTCTTCAGCTGGCCGAGCTTGGTCTGCAGCTCGCGCCGCTTGCCGGCCGCGGCGGCCAGCGCCTGCTGCGAGTCGGGGAGCTTGTCGCACTTCTGCACCGAGGCGACCGCGGAGACCACCGCGCTGCGGCTGTCGCTCGCGGTGCCCAGCAGGTCGGACAGCGGCTGGGCCTGCGCCTTGACCTCCGGGTCGGCGGCGGCGCCGGAGCCGCTCGCGCCGGCCGTGCCGGGGGCGGTGCTGCCGGTGGCGGCGACCGGGGCGGTCTTCTGGCCGCCCGTGGCGGTGTCGTCGCCGCTCATCAGCACGGCGACCAGCACGCCGGCGGCCGCGAAGCCCGCCACCACACCGCCGATGATCAGCTTGTTGGAGGACCGGCCGCCCCGGCCGCCGCGTCCCCCCTGGGTGGCGTCCTGATCCGGCCCGTAGCCGCCGGGGGCGTACCCGTCCTGGGCGTAGCCGTCGGGGGCGTAGCCGTCCTGCTGGGGGTAGCCCGGCGCCGGGTGGCCCGGCTGGTGGTGCTGCGGCTGCGGCTGTGCGGCCTGCGGGTAGCCCTGGTAGCCGGGCGCGGCCTGCGGCGGGACGCCGTAGCCGGGCTGCGGCACCGGGTAGCCGCCCTGCGGGTCGCCGGCCGGGTACGGCGGCAGGTGCTGGGTCTCCGGGGCGGGCTGGGCCTGCGGCGGGACGCCGTAACCGGGCTGCGGTGCGGCGCCCCACCCGGGCTGTTGGGCGGGCACGGCCTGGGTCGGCTGCGCGTGCGCGCCCTCCCCCAGGTACTCGGGCTGCCCGGACGGCTGGCCCACCGGCGGCACGGCCGTGGGGCCCTGCTGCTGGCCCGGCTGGCCCTGGGGCTGGCCGGGCTCGGGGCGGAACAGGTCGTCCAGGTTGAAGTCACCCGAGTTGTACGAGCGGCGCTGACTCAACGCGATTCCTCACCTGTGCAGGACCGCGCACTGGCGGCGGACCACATCTCGTCGGTTCTTGGGAGCATCACAGTTCCTTGGACGTCGCGCCCACGCTACCGGTTCGCCTCACCGGGTGACCACGCGGGCGGGACATTCCCACACGCTCCCTGCACAGACGACGCTCAGGCCGCCTCCGCGTCCGCCCTGGCGTGGAACTCGCGCACCACCCGCTGCTCCCGGTAGGGCTCCAGCCGCCGCCGGAACTCGTCCAGGTACTCCACGCCCCGGTTGGAGCGCAGCCCGCTCAGCAGCCGCACCGCCTGGGTGCCCGTCTCGCAGGCACGTTCCAGGTCGCGCTGCTGGAGCTGGGCGGTGGCGAGCAGGACGAGGTCCACCGCGCGGCGGCGGACCCTGGTCGGCGGGTGCAGGTCGAGCGCCCGGCGGGCGTAGTGCTCGGCCGGACCGGCCTGTTCCAGGTCCCGGTGGCAGTGGGCGAGTTCGTCGGCGAGGTAGGCGTCGTCGAAGTGGGCGATCCAGTCCGGGTCGTCCTCGGGGCGGCGCTTCTCCATCATCTCCAGCGCCTTGGCCGACACCGCCTCGCAGGAGCGGGCGTCGCCGAGCAGGGCGTGGCCGCGGGCCTCGGCGGCGTAGAACATCGCCATCGCCGTCGGGGTGGCCACCGTCCGGGCGCCCTCCTGGGCCGCGCGGGCGAGCTGGGCGATCTCCCGCGGGTTGCCGAGGGTGGCCGCCAGGTGGCTCATCGAGGCGGCCAGCACGTAGCCGCCGTAGCCGCGGTCGTCGGCGGCCTGGGCGAGCCGCAGGGCCTGGATGTAGTAGCGCTGGGCGAGTCCGGGCTGTCCGGTGTCCACCGCCATGTAGCCGGCCAGTTCGGTCAACCGGGCCACCGCGGCGAAGAGTTGGCGGCCGGTCTCCTCCCGGTAGGCGCCGCCGAGCAGGCCGGAGACCACCGAGTTGAGGTAGTGCACGACGACCGGGCGGACATGACCGCTGCCGAAGCGGTGGTCCAGGTCGACCAGCATCGTGGTGGTCGCCTTGATCGCGGCCACGTCCGTCGGGCCGACCCTGGGGCCGCCCGCGCGGGCCACCACCGGGTCGGGCGGGGTGATCAGCCAGTCCCGGCTGGGCTCCACCAGCGCGGAGGCGGCGACCGTCGCCCCGGTCAGGAAGTCCCGTCGGCCGACGTCGCTGCGCCACAGCTCGCAGACCTGCTCCAGGGCGGCGTTCAGGGTCGGCGCGAACTGCAGCCCGATGCCGGAGCTGAGGTTCTTGCCGTCGGCCATGCCGATCTCCTCGACCGACACGCTGCGGCCGAGCTTGCGCCCGAGCGCCTCGGCGATCACGGCCGGCGCCTGCCCGCGCGGCTGCTGCCCGCGCAGCCAGCGGGCGACGGAGGTCTTGTCGTAGCGCAGGTCCAGTCCGTGCTCCGCGCCGCACAGGTTGACCCTGCGGGCCAGGCCGGCGTTGGAGCAGCTGGCCTCCTGGATCAGTTGCTGCAGGCGCTCGTTGGGCTGTCGTGCGACGAGTGGTCTCGCGGCCATTGGGCTTCGCCTCCCCACACCCTCCGGTCCCGGCCGGCGGGCGACGATGTGCTGATCTGTTGCCGACTGTCCGACCGTCCAAGGAATCTGACATCAGGTTAGCGATCAGCAACGCCAGCGGGATACCCACGGTGACGAACCGCACCCCCCACGCGCCCTGGGGAATGCTTCCGTGCGCCCCCGCTGCGCCCGCCTCCGCCCGCGCCAACTCGCTTGAGTCACCGGTTCGGGTGACATTGCCGGGATGCGGCCGACCGGGGCCCGCCGGGCCGTAACCAGCCTCACGCACGGTAGTTGAGCAGCCCGTGGAAGACATCCCCGACGCCCCCGGCCAGGACAAGAACGCCGGCCTGCCCCCGCTGCTGATCGAAGCCGTCGGCTACGCCGAGAACCGCCACTGGGAGGTGGCCCCGGGCGCCTGGCTGATCGACGGCGACGGACCCGCCCGCTGCTCCTGCGGCGACCAGCGCTGCCCCCAGCCGGGCGCCCACCCGCTGGACGCGGACTGGGCCCGCAAGGCGAGCGCCGGGCCCGGCGCGGTGCGGCGCTGGTGGACCGAGCGGCCCCGGGCCTCGATCCTGCTGCCCACCGGCCGGTCCTTCGACGTCCTGGACGTGCCGGAGACGGCCGGGTGCCTGGCGCTGGCCCGGATGGAGCGGATGGACCTCCAGCTCGGCCCGGTCGTGGTGCTGCCCACCTCGCCCGGCCGGGTCGGGCGGCGGCTGCACTTCCTGGTGCTGCCCGGGGTCGCGGCCAAGCTGCCGGAGATGCTCCGCAAGCTCGGCTGGCCGCCCGGGCGGCTGGACCTGGTCGCCCGCGGCGAGGGGGACTGGACGGTCGCCCCGCCCTCGCGGATCGGCTCCACCGGCTACGCCCAGTGGGCCCGCTCCCCCTCCGAGTCCAACCGCTGGCTGCCGGACGCCGCCGAGCTGATCAGCCCGCTCGCCTACGCCTGCGGCCGGGAGGCGCCCGCCCAGCAGCTCCAGACCGCCCAGCCGGCCGGCGTCTGACCGCCCGGTCGGCGGCCCGCCGTCCGCCCGCCGGTCCGTGCGGACCCGCCCCGCGGACCGGCCGTCGGCCACCCGGAGCATGCCGCCCTGCGCCGATCGGGTGAGGGCGTGCAGCGCGCGACACCACGCGCGCGAGTGACGGGCCTTGTCTCCCACCGGAGGCAGGGCCCGTCATACGCATGTGCGGATAAGGCCTCGGTCTACCCGCTGGTCAACCGGGAAAGCCCCTCGTACGAGTGACAGCGCTCAAGGATTGCCATGATCGGCCGAGGGGAGGAATTGCGGTGTGTGGGGTCGCCGGAAGGGTCGCTCGGACGGGGAAGCCGGGCGAGGCGGTGGAGGGGCCGGGAGGGAGCGGGAGGGGCCGGAGGGGACCGGGGAGGGGCGGGAAGGGCCCGCTGCACGGGGAGCAGCGGGCCCCGACCGTCGTACCGAGAGCCACGGAGCGAGGGGCCCGGGCCCGGTCGGTGGTCGACGGGTCGGGCGGCGGGCTCAGGCCTGGGCGACGAACACGTGCTGGGCGATGTCCTTGCCCAGCTCCGCCGCGTTGTCCCCGGTGCCGACCAGCACGCCGCCGGCGCCGGTGCCGACGGCCACCTTGATCGTGGAGCCCGGCCGGACGCCGGCCCGGCGCAGGGTGCTCATCAGCTCGCTGTCGGTCTGGATCGGCTCGCCGATCCGGCGCACCACGACGTCGGCCCCGGCCTCACCCGGCTTGACGGTGTCCAGCGGGACGAGCGCGGCGTCGAAGCCCTCGCCCTCGGCCTTGGTGTCGCCCAGCTCGTCCAGCCCCGGGATCGGGTTGCCGTACGGGGACTGGGTCGGGTGGCCGAGCATGGCGAGCACCTTGCGCTCGACCGTCTCGCTCATCACGTGCTCCCAGCGGCAGGCCTCCTCGTGCACCTGGTCCCACTCCAGGCCGATCACGTCGACCAGCAGGCACTCGGCGATGCGGTGCTTGCGCATCACGCGCACGGCGAGCCGACGGCCCTCCTCGGTGAGCTCGAGGTGGCGGTCCCCGGCGACCTGGAGCAGCCCGTCGCGCTCCATCCGGCCGACCGTCTGGCTGACCGTGGGGCCGCTCTGCTCCAGCCGCTCCGCGATCCGGGCACGCATCGGGACGATGCCCTCTTCCTCCAGCTCCAGGATGGTGCGAAGGTACATCTCAGTGGTGTCGATCAGCCCAGACATCGCCGCTGGCTCCGTTCTTCGGTGTCCTCACCGCCAATTCTGACGTACCGCACCGACAACCGGGCCCGCCGAGGGGTCGCCGGCACCGGTTTTCGTTCCTGTTGACAGCGGTACCGCCGGGGCGCGACCGTGCTCGCCGTAGCTTTCTCCACTGGCGGCCCGGGCCACCCCGGCCGCCCCACCCGGCCGGCGCCCCCACCGGCAGAGAGCGAAGGCAACCGATGAACGACCTGGTCGGCCGGTACTTCGACGCCGCGATCGCCCACCTGAACCGGGTCCGCGCGGAGGAGTCCGACACCATCGAGGCGGCGGCCGCGCTGCTGGCCGAGGCGATCACCGAGGGTCGTCGGGTCTTCACCTTCGGCGCCGGGCACTCCTCGCTGCCGGCCCAGGACGTGGTCTACCGGGCCGGCGGGCTGGTTCCGATGAACCTGCTGAACGTGCCCGGGATGGCCGGGGTGACGATGATGCCCGCGCCGCTGTCCAGCGCGCTGGAGCGGGTGTCCGGGCTGGCCACCTCGACCCTGGACCTGACCCCGGCGACCAGCGGGGACCTGCTGTTCCTGATCTCGCTCTCCGGCCGCCAGGTGATGCCGGTCGAGCTGGCCCGGTACGCCCGGGACCGCGGCCTGAAGGTGATCGGGGTGACCTCGCTGGCCTACCCCGACGAGGTGCCCTCGGCACACCCTTCCGGCACCTACCTCAAGGACCACTGCGACGTGGTGCTGGACAGCAAGGTCGCGGTGGGCGACGGCGAACTGACCCACCCGGGTGCCGAGACCTCCTTCGGCCCGGTCTCCACCATCGTCACCAGCGCGCTGATGCAGGCCGTGGTCGCCTCGGCGGTCGGCCGGCTGGCGGACCGGGCGGCCGCCGGGGACGCCGCCGCGCCGCCGCTGTTCCGCTCCGGCAACGTCCCGGGGGGCACCGAGTGGAACGCCAAGCAGATGGCCGACAACGCCGGTCGCATCCTCTACACCTACTGACGGCGCACACCGGCCCGCTGACCACCCGCAACCGTCCGACTACGGGGCGTACCGGACAATCCACCGGGGCTTCCCGGCCATTGCTCGACGCCCAGGCTGCGGCCAGGCGTACCGGGAACCCGCCCGGGGCAGGAGAGCGGAGGGACCGGAGCGACGGGTGGGGGCCGAGCATGGCGTCTGGTGCGGGACGGACCGGGTGGGTGAGCGAGCGGGAGCTGCTGCCCGAGTTCTTCTGGGCCGCCGACGCGGCCTCGCTGCGCGGCCAGCGCCGCGCCGTGCGGCTCTCCGCCTGGGAGCTGCTCCTGCTGCTGGTCGCCGCCGCGACCGGCTCGGCCGACGGCGAGCCGTGGGCCTGGGCCGCCGCCGCGGGCTACCTCGGCGCGGTGGCCCTGGCGGTGGTGATCGGCCGGCAGAACCCGCAGGGCCTCTGGTACGAGGGCCGGGCGGCCGCCGAGTCGGTGAAGACGCTGGCCTGGAAGTTCGCCGTCCGGGCGGACGCCCACCAGCCGCCGCCGCACAGCCTGCCGGACGCCGAGGGGCTGTACCGCTTCCAACTCGCCCGGGTGCTGGGCGCGTTCCGGGACAGCCCGGTGGCCGTGCCGGCGACCGGGGTGGACATCACCCCGGCCATGCGGGACCTGCGCGAACAGCCGCTCGCGGTGCGCCGCGAGGTGTACCTGAACGAGCGGATCCGGGTGCAGCACGACTGGTACCGCGACAAGGCCCGCTACTGCGCCCGCGCCGGGTACTGGACCGGCGTGCTGGGCGTGCTGCTGCCGGCGCTGGGCCTGGCGCTGGCGGTACTGCGGGCGCTCGGCGCGTTCGGCTACGACGCGCTGGGCACGGTCTCGGCGGTGGCCGCCTCGGTCACCGCCTGGGCGCAGCTGCGCCAGTACCGACCGCTGGCCGCCGCGTACGGGCTGGCGGCCCAGGAGTTGGAGCTGATCCGCCTCCAACTCGCCCGGCTGGACCTGGAGTCGATGGACGCCGAGGAGATCTGGGCCCGGCTGGCCCGGGACGCCGAGGACGCGGTGTCCCGCGAGCACACCACCTGGCAGGCCCGCCGGGAGGTGCGCACCACCACCGACCGGGAGCACTGAGGAGGAACGCGTGGCGTTACGGATGGTCAAAGCGGCGGACGGCCGCGCCCTCGCCGTCGAGTCCCTCGGCGACCCGCGCGGCCGTCCGGTGTTCCTGCTGCACGGCATGCCGGGCAGCAGGGTCGGACCGCATCCGCGCAGCACCGTGCTGTACCGGCTGGGGGTGCGGCTGATCTCCTACGACCGGCCCGGCTACGGCGACTCGACCCGGCTGTTCGGCCGCCGGGTGTCCCACGCGGCGGCCGATGTGCGCACCATCGCCGACGAGTTGGGGCTGGCCGACTTCGCGGTGCTGGGCCGGTCCGGCGGCGGCCCGCACGCGCTGGCCTGCGCGGCGATGCTGCCGGGGCGGGTCAGCCGGGTGGCGGTGCTGGTGGGGCTGGCGCCGCGCGACGCGGCCGGCCTGGACTGGTACGCGGGGATGACCCCGTCCAACGTCCGCGCCTACCGGGAGGCGGAGCGCGGGCACGGCCGGATCGCCGACGCGATGGAGTTCCGCTCCCGGCAGATCAAGGACGACCCGGTCCGGCTGCTGAACGGGCTGCGCACCGAACTCTCCCCCGCCGACCGGGAGGTGGTGGCGGACAGCGGGCTGCGGCGGATGCTGCAGAGCAACTACCGGGAGGCGTTCCGGCACGGCGCGGACGGCTGGATCGACGACGTGCTGGCCTTCACCGCCGAGTGGGGCTTCGACGTCGGGTCGATCGGGGTGCCGACCTGGCTGTGGCACGGCGCGGACGACCAGTTCTCGCCGGTCGACCACTCCCGCTGGCTGGCCGACCACATCCCGGGCGCCGAGCTCTTCCTGGAGCCCGGCGCCGCGCACTTCGGGGCGTTCCGGGTGATGACCACGGCGCTGGCCTGGGCGGCGGGCTAGCGCCTCACCGGGCGCGCTCGGCCGCTCAGGGCTTGACCGGGCCAGGGCTTGACCCGGGTCAGGGCTTGACCGGGTCAGGGCTTGACCGGGTCGGAGTTTGACCGGGGTCAGGGCTTGACCGGGGTCAGCGGTTCGGAACCGCCCAGCACCGCCAGGATGTTGTCCACCGCCAGGCCGCCCATCGCCTGCCGGGTGCGCACGGTGGCGCTGCCCAGGTGCGGGACCAGCACCGCGCGCTCCTGGGCGAGCAGCGCGGACGGCACCTCGGGCTCGTGCTCGAAGTTGTCCACGGCGGCGGCGAACAGCGCGCCGGACTCCAGGGCGGCGGCCAGCGCCTCCTCGTCCACCACGCCGGCGGTCATGCTGACCACCACCGCCCCGGGCGGCAGCATGGCCAGCCGGCGGGCGTCCAGCAGGTGCCGGGTCTCCTCGGTGCACGGGCAGGTGACGACCAGCACGGTGGAGGTGGCGAGCAGGTCCTCCAGCGGCTTCCACTCGGCGCCGCCGGCCTGCTCGGGCGGCAGGGCGCGGCGGTTGTGGTAGCTGACCGGCATGTCGAAGGCGCTCGCCCGGCGGGCCACCGACTGCCCGATCCGGCCCATGCCGAGCACGCCGAGCGGGGTGCCGGCCAGTTCCAGGCCGAGCAGGAAGTTCGGGCTCCAGGTCCAGGGCGTGCCGGAGCGCAGCAGCCGCTCGCCCTCGCCGAGCCGGCGGACGGCGGCCAGCAGCAGCGCCCAGGCGGTCTCGGCGGTGGCGTTGGTGAGCACGCCGGGGGTGTTGGTGACGATCACGCCGCGCTCGGCGCAGGCCGCGAGGTCGACGTTGTGGTAGCCGACGGCGTGGTTGGCGACGATCTCCAGCTGAGGGCCGGCGGCTTCCAGGAACTCGGCGTCCACCCGGTTGTTGAGGGTGGTGAGGACGGCCCGGCGGCCGCGGACGGCGTCGAGCAGTTCGGCCCGCTCCAGCTCCTCGTCGGTCTCGCGCACGGTGACGGCGTACCGGTCGGTGAGCCGTTCGAGGACGCCGGGCGCGGGGTGCCGGGTGACCAGAACGGGGGGCGGGGTATCGCTCATGCGCCCGCCCCGCTTCGCTCGGCAGGGGCGTTCGCCCACGCGCGCCTTCCCATGATTCGCTCGCTGCGCTCGCTCATGGCTCCGGAGCGTACCCCGCCCCTCCCCCGGTCACACGGGCTGCGGTTCCAGGTCGCGGTTGATCCGCTTCCAGCCGCGCGCGGAGACGGTGTTGGGGTGCTCCTCGCCGAACTGCCGGATCAGCTCGGAGATCGCCCGGGCGCGCAGTTCGGCGGCCTGGGTGTGCCGTCCGGCCGAGCGCAGGGTGATCGCCAGGTTGGCCTCGCAGGCGACCGCGTCCGGGTGCTGCGGCGAGTAGCGCCCGCACAGGCCCGCGTAGGCGGCCCGGCCGAGTTCCTCGGCGAGGTCGTTCTGTCCGGCGTCGCCGTAGGCGTTGGCCAGGTTGATCACCGCGTTGAGGGTGTACGGGTGTTCCGCCCCGACCGAGCGGGTCAGTCCGTCGACGGTGAGCCGGCCGCGCTCGATGGCGCCCTGGACGTCGCCGCTGCCGCGCAGGTAGATGCCGAGGTTGTTGGCGCAGGCCAGGGTGAACGGGTGCTCGTCGCCGAACAGCCGCCGGTGGCCCTCGAAGACGGTGGAGCAGAGGTCGCGGGCGGCCTCCTTGTCGCCGGAGGCGCTGTGGTCGGCGGCCAGGTTGAGCGCGCAGGCGAGCGCGTCGGGGGCGTCGGCGCCGTAGCGCTCCAGGTAGCGCTCGTAGGTCTCCCGGGTGATCCGGCGGGCCTCGGCGAGCTGGCCGATCCGGCGCAGCGAGACGGCCAGCGACTTGGCGTTGCGCAGGTTCTCCGGCAGGTCGGGGTCGAGGACGTCGCCGAGGTCGGACGTGACCTCCTGCAGCAGGTCCACCGAGCCGCGGTAGTCGCCGAGTTCGCGCAGGTCGCGGGCCAGGTTGGACTTGGTGGACAGGGTGTAGGGGTGCTTGGGGCCGAGGACGGCGGTGCGCCGGTCGAGGGTCTCCTGGTCGAGTTCGCGGGCGGCCTCGCTGTTGCCGACCAGCCGGTAGTCGATGGCCAGGTTGTTCGCCATGGACAGGGTGCGCGGGTTGTCGTCGCCGAACAGTTCGCGGAACTGCTCCAGGATCTCCTGGTCGAGGTCGAGCGCGGCCTGGAACCGGCCGAGCGCCCGCCGGTCGGCGCCGAGCGAGCCGGCCGTCATCAGGGTGTACGGGTGGTGCTCGCCGAGCAGCACCCGCTGGCGCTCCAGGGTGGCCTCGTCCAGGGCCAGCGCCTCGGCGTAGTTGCCCTGGGAGCGCAGGACGTTGGCGAGTTGGAAGCGCAGCAGCAGGGTCTGCCGGTCGTCCTCGCCGAGCTTGCTGGTCCACTCGGCGTCGAGGGCGTGGCCGAGGTCGCGGGCGCGGTCGAGTTCGCCGCGCTTCCACAGGTATCGGACCCGGTCGATGAGCAGTTGGCGGGTGTCGGCCTCGTCGCAGTTGTGCGCCTTGGAGGGCGACAGGTGGGGCCAGATCTCGTCGAAGGCGGGCCAGTTGGCGGGGTCGTCGGTGTCGCCGAGGACGGGCCGGGCGCCGGTGAGGATGCGGTGCACCTCGTGGACGGCGATCTCCTGCTCGTCGTCGGTCATCCCGGCCCGGATCACCGCCTGGACGAGGCGGTGCACCTGGAAGCTGTTGCTGCCGGCGTCGACCTTCGCCAGCGCGTACCGGCCGATCGCCTGGATGACCTTGCCCAGCATGAACTTGTCGCTGAGGTCGGCGTCGTAGCGCACCAGGGCGCGGATCATCTGGTCGCTGTAGAAGAGGTTCATCGAGATCGGCTCGGGCGCGAAGAAGGCGCACAGCTGGAGCAGCCGGACGGCGGCCGGGGACTGCTGGCGCAGCCGGCCGATCGAGACGTTCCAGGTCGCGGCGACCGGGGTGGGGTAGTCGGTGGGGTGGTCGACGGCGAGGGCGCGGGCGGCCTCGGCGTGCAGCTGGGCGACGTAGGTGTCCACCGGGGTGCCGGTGGTGTCCAGCCAGGCGGCGGCCACCTCGACGGCCAGCGGCAGGTCGCCGACGGCCTCGGCGACCCGGTCGGCGTCCGGCCGGGAGAGGCTGCGGGCGCGCCGGCACAGGTGCTCGACGCTCTCGCCGCGGGTGAAGACGTCGACCTCCAGCGCCTCGGCGTGCCCGGTCCAGGCCTGGTTGCGGGAGGTGACCAGGATGTGGCCGGAGCCGCCGGGGAAGAAGCGGCGGATCTCGGAGGGCTCGTCGGCGTTGTCGAAGATCAGCAGCCAGCGCGAGGTGGGTACGCCGCGGCGCAGCGCCTCCCGGGCGGCCTCGGCGGCCTCGGTGACGGAGTCGCCGACCCGCAGGCCCAGCCGGCGGGCGAGTTCGGCGAGCGCCGGGGCGACCAGTTCGGTCTGCTCGGCGTCGATCCACCAGACCAGGTCGTAGTCGGACATGAAGCGGTGGGCGTACTCCAGCGCCACCTGGGTCTTGCCGACGCCGCCGAGCCCGTACAGGGTCTGCGGGGTGGGCAGCACGGCCGCCATGCCGCCGCGCAGTTGGTTGCGCAGCTGCTCCAGGACGGCGGCGCGGCCGGTGAAGGAGGGGTTGCGCGGCGGGACGTCCCACACCGAGGGCTTGCTGCCGGGGAAGCGCGGACCGCCGGCCGGGGCGTCGCCGAGCACCGCGTCGCCGCGGCCGAGGGCGCGCAGCAGGCTCTGGATGGACTGGGTCTCGTCGCGGCCGACCAGGTCGACGGGGTTGCGGTTGCTGAAGGGCGCGGTGAGCCGGACGTCGCCGACGCGCACCGGCAGCAGCTGGCGCCGGGTGCCGGAGGGGTCGGAGTTGACCACCGACTCCCACAGTGCCCGGGCCTGCGGGGAGCGCTGGTAGGCGGGCGAGAGCACGGCGACCGTGCGGTAGGCGGAGTCGATGCCGCGCTCGGTCTCCTCGCGCGTGTCGGTGCCGGCGCTGAGGTCTCGCGGCAGCACCCGGAAGCCGGCCCTGGTCAGCACGGACTCGATCCAGTCCGCCCACATCCGGTCCTCGGGCACGTACGAGAGGTACAGGTCGGCGGGGACGGACGGGCGGCGGCGGGTGAAGGCGTCGACGAAGCGCAGCCGCACCTCCTCGTCCAGCGGCGGCAGGGCGGTGGGCCGGCCGGTGATCACCGAGGTGAGCCGCTCGCAGGCGGCCAGCATCGAGGTCGGGGTGCCGCTCTGGTCGCCGAAGGTGGCGAGGATCTCCTCGTAGGCGTAGAACGGCCGGTACGGGATCTCCACCGAGCCCCAGTAGCCTGCGAGTTCCTCACCGCTCAGGCCGGCGGGCAGCCCGTCGAAGCGGACCCGGGCGAGGGCGCGGCCGGCGTCGGCCTTCTCCTTCTCGCCCTCGTCGATGCGCATCGGGACGGGCAGGATGCGGATGCCGCGGTCGCGGTAGCGGTCGTGGATGTGCTGGGCGATCCGGGAGGCGCCGTCGATGGACTGGTCGCTGAGGGTGAAGCAGACCACCAGGTCGTCGGGCATCTGGACGGTGCAGATCTCCGCGATGTCGGACAGGCCGGTGCGGGAGTCGATCAGCACGTAGTCGTAGCGCTTGGCCATGTCGGCCTTGAGCGCGTCGAAGAACTGCCCGCCGTCGAAGCGGTCGTAGAAGATGTCCCAGTCGAGGTGGGTGACGGCCTCGGAGTAGTCGCGGTTGAACTGGCCCGCGGAGAGGAAGTCCAGGCTGCCGCCGGCCGGGAAGTGCGGCCAGGAGAGCGAGAGCGCGTGCGGGTGCACCCGGGCGAAGTCCAGGTGCCAGCCCTCGGCGTGCTCGACCGGGCGCAGCGCCTCCTCGCGGTACTCGGCGATGAGGTCCATCATCCCGGTGGTGCCGGCCAGCGAGGCCGGGTCCAGGAACGGGTGGAAGAACTTGGCGAGGCCGGGCGCCTCCAGGTCCCAGTCGACGGTGAGCACCCGGTAGCCGTTGGCGGCCAGGATCCAGGCGGTGTTGGCCAGGGCCATGGTGCGGCCGGTGCCGCCCTTGTACGAGTAGAAGGTGATGATCCGGCCCTGGCGGTCCTGTTCGGCGGCCCGCCGGGCGGCCTCGCGCGCGGCGGCCAGCTCGGCGGCGCCGAGTCGGAGGTTCCTGGTGGTGTTGTCGCTCATCGGTGCGGTCCTCCCAAGGGCGCCATCCCAGCATCGGGGTCATCGCCGTCGTCACGGTCGTTGCGGTGGTAGCGATCGTTCTCACGGGCGGTGCGGTTGGTGCGGTCGTCGCGGATGTTGCGGACGTTGCCGAGGCCGTGGTCGTCCCGCGTGATGCGGACGGTGCGGTCGTCGGGGGCGCCGTAGTCGTCCCGCGTGGTGCGGTCGTCCCGGTCGCGGTCGTGGTCGCGGTCGCGGTCCCGGTCGCGGTCGCGGTCGCGGTCGCGGTCCCGGTCCCGGTCGCGGTCCCGGTCGGGGTCGTGGTCTCGGTCGAAGGGGTCCGGTCCGAAGGGTTCGGTGCGGTGCCCGCCGAAGCCGTCCGGGCCGTAAGCCCCCGGGCCGTGCCGGAAGGCCTCGCGCAGGCTCGGCCGGGGCGCCGGCGGCTCCTCCGGTTCGGCCCTGGTCCGGCTCTCGAAGGCGTACTTGGCCTTCATCGCGGCGCGGGGCAGCGCGTCGTCGAAGTCCTCCAGGCTGTTCAGCCCGGTCGGGCCGGTCACGCCGAGGAAGCTCGGCCGGCCTGCCCGCCGGGTCTTGCGCAGCGTCTGGTCGCTCAACCCGCTGAACTCGCCGTCCCGTTCGAGGCACTCACGGTCGTCGGTGTTCCACGGTTCGAGGACGCTGACCCAGGTGGCGTCGGAACGGTCGAAGCGGCGGACCAGTTCGCGCCGGCGCGGGTCGCGCAGCGCCCACCGGTCGAGCAGCAGCAGCCCGGGGGCCTCGGCGTTGCCCTCGATGATGGACTCGACCTCGTCGTCGAACTCGTGCACGGTCGGCTGGAACCCCAACTGCCGGGCCAGCCGGACGGCGTGCTGCGCGATGGGCGAGCCGGCCGGGCGGTAGGGGTGCCAGTCGGCGCGCCGGGCGCCGTAGAAGTCGGGATTGCGGTCCTGCGGCAACTCGCCCTGATGGTAGGTGAGTACGGAGATTCGAAGCTGCTTGGTGGGGGCGGACACGTTGAACGCGCTGGGCAGCCCGTTGAATTCCAGCCGCCTCCCGACCGGAATCACCGTCTCCTCCGCCACCTGGACGATCCGCGCGGCCAGCCGGTGCACGGCCAGTTCGTAGGCGGCCCGGAAGTAGCTGAGCTTCATCAGCGCGTACAGGCCCTCGGTGGCGTAGTCGGGCCCGAACCCCGCATGGTTGAACTGGAGTTCGCTGGCGACCCTGGGCAGCCGGTACCGGCTCATCGGCGCCCACAGCACCGGGACGATGCCGCTGGTGCGCTCCACGTCCATGGTCGCCGGGTAGACCGGTCGGCGGGTGAAGGCGTGCCACTCCTGCCCGCACGGCACGCTGTTGAAGTAGCGCGGGGAGTACAACGGTACGAAGACGCGGCAGGTCGCCAGCTCCTCGGAGAGCCGATCGGCCCACAACTCGCCCTGGTGCATGGACTCGTCCATGAACCCGACCGGCACCCCGGCCGGGACGGTGGTGAGTTGGAGCACCGCCTCGCAGAGGTCCCGGTACAGCTGGCGCACCCAGTGGTTCGGGTCGCCGGCGCCCCGCGCACCGGACTTCGGTGTGTGCGCGTAGGAGAGGAAGAAGTACGGCCGGGTCTCGTCCTCGTCCCAGCCCCGGTCAGTCACACGTGCCTCCCCCGGGCCCGTCGGCAACCTGGCTCCCGCAGCCCCCGTGCGGCGGGGTCTCAGTGTAGGAACGACTGACACCCCAATGGAATAGCACAACGACCCGCACGAATTGACATGACCGAAACGATGCCGCTGCCCTCTTGTGTGGAGCAGTACCCTCGTTGCGGCCACCGTGAACGATCAGGAAGGGCACTCGATGGACCAGCTCAACTGGCAGCGGTCGAGCTTCGGCACCGACCAGCCCAACTACCTGGAGATCGCCTCCGAGGGCGACCTCGTCTACATCCGCGAGTCCGACAACCCCGACCTGGTCGTCACCACCACCCGGGTCAAGCTCAACGCCTGGATCCTGGGCGCCAAGGACGGCGAGTTCGACCACTTCGTCGACCTCTGATCCCTCACCCCTCGGATCCGTAGCGGGCGGCCAGTGCCCGGGCCGTCGCCGCGATCCGCTCGCGGAGTTCGGCCGGTTCCAGCACCTCGGCCTCGGCGCCCAGCCGCAGGAACTCCCCGTGGGCGTGGTCGACCGACTCGATCGGCACCCGGGCCTGCGTCCAGCCGCCCTCCACCGGCGTCACCCCGAGCCGCCGGGCGCCCTCCGGGGTGAGCCGCACCAGCGCCTCCCCCGTGTGCAGCCGGGCCCGGAAGCCCGCCAGGTAGGCCTGCCAGTACGCGGCCAGTCCGAAGCCGTCCGGGACGGTGAACTCCTCTTCCGACGGCGTGAGTTCGATGACCTGGTCGACCCGGTAGGTGCGCGTCCCGGACGGTCCGCCGGCCACCAGGTACCAGCGGCCCGCCTTGAGCACCAGCCCGTACGGCTCCACCCGCCGCTCGACCTCCTCCGGCGCCCGCCACCGCCGGTACCGCAGGACCACCGCCCGCCGGGCCCACACCGCCGCGGCGACGCCCGCCAGGTGCGGGGTCTCGTCCGGATCGCCGTACCAGCCGGGGGCGTCCAGCAGGAAGCGCTCCTGGATCCGGCCGGCGTGGACGCGCAGTTCCACCGGGAGCGCGGCCCGCAGCTTGAGCTGGGCGGTGGCGAGGGCCTCGCCGAGGCCGAGGTCGGCGGCGGTGCCCGGGAGCGCGGCGAGGAAGGCCGCCTGGGCCTCCTCGGCGGTCAGCCCGGTGAGGCGGGTCCGGTAGCCGTCGACCAGCCGGTAGCCGCCCTGGTGCCCGGCCTCGCCGTACAGCGGGATCCCGGCGGCGGCCAGCGCCTCCACGTCCCGGTAGACGGTCCGGACGGACACCTCCAGCTCCTCGGCCAGCTGCCGGGCGGTCATCCGGCCCCGGTTCTGGAGCAGCAGGAGCAGGGTGACCAGTCGGCTGGCGCGCATGCCGCCGAGTATCCCCGGCTCCACTGACAGGAGGTGTCAGCGGAGTGCCCCTAGCCTGCGGCGCATGAACGCCATGAACGCCATGAACGACCCGAACGACCCGATGGACCTCACCCGCACCGGGGCGGCCTTCGACGGGCTCGCCGCATGAACCTCATCGTCGAACTGCGCCAGTACACCCTGCACCCCGGCGCCCGGGAGGCCCTGATCGAGCTCTTCGAGCGGGAGTTCGTGACCGGGCAGGAGGCCGTCGGCATCACCCTCGGCGGCCGCTTCCGCGACCTGGACGACCCGGACCGCTTCGTCTGGCTGCGCGCCTTCCCCGACATGGCCGCGCGCCGCCGGGCGCTGGAGGCCTTCTACGGCGGCCCGGTCTGGCGGGCGCACCGCGACGCGGCCAACGCCACCATGGTCGACAGCGACGACGTCCTGTTGCTGCGCGGGCCCGGCTTCCTGCCGCCGAGCGGGGTCCGCGAGGTGCTGGCGACCGTCTGCCATCCCGGCCCCGCCGACTTCGACGCCTACGCCGCCCGGCACCTCGGCCCGGCGCACGCCCTCCACCGGACCGAGCACGCCGAGAACGACTTCCCCACCCTCCCCGTCCGCACCGGCGAGGACGTCCGGGTGTGGTTCGGCCCGGCCGACGCACCGCCGCCGGGGCCGTTCCAGCGACTCCGGCTGGAGCCGGTGACCGGCTAGCCGGGAGAACCCGCAGGCCAGGGGTCTGGTGCGGACGCCGGCGTCCGGCGGCCGGGCCTTCGAACTCGTGGTCTTCCGCGCGGACGGCGAGACCATCGACGACACGACCCTGAACCGCCTCGCCGAGACCCCGCTGCCGACCCTCCCGGGCTGGGCCGCCGCACAGCGGCCGGCCGGGGCACCGCGCAGGAAGTCGGCCCGTCCGACTTCCAACACCCGGCGCCCGGTGCCCCGCCGGATATCCGGTGGCGTGGTCGGCGGGCGGCGACGAAGATCACGGCATGCCTGCCTTCCTGCACACCGAGCGGCTCGTGCTGCGCCCGTTCACCGAAGCCGACGCCGACCGCCTCTTCGCGTTGGACAACGACCCCGAGGTCATGCGCTTCATCAACGGGGGTGAGCCGACCAGCCGGGAGACGGTCGAGGCGAAGGTCCTCCCCCGCCTCCTCCACGAGCACCCGTGCACCGGCACCCGCGGCTTCTGGGCCGCCGAGGAGCAGACCACCGGGATCTTCCTGGGCTGGTTCGAGTTCCGCCCGCTCGACGAGCAGAGCCCGGCCGTCGTCGAGCTCGGCTACCGGCTGAACCAGGCATCCTGGGGCAAGGGCTACGCCACCGAGGGCTCGCGGGCGCTGATCGACAAGGGCTTCACCGAGCTCGGGGTGGAGCGGGTCACCGCGAACACCATGGCGGTCAACTCCCGCTCCCGGCGCGTGATGGAGAAGTCCGGCCTGACGTTCCTGCGGAACTTCACCGGCGACTGGCCCGACGCGATCCCCGGCTCCGAACACGGCGAGGTCGAGTACGAGCTCACCCGCGCCGCCTGGCAACAGCACCGCTGACCGCTCCCCGAGGAAGAGGAACATCATGCGTTTCCCATGGCGCCGACGACCGGTCGGGCGATCGGCGGGGCTGCTCGACCTCGCGGGTGTCGACCCGCGCTCGGTGGACACCCACGAGGACCTGGACGTCTGTCGCCAGGTCGCCTTCCGGGTGGCCCGGCGGGATCACGGCGGAGCCGCCGAAGTCCTGGCCTTCGTGGAGGAGTTGCTGGCGGACGAGGCCGAGTACGTGTTCGCGGTCACCTTCCTGGAGGACGTGCAGAACCTCGTCTCCCACGGCCTGGACACGTTCCGCTCACCCGAGGAGACCCGGCTCCTGCTCGGGCCCCGGAGCGCGGCCTGCTGGGACACCGTGGCCGGCTTCTGGGCCGAGGTGGCCGACTGGCGGGCCACCAACGGCAAACCGTTGGACTCCTCGGCCGCGATGCTCAGTGCGGAGAACGAGCAGCTGCAGCTGCTCCTGTGGACGTCGAACCGCACCCTCCCCGGCGGGGAGAAGCTCGGCCTCGCCGACGTCGTCCGCTACGAGAAGGCCGTCGGGTCGCCCCTGCCCGGCTACAGCCACATCGCGGTGGCCCTGAACCTCGCCGGGCGGATCGGCCCCTGACCGCCGCCGTGCGGCTCACGGGCTCACGGGTCACGGGCCGACGAGCTCCGCGAGCGCGTCGGCCGACTCGGGGGTGAGCGGTAGAAGCCCTGGAGGCTGACGAAGCGTTCGAGGCGCCCCTCGACCAGGTGCTTCAACCCCCGGGCCTTGCCCCGCTGGTTGCGCCAGGTGAGCTGCCCGAGCAGCTCGCCCATGGCGCCGATCCTAGGAACGGGGTCGGACAGCCGGGCTCCGGGCCCTCAGTGGTGCCAGGCCTGCCCTCCCGTGTTGTGGACGAAGCGCTGCAGGACTTTCAGCGTGGTCAGGTACTCCTCGTCGGAGACACCTGCGTGGCGCTCGGCCCACAGCTCGCCCTGGAGGGCGGCGACCCGGTCGAAGAACTCCCGGCCTTCGGAGGTCAGTACGAGCGCTCCTCCGGCGGGCTCGGCGACGACCCAACCGCGCTGGACGGTCGCGTCGATCTCGGCGTCGAGAGCTTCCTGCCCGGTGTCGAGGTAGTCGCGCAGCACGGCGGACACCTCGTCGCGGGTCCTCGGCTCCTCGGCCCGGGCGAGCTGGGCGAGCACCCACCACTGCGGCTGCGTGGTGCCGAGCTCGGCCAGAGCGCCACGGGTGCGGCTGACCACGGCCTTGTACGCGGCCCAACTCCAGTAGCCGATGGGCTGCTTGATCAATTCGGTGTCGCTGTGCGAGTACTCCACGGCCGGCCCCTCTCCTTGACGTCGGTCACTTCGACACGACCGACGCTAGGAGGTGAAGCCCGCTTGAGGTCAAGCGCCCTGTGCGCGAGTCCATGCCGGTAGCAAACTTGGCACCTATCAGCCTCGGTGCCGCTTGAACTCCCGCAGCAGCGCGAGGAGGTTGATCACGGTACTGGCGGGAACGTTGCCGAGATCCACGAGCACCCGACCGTTGAGGACGGTCTCGCCCGGCTTCGCGGACGGCCAGAGGATGCCGAACTCCCGGCCCTCGATCCGGAGTTCCACGATGAGTTCGGTGAGCTGCGGGCCGGTGAGGTGGTGGATCGCCGGATCGGCCGGGTGGATCGGGTGAAGGGCGTTCACGCGGCGCCACCCTGCGACAGCTCGAACCAGACCCGCTTGCCCAGCGCCTGCGGCTCGACACCCCAGCGGTGGGTGAGGCCCTCCACCAGCTGCAATCCCCTTCCAGACTCGGAGAGTTCGGTGGGCTTGCAGCGCTCGGGGAGCATGGGGCTGCGGTCGGCCACGTCGACCCGGAGGGTGCGGGACTCGATGGAGATGACGACGGCCGGCGAGGGGGTGCGGCCGTGCCTCCAGGCGTTCACGATCAGTTCGACCAGGGCGAGTTCGGCGTCCGCGATCGACGACAGGTCGTACCCGGCGCGCGCCATGGCGTCGCGCAACAACTCGCGGGACACGGTGAGGGAGGGGGAGTTGAGGTTGGGGTCACACATGGGGAGTCTCCCAAACACTACTGACGATCCGTCTGATCGACGGCATGTTTTGAACTGTAGGCGAATCTGCCTCAACTCTGCAACACACTCCGCACATGCACCTACACTTTCCGTAGGCACAGATCGTGGGAAGGACGTGTCCATGGGATTCAGGACTGGGATCAGCGAGCGCCAACGCCGCTTCGGCGAGGAACTTCGCCGCCTCCGAGATGCCGCAGGCCTTTCAGCCTTGGAGATCGGCGAGGCCCTGGGAGTGAAGGGTCCGAACATCAGCCACACCGAAGCCGGCAGGCTCGGCCTCAACACTGAACGCTTGAACGCCTGGCTCGACATCTGCAAGGTGACGGACCCCGAGTACCGGGCCGGCCTCATCGCCATGAGCGAGAGCACCGGGAAGGGCTGGTGGACCGAGTTCAAGCACCACACGACGCGCAGCGCGCTCGACTTGGCAGAGTCGGAAGCGTGCGCAACTGCCCTGGACAACTACGAATCCCTCCTGGTTCCAGGGCTCTTGCAGACCAAGGCCTACAGTGAGGTCATCCAGGGCTACAACGAGAAGAAGGTCGAGTTCCGCCACGAGCGGCACAAGGTACTGACGGGCACGAACGCGCCTCCCTACCGGGCCGTGATCCATGAGGCCGCCCTGCACATGATGTATGGCGGGCCGACGGTCATGCGGGACCAGCTGACTCATCTGATCGAGATGAGCAGACTGCCGAACGTGACGATTCAGATCCTCCCGTTCGACTGCACCACATACGCCTCGAATGACACTCCCTTCCTGCTCATCCGTGGGACTCACACCCGGCTTGACACGGTTCTACTCGAACACCCCCATGGGTCCGACTTCATCGGAGACCCTGAGGTCGTGACAACATTTGACCGGAAGTTCGACCGTCTCAGGGGCTTGGCACTTCCTCCCCTGTCGGCGGCGACATCCGAGTCATCGCCAGCCCAGCGCGACTCACTGGGTTTGATCCAGCACATCCGCTACAAGGTCCAGGGAAGATAGCCATGCACCAGCTCAACTGGCAGAAGTCCAGCTTCAGCAGCGACCAGGCGAACTGTGTCGAAATCGCTTCTGCAGGCGAGCTGGTCTACATCCGCGAGTCGGACGACCCCGCCACCGTCGTCACCACCACCCGCGCCAAGCTCCACGCCTGGATCAACGGCGCCAAGGCCGGCGAGTTCGACCACCTCACCGCCTGAACCCCTCCCCACTCCCAAGGACGGTGGACATGCACCGGCTCAGCTGGCAGAAGTCGAGCTTCAGCGGCGATCAGGCCAACTGCCTCGAAATCGCTTCCGACGATGGCCTCGTCTACATCCGCGAGTCGGACGACCCCACCACCGTCGTCACCACCACCCGCGCCAAGCTCCACGCCTGGATCAACGGCGCCAAGGCCGGCGAGTTCGACCACTTCACAGCCTGAGGCCGCCACCCCGCCGCCCCGGTCCGTGAGGGCAGCGTTCGCATTCATACCTGCGTATGCCTGCCGGCCCTTCGCCGCTCCGGCGGGGCCGGAGCGGCGAAGGTGGCCGTGGGCAACCGTGGCCGGGTCAGCAGAAGACCGCCTTGATCAGCTGGTCGAGCGCCTTCGGGAACTCCACCGCCGGGTCCATTGCGGAGTCGCCGGTGGTGAGGCCGGCCGTGAGGGTGCGGGTGCCGTCCGGGGTGGCGATCATCAGGGCGCCGTAGCCGCCGGGGGCGCCGCCGTTGTGGTGGACGATGGTGACGTCGCCGGCCTCCGGTCCCAACTCCTGGACGAACAGGCCGAGTCCGTATCCGAGCATCCCGTGCGGGGTCCGCATCTGCTCCAGCAGCGCGGCCGGCAGGAGCCGACCGCCGAGCAGGGCGGTGAAGAACACCTGGAGGTCGCGCGTGGTGGAGATCATGTCCCCGGCGCCGCACAGCAGGGAGAGGTTCTGCCGGGCGACGTCGACCACCTTCCACTCCTCGCCGTCCTGGTACCGGTAGTAGCCGTGGGCGTGCGGGCCGGGGAGTTCGGAGAGGCTGCCCGGCACCAGGGTGTCCCGCAGGCCGAGCGGCCGCAGGATCCGCCGCTGCATTTCCTCCCCGTAGGAGTGCCCGCTGAGCGCCTCGACCAGCAGCACGGCCAGCGTGTAGTTGGTGTTGGAGTAGCTCTGGTCGGTGCCGGGCTCGAACCGGGCGGGCTTCGCCAGCGCGAACTCCACCAGTTCGTCGGGCCGGTAGTCGTGGAAGCGGTTGTCGACCCACGCCTTGCCGATCGAGGGCAGCCCGGGCACGAACTCCCCCTTCTCGTCGAGCTCGCCGGTGCAGTTGTAGACGCCGCTGGTGTGCTGGAGCAGCATCCGTACGGTGATCCGCTCGTCCAGGCCGAACCGGGGGAGGTGCTCGGCGACCGGGGCGTCCAGCTCGACCAGGCCGTCGGCGACCAGGTGCAGCACCAGGGCGGCGACGAAGGTCTTGGTGGTGCTGCCGATCCAGAACAGCCCGTCCGTGGACGGCTTCGCGCTCTCGGCGAGCTTGTGCACCCCGGCGCTGCCGGTCCACTCCCCGCGCTCGTCGCGGACCCGCAGCTGGACGCCTGCGAAGCCGGCGTCGACGAAGTCCTGGGCGGCCTTCTGGAGTTCGGGGCGGTCCTGAGTGGCGGTGGCGGTGGTGGCGGTGGTGTTCATTGTCGTTCCTTCTCTCGCGGATCGTGGGGTGCGGATCAGAGGCTGCGGGCGGTGATGTCGCCGTAGGAGGTGGTGGCCCGGATGGTGAGGCCGGGGGTGCCGTCGGTGTTCTGCAGCGCGTTGTGGATCCGGCCGTGGCTCGTGCCGGCGTCGAGGGCGGCGGAGACGCCGCGGGCGGCGCCGACGGCGATCTGCCCGTACTCGGTGCGCAGGGTGACGGTGCCGCTGACGGCCTCGGCGATCCGCAGGTCGCCCTTCAGGGTGCGGATCTCGGCGGGGCCGCCGAGTCGGCCGACGGCGATGTCGCCGTCCTGGAGGGCGAGTCGGGCGCCGGCGGTCTCGTCGAGCTTGACGGTGCCCCGGGCGGCCTTGAGGGTGACGTCGCCGAGGCGGCCGACGCCCCGGAACTCGCCCAGCGCGGCGGTGGCGTCGACCCGGGAGCCGGACGGCAGCTGGACGGTGACCTCGACGGAGCCGGAGTCGCCGAGGATCCGGTGCTTCGGCTCCGCGGCCCGGACCTGGAGCACGCCGTCGGCGTAGGCGACCTCGACCCGCTCGGCCGCCTTGACGTCCCGGCCGCTGCCCGCGTCGGCGGGCCGGACCTCGACCACGGTGTCGGCCCGGTCGGCGGCGATGAACCGGACGCGGCCGGCGGGGATGTCCAAGACGGCCGAGACCGGGGTGGGGGTGGCGAACTTCTGCATCGTGCTCTCCTTCTCCTCCGCGTCGCGGACCCGACGGCCCGCTGCTTTCTGACAGAGGAAACGCTACGTTGCGTTCAACGATCAGGCAACGGCCAACCCCCACCAAGAGAACATCAGTGCAGGTAGAGGGCAGGATTTCATTGCAACAACTCTGCCGGGAATGCAACGAAACCCGCCACACTCGTTGCAATGGAATGACGGTGAACGCTATGCCGACGCACCACCGGGCCCCAGGTCCTAGGCCGGGACCTACGCCTCCGGCCCGTTACGCCGCCGCTGTGCCCCGCCTACCGTCCCTGCCATGGACGCCACCGGAACCCTGGACGAAGCACTCGAACGCCTCCACCACTCGGGGCCCGAACGGCTCGGGCGGCTCACCAACCACGCACCGATGGCCGTCGAGGCCCTCGCCGCCCGCGGACAGGCGCGCGCGGTGCACCGCTGGCTCGACCTGTACGCGGGCAAGCTCGAAGACTTCCCCTCCCGCGTCGAACCGGTCACCGCCGCCGACTGGCGTTCCGCACTCGGCGATCCGCGCCGCGCGGCCGACTGGATCGACCACTTCGAGCGGGAGGTCACCGAACGCCCCTGGCGCGAGGTCCTCGGCCAGTGGTGGCCCCGGCTGCTGCCCGGCCTGTACGGCGGCTCGACCCATCCGGTGATCCGCGTGGGCCACGCCGTCCGCACCCTGCTGTCCGGCGAGGCCACCGCACCCCGGCTGGCCGAACTCGCCCACGGCCTGGGCTACTGGGCCGCCCGCCACCGGCCCCTCGCCGCTCCCGCCCCGTTTCCGGGCGACGACAGCGCCGACAGCACCGACAGCACCGACACCGCCGACAGCGCGGCCGGCGCCCTCGACGCCGTCCCGCCCATCGCCGTACAGGACGGCGGCTTCCCCGCCCGGCTCGACCGCGTCGAGGCGCTACCGACGTGGGCAGCCGGGGTCACCGACCCGGACGAGGCCCGCCGCCGCCTCACCGAACTCGTGCGCGCGGCGACCCACCGGTACGCCACCCACGGCCACGGCGAGGAGACCATGCTGGTCCACGCCGCCACGGCCCCCAACGCCGTCCTGCGCACCCTCCCCGCGCTCCCGCCCGCCCTGTGGCCGGCCGGCCTGCGGGCGGCCTGGACCGCCTCCGCCGCGGTGACCGCGATGTACGCCCCGGCCGCGCCGGTCCGCTCCGCCCCGCCCGGCGCCCTCACCCCCGAGGAGGTCTTCGAACGGGCCCTGGCGCACGGCGACGAGCACGTCATCAAGCTGACGGACACGGCCCTCGACGTCGGCGACGCACCGGCCCTGGCGGCCGCCCTGCGGTCCATCGAGCTGAGCGCCCCGCTGGGCTGAGACCCCGGCGCCCCGGGCCTGCGACGGATCAGCCGAGGACAGGATCCCGCAGCAGCCGGTCGGCGAGGTCCACGGCCTCCCGGACCGGGACGAGCCGGCAGTCGGCGCCGCCGATCCGGTCGGCGGTGACGCCCTCCGCCTGCGCGAGCACCCGGTCGCCCAGCTCGGCGAAGTGCAGGTCGTCCAGGTCGGGGGCCTGGAAGCCGACCCACCCGTCCGCCGTGACGCAGCGGTACTCCCGGACCTTGACGTCGGGTTGGCGCAGGTCGGCGAGGTGGAAGGCGGTGAAGCGGGCCATCCCGACGCCGAGCATCAGCACCCGGGCGTCCAGCTCGTACAGCCGCCCGAGCGGGGAGTCCGGCCCGAGGTGGGAGGTGAGCGGGTGCCGGGCGGTGATCTCCTCGGCCCGGGGCCCGAGGGCGGCCCAGGAGGTCTGCGGGTGGCTGCTGCGCCGGGCGCCCGGCCTGCTCCGGACGGCCTCCGAGAGGGCGCCCACGGTCGGGGAGGCCGGGGTGGTGGCCGGGTCGAAGCGCGGCATCCGGTCCCGGTACTCCTCGACCTCCGCCGCCGACAGCCCGGCGACTGCGGCCTGGTAGACCCGCGAGGTCGAGGAGTTCTCGGGCGTGGACGTGAAGGCCACCAACGTCCCGTCCGGGCCGAGGACTTGAAGCAGGGCGTCGACCACCCCGCCCGCCCCGCCCTCGACCGGTCCGAGTGCCCGCAGCGAGGCCTGGACGTGCAGCACCGTGCCCGGCCGGACGCCCAAGCGGGCGAACCGGTCGGCGAGTTCGGCGACGGAGATCATTGCCCCTCCTACAAATCCTTCGAATCCTTCGAGTCCGTCGAACGAGTCCATCGAAACGAGTCCGCCGAAATCCCTCGGCTCCCTCGGCTCCTCGAACTCCGGCTCAGGCCTCGACGAACCGCGGCCGCCCGCGTTCCTGCCGCGCCCGCTCGGCCTCCCGCTCCGCCGCCGCGGGCAGCGGCACGGCGAGCCACGGCGCGACGCTCTCCCCCATCCCCGCCGCGAACCGGGCCCCCAGCCCGGTCAGCGCCCCGGATCCGGTCAGCCGCTCGACCGCCTCTGCGGTGTACTGCCGCCAGAGCGCGAACTGCGCCCGCGCCCGGTCGGCGGCCTCGCCCGCCACGCCGTCGTACGCGGCCGTCCGGGTGCCCCAGTACTCGGTGACCGCCAGGTGGGCGTACGTGCCCTGGAGCAGGCCCTCCAGCGGGCGCGGGTCGGGCCGCCAGGGGGCGAAGTACAGCCGGTCGTCGGCCCGGTCGTGGAGGTCGTACAGGTCGAGCACCGCGCCGAGCTTCACGTGCTGGAACTCGTGGGCGAGCAGCAGCGCCAGCGTGGGCGCCGTGGCGGGCCGGGCGATGCCGACCGCGCCGTAGGCCTGCCGCGCCGCGGAGCTGACGTCGCGCCCGGTGGGGCCGGGCCGCAGCGGGGTGATCGTCGCCAACCCGGCCCGGATGCCCTCCGCGTAGCCGGGCAGGTCGCGCCCGAGCAGCTCCCAGGCTTCGCGCAACGCGCCTGTCCAGCCGAGCAGTTCGGTCTCGGGCAGCCGGTCGGCCACCGGGTGGTCGTGGCTGTCGCGGAGCGGGTCGACGTCCTCCAGGGCGACCGTCCAGCCACCGGCCAGCCGGACCCGTCGCAGCGGCTGGTCCAGCACGGTGCGGACCGTCCCGTCGGCGGCCCGCACCTCGAAGCCGTCCGCCCGCCCGGTGACCACCGTCTCGCCGTCCGGCGCCGCGATCCGCCCCAGCGTCGGCAGGTGCAGCCAGCCACCCCGGGCCGGCACCGTGACGGCGTCCCCGCGCCCGGCCCGCACCGCCGCCGCGGCGGCCAGTGCCGCCATCGGCCCGAGGCCGACCGAGAGGTCCCCGGCAAGCCGCCGGGCGGCCCAGGCCCGGGCGTACGGGTGTGCCAGCACCGCGTCCACGGCCGGGTCCGCCGCCCCGTCGAGCTCCGACAGCAGCTCCCAGGCGGCCGCCCGGCCCTGCCCGGAGGCGTCCCAGGCGGCGGCCAGCATCGCCCGGGTCAGCGAGAGTTGGGACTCCCCGAGCGCGGCGACGGTGTCGGCCCCGCCGTACCCCCGGGCCAGTTCGTCGAGTTGGCCCGGGGTGAGCGCGGCCGGCAGCAGCGGACGGCCGCCCTGGGCGGGCACCGCCGCCGGCGCCGGGGACGAACCCCCGCTGCCCGCAATGCCGTTGATGAGCGTCATGAGGTCACCGCAGTAGACGGAGGGATTGTCGAAGCCATTGTCCGCCCGGTAGCGGTGGGCGTACAGTCCGCCGCCGCAGGCCCGGACCACCGGGCAGGCCCGGCAGGCCGCGCTGAGCCCGGCCAGGCCGGACTGGCGGGCGGCGATGCCGGGGTGGCGGGCGAGGTCGTCGAGGCTGTGCGCGAAAACGTTCATCCCGGTGGCGGGCGCCCCGTCGTACGCGGTCTTGAGACTGTCCGCCTGCTCGAAGGTCCCGTCCGTCTCCAGCACGGCGAGGTCCGAGGGCTCCAGCCCGAGCGACTC
Organism: Kitasatospora sp. NPDC096128; assembly: GCF_040303105.1. Classification (NCBI taxonomy): domain Bacteria; kingdom Bacillati; phylum Actinomycetota; class Actinomycetes; order Kitasatosporales; family Streptomycetaceae; genus Kitasatospora; species Kitasatospora sp. NPDC096128. The sequence goes on along the minus strand of NZ_JBEOSP010000009.1, from coordinate 77,814 downwards.
GGTGAGGCTGGACAGCCCGCGCACCGTCCGGTGCACGGACTCGAAGGTGCGCACGGCGAACGGCCGCGCGTCCGTTTCCCACAGCCTGTGGACGGCCAGCAGCCAGTCCGCGTACGGGTGCTCCGCACCGCCCGGGAGCCGCTTCGGCGGCTCCTCCCAGGTGGCGTGCGGGAGGAGGAAGTCCACGGCGGGGGGACGGAGTTCGACCAGTGCCCGGTAGACGGCCGCCGGGTCGTTCTCGATGTCGATGGTGCACAGCAGCCCGGCGAACAGGTGCCGGAACTCGGGCTCGTTCAGCAGCCCGACCGCCCGCAGCACCTGGGGGTGGCTGCTGCGGCCGTCGGCGAAGCGCCGGTGGCGATCGTTGGCGATCCTGTCGCCGTCGAGCGATACGCCGACACGGATGTCGTGGGCGGCGAACACCGCGAGGAAGGCGCGGCTGAGCAGCACGCCGTTGGTGTGGATGCGCAGGTCGAGGGCGCAACCGGGCGGGAGCGCCGCCCGGAGCGCTTCGGCCGCGCGGCTCAACCGTTCCGGGCCGGCGAGCAGGGGTTCTCCCCCGTGCAGGACGACCCGGACGGCGGACAGCCGGTGGGCGACCGCATGCTCGCCGATCCGCTCGGCGGCCTTGGCCAGGATGCCCTCCCCGATGACCTTGGGGCGGGAGCGCCAACTGCTGTCCGCGTGCTCGTAGACGTAGCAGTGGTCGCAGGCGAGATCGCACCGGCTGTGCATCTTGACGACGAATTGCGTCAGAGGCACCGGAATTCGCGTCGTCATGGGTGTGGCGGGTTCAGCTCGGCCTGGGGTCCGTTTCGAGGTTCGGAGCGGCTCAGATCGAGGAGTTGAAGGCCGCGACCGGCACGAGGCCGGATTCCGCGCCGGGGAGGGCGCGCTGCAGCCGGGCGGCGAGTTCCTCCGCGCCCAGGGCGGCGAGCTCGGCGAGGGACGGGCGTTCCGGCATCTCCTGAGTGTCAGTGAGGTTGCCGGCCGGCCTGGTGCTGGTTACCGGAGTCATATTCGTTTCCTTAGGCGCGGTTAGGACCTGCCGAGTGCGGGTAGGCCACCCGGTTGCGACCAATGTAGTGCCCGCGAGGACTCCGCGCGGCACCTTGCCCTCTCAAGTTGGTCTGCCCAGCCAGCCGACGCAGTACCACGGCGCGCGAAAGCCTGAGAATTCACCCGTTCAGCGGTCGCGCACTTCACCGTTGCGCGCGCCGAAGCGCGTTGACCGGAGCAGGCGTTCGAGCCCCTTCCACCGTTCCCCGTACGGACGCACGCCGGGGGTACGGGCGGCGCGGCCGCGGTCGCCACCGGAGGCCCCGCACCGTCGCCCGGTCGGCCGAATCCCTCCGGGCGCCGCGCCTCAAGCACCCAGTTCGCGGACGGAACGCGCCAGCTCCTCGGTGAACTCCGTTCCGTGCCCGGTCAGTTCGCCGCATTCCAGCAGGATTCCGGCCGCGGTCAGGGTGTGGGTCCGCCAGAGCGTGAACTCCCTTTCCGCGCGGGCCGGTTCGCTCACCCCGGCGACCGCCTCGGCACACCAGAAGGAGGCCACGCCCAGGTGCGCGTACGTTCCCTGGAGCAGCGCCCCGGCCGGGCGCAGGTCGGGTCGCCAGGGGGCGTGGTAGATCGCCGGGCCGTTGGGCCGGTGCAGCGGTACAAGGTCCAGCAGAGCGCCGAGTTGGATGTGCAGGAACTCGTGCACCAGGGCCAGCGCGAGCAGGACCGGATCGGCCGGCAGCGAGGTCGCCACCGCACCGTACGCCCGCCGGGCGGCGGCGCTGGCCGCCTCTCCCCCGGGGGCCGGCAGCAGCGGCACCACGACGGACACGCAGGCCGCCACCGCCTCCGCGTGCCGCCGGTGACGGCGGACCAGGATCTCCCAAGCTGCCGCCAACTTCTGCTCCCACAGCCTCAGTTCGGCGGCGGACAGCGGCCCGACCGGGGGGCGCCCGTAGTCGACCCGGCGCGGTCCGAGGTGGTCGATCAACGGCCTCCAGCGCAGGCCGTCGCACTCCAGGTCGAGCACGACCCCGGCATCCGCCCGCAGGAACTCGCCCAGCCCGTCCAGCGCCGCCGCCGTGCCGTGCCACGACTCGTTCAGACGATCGGTCACCCAGGCGTCCAACTCCGGCTGGAACATCACCTCTTCCCAGCGCTCGGGGTCAGTCCGCTGGAGCGTGCACAGTTCATCGAAGGCCCTCCGGTAGCCCTCGTCCCGCGGTTCCGCCCGCCCCAGCGCCAGCAGCAGCAGCATCCGCTTGCTCAACTGCCCCGCACGCAGGAGTCGGACGGCCTGCGGGCCGCCGCGCGCGCCCGCGATCGCCAGGAAGGTCTCCGGGGGCACCGCGTGCTTCGGCAAGGCGTCCACGACCGCCAGGCGGGCCTCCGGGGGCGCCTCGTGCCGCGGTGGCACGCCCCCGGCCCGGCCGGCCGGGCCGCTCCCCTTCCGCTCGCGCGCACCCGGCACCCCGGTCGCCACCGCCTCGCCCGTTCCCGTCACCGGTCCGTCCTCTCCCGAAAACTCGTGAGTGGGCCGGGCACCCCGCCCGGTCCGCCCGCAGTCTCCCCACGCGGCGCCGACTCAGCCGGTCCGGGCCCGCGCATGACCCGGACGGCCGAGCGCATTCCTCGCCGCCGCCCGCTACCGCCGCCACCCGGCCCCGGCCAGCTCCGCCACCCCGGCCCGCAGCCGCCCCGCGATGTGCCGGATCAGCCGGTCCAGGTCGGCACAGTAGACGGAGGGGTGCCCGAAACCGTCCTCCGCGTAGCGGTGGGCGTAGAGCCCGCCGCCGCAGACCCGCACCAGCGGGCAGGCCGCGCACACCGGCCCGAGTCCGTCCAGGCCGCGCTGGCGGGCCCGGAAGGCCGGGTGGGCGGCGGCCTCCGCGAAGCCGTGCCGCCACACGTCCAGGCCCGTCCCGGCGGCGCCGTCGTACGCCACCTTGAGGCTGTCGGCCTGCTCGATGGTGCCGTCCGCCTCGATCACCACCAGGTCGACCGGCGCCAGCCCGACCGCCTCGCTGGCGGCCCGCCCGCCGAGCAGCAGGACAGACAGCTCCTCGAACAGCCGCACCCCGGTCTCCCGGCACGGCGCGTCGTACCAGCGGTCGAACGCGGCGGTCAGCCAGTCCCCGTACGGTGCCGGCTCGGTGAGGCCGGGCGGCCCGACCGGAAGGGCGCGGTGGACGCCGGCCGGCTGGGCCGCCCAGGTGGCGTGCGGCAGCAGCAGGTCGAGCCGGGGCGGGGCGAACTCCAGCAGCGCCTCGTAGGTGGCGACCGGGTCGGCGGCCAGGTCGACGACGCACAGCAGGCCGGCGAACAGCTCCCGGTGCCGGTCGGAGCCGAGCAGCCGGACCGCCGCCGCGGTGCGCTCCCAGCTGCCGGCGCCGGAGGGCAGCCGACGGTGCCGGTCGTGGTCGGTCCGGGTGCCGTCCAGTGAGACCGCCACGCCGACCCGGTGGCGGTGCAGCACGTCGAGCAGCGCGGGTTCGTCCAGCAGCCGCAGCCCGTTGGTCTGCAGGCTGAACCGGACCTGCGGCCCGTCGTCGGCGATCCGGGCCAACTCGGCCAGCAGGGCGTCCAGATGGGCCGCCCCGACGAGCAGCGGCTCGCCGCCGTGCAGCACCACGGAGACCTCACCGAGCCCCTGTCCGGCCGCGTGCTCGGCGATCCGCCGGGCGGTGCGGCGGACGGTGGCGAGCTCCATCCGCCGCGGCCGCTCGCGCCAGCTCCGGTCGGCCCCCTCGTACACGTAGCAGTAGTCGCAGGCGAGGTTGCAGCGGCTGTGGATCTTCAGCAGGAACTGCCGGAACGGCACCATGCGCGTGAACCTAGCACCGCCCGGCGAGAGTTCCCGACCGCCCGTCACACGTGCGGGGGTTCCACGTCCGAGTCGAGCCTGGTGCCCGCCTTCACGGCGACCGTGGTCGGATGCTCCTCCCCCAGGGTGACCCGGGCCCGCCGGATGCAGTCGGCCCGCAGGTCGGCGGCCCGTTCGGTCTCCCCGACCGCCGCCAGGGTCAGCGACAGGTTGGAGTTGATGCCGATCGAGTCGTAGTGGTCCGGGCCGAGCGCCTCGGTCATCAGCGGCGCCGCCTCCTGTTCCAGGGCGAGGGCGGCCCGGATCTCGCCGCCCAGCGCCAGGTCGTTCGCGTGGTTCATCATCGCGATCGGGATGTAGAGGTGGTGCGCGCCGAGCACGGCCCGGAGCTGGGCGAGCGTCCGCCCGGACAGTTCGCGGGCCTCGGCGACCCGGCCGGCCAGCCGCAGGTAGACCGCGAGGTTGTTGGCGCCGGCCAGGGTGACCGGGTGCTCCTCGCCCAGGTAGTCGCGGTACCGCGCGAGGGCCCGTTCGGCCAGCGGTATCGCCCGCTCGGTGTCGCCGAGCGCGTTGAGGTCGCTGGCCAGGTTGGTGGCGGCGGCCAGGGTGTCGGGGTGTTCGGGGCCGTTGATGTCCAGGTAGCGCTGGTAGATGTCCTCGTCGATCTCCAGGGCCTCGTGGTAGCGCCCGGCCCGGCGCAGCGCCACCGCGAGGTTCTTCCGGGCCCGCAGGGTGTCGGTGTGGTTGTCGCCGATGGTCTGCTGGTAGATCCGGACGGTCTCCTCCAGCAGGTCCAGCGCCTCCCGCAGCCGCCCGGTCTCGCGCAGGTCGCGGGCGTAGTTGGAGGCGGAGGAGAGGGCGTAGAGGCTGTGCGCGCCGAGGGCGTCGCGCTGCTGGAGGTAGTTGCTGCGGTGGCGTTCCAGGGCGGCGCGGCGGTCGCCGGCCAGGTAGTCGGAGACGGCGAGGTTGTTGGTGATCATCAGGGTGCGCGGGTGGTCCGGCCCGAGGGTGCGCCGGGCCGCGTCGAGGGTCCTGCGGTCGAGCGTCCGGGCCTCGTCGTAGCGGCCGAGGAAGCGCAGGTCGGCGCCGAGGCTGTTGGCGACGGCGAGGGTGTGGGAGTGCTCGGGGCCCAGGGTGGCGGTGAACCGGTCGAGGATGTCCCGGTCCATCTCGTACGCCTCCTGGAGGGCGCCCTGGGAGCGGCGGATGTTGCTCAGCTGGGTGCGCAGCATGAGGGTCTGGGCGTCGTTGTCGACGTCGAAGCCGGGCCCGCCGTAGCCGTCCTGGCGCCAGTGCTCCAGGGTGCGTTCGGCGAGCTCCCGGCCGGACTCGTGCAGGCTGCGCTTCCACTGGTAGCGGACCGAGTCGATGATCCACTGCCGGACGTCCTCGTCGGCGCTGTCGACGGCGCCGGACGGCCAGAGGTGGGGCAGGAGTTCGGCGTACTCGGCCCAGTTGGCGGGGATGTCCGGGTCGCCGGGGTTGGCGGTGGCCAGGGCGGCGTGGACGACGCCGCGCAGTTCGGCCTGCCGCTCCTCCTCGACCTGGTCCCGCAGCACGGCCTGGACCAGCCGGTGGACGGTGATGGTCTCGCTGCCCTGGTCGGTGCGGGCCAGCCCGAACCGGTTGATGGCGCGCAGGAACTCGCCGATCGCCAGCTTGTCGCGCGGGGCGCGCGGGGGCAGCCGCAGGGCGCGGGTGACGGCCCGGCTGTAGAGCAGCCGCATCGGGATGGCGTCCGGGCCGAAGAAGGCGCAGATCTCCAGGATCTGGGCGGCCGGGGCGTTCATCCGGCGCAGCTCCTCGACCGAGATGCGCCAGGTGGCGGCTGCGGAGTGCGGGTACTCGGCGGTGCGCAGCCGGGTGCGTTCGAGCATCTCGGTGAGCTCGTCGTCGAGCAGTTCGAGGTAGGTGGCGATCGGCATCGACGTCTCCTGGAGCCAGACGGCGGCCTGGCCGACGGCGAGCGGGAGGTCGCCGAGCCGCTGGGCGACCTGGTCGGCGTCCTCCGGGGAGAGCCCGCCGTTGAAGCGGCGCAGCAGCCGGATGCTCTCCTCGCGCAGGAAGACGTCGACCTCGACCAGGCCGGCGTGCCGGGCCCAGCCCTGGTTGCGCGAGGTGATCAGGACGTGCCCGCCGGAGGAGCCGCCGGGCTGCCAGGGGGCGAGTTCCTCGGGGGTGCCGGCGTTGTCGAAGACCAGCAGCCAGCGGCGGTACGGGTGGCCGCGGCGCAGCGCGTCGAGCACGGCGGCGGCGGTGTGGGCGACGTCGTCGCTGGTGGGCACGCCGAGCCGGGGGGCGAGTTCGGCGAGCTTCTGCGGGATGTTGGCGGGCTCCTCGGCGGGCACCCACCAGATCACGTCGTAGGCGGCCTTGAAGCGGTGCGCGTACTCGGCGGCGATCTGGGACTTGCCGGCGCCGCCGAAGCCGTAGAGGACCTGGCTGAGGACGGCGGCGGGGCCGCCGGTGAAGCGGTTGCGGAGCAGTTCGAGCAGCTTGCCGCGGCCGATGAAGGCGGCGTTGCGCGAGGGCGCCTCCTGGACCTGCGGGGCGGTGCCGGGGAACCGGGCGGGGGCGATGAACTCGCCGCTGTCGGTGTCGAACTGGCGGTTGCTGCCGGGCGGCGGGCCGAGTTCGCCGTACAGCTGGGCCTCGGCGCCGGTCGCGGAGGAGCGGACCAGGTCGGGCACCGCCTGGCCGATGAACGGGCGGGGCACCGGCTCGTCCGAGTCCTGCAACCGCAGCGCGACCAACGCCGAGGTGCCGGAGAGGAGTTCGCGCCCCTGGAGGAGCTGCCAGACCTCGCCGGCCCGGGGCAGCGCGGTGTACTCGGGCGAGAGCAGCGCGAGCAGCCGGCCCTGGCCGTCGAGCGGTCCGGCGACCTCCGGCGGCCGCTGGCCGGTGTACGGTTCGGCGGCGTTGTGCAGGGAGGTCTGGTAGCCGAAGCGGGTGAGGGTGGCGGCCGCCCACTCCGCCCACATCCGGTCCTCGGGCGCGTAGCTGACGTACACCTGGCGGGGCACCGCCCGGGCCGAGCGCAGGTAGGCGCCGTACAGCCGGCGGCGGGCCTCGGAGCCGAGCGGGCGCAGCGAGCGGACCCGCCCGTCGGTGATCCACTCGGCCAGCCGCTCGAAGGCGTTGAGCAGGCTGCGCGCCTCCTGCGGCCGGTCGGCGACGGTGGCGGGCACCTCCTCGTAGGCGTAGAAGGGCTTGTAGGGCACCTCCACGTCGGCCCAGTACGCGGCCCGGCGGTCCCCGGGCAGCCAGCGGCCGAGGTAGGGGGCGAAGGCCTCGCGGGCGAAGTCCCGTCCGGCTTCGAGGCGTTCCTGTTCGGCGTCCTCGACGCGCATCGGCACCGGCAGGACCCGGATGGCCCGCTCCTCGGCCTCGGCGATGGCCTTGGCGGCGTCGACGCCGCCGCGGATGTTCTGGGCGCTGAAGGTGAAGCAGTCGACCACGGTGTCGGGCATCAGGACGGTGCAGATGCCGGAGGTGTCGCTGACGCCGGTGCGGCTGTCGATGAGCACGTAGTCGTAGTTGCGGGCCCAGCGTTCGCGCAGTTCGCGCAGGAACTCGCCGCCGCGGATGTCCCGGCCGTGGTAGAAGCTGCGCCAGTTGAAGCTGGTGACGGCGGCCGCGTAGGCGGCGTTCTGGCGGCCGGCCGGGAGGAAGTCGAGCCGGCCGCCGGCCGGCAGGTCGAGGGCGAGGCCGCAGGTGTAGCCTTCCAGCCGCCCGGGTTCGTCCAGCCAGGCGGCCGGGGGCCGGCCGGTGGGGCCGGACGCGGAGGGCAGCGCCTGCTTGACGTAGCCGCGCAGCAGGTCGATCAGGCCGTCGGTGGAGTGGAGTTCGGGGTCGACCAGCAGCGGGTGGTAGTAGCGGTGCAGGCCGGGCGCCTCCAGGTCCCAGTCGACCACCAGGACGCGCAGGCCCCGACTGGCGAGGATCCAGCCGACGTTGGCCAGCGCCATGGTCCGGCCGGTGCCGCCCTTGAACGAGTAGAACGTGACGACCGAACCCGGTCCGCCGCGTCCCGGCTCCGTGCCGGGCTCGATGCTCATCGTCCGTCTCCCCTCAGCGGGACTGAGCCGTCGTGGCTGCCCGGGCGCTGGCCGGGCAGGTCGTTCGGTGGCGGTTCCGGTTCGCGGCGCGCGGACGGGCTCCGCGGCGCACCGGAGGGGTCGGGCGGGCCGGCCGGGATGGCCAGGCCCGGCATGTCCGGGCCGCCGCCCGGGCCGAAGCCGAAGGCGTCGCCGCCATCGTCCCCCCAATCCAAGTTGTCGTCCATGAGCTTGTTCTGGGCAACCGTCACCATGATGGCGAGGTTGCTGTCGAAGCTCTCCTGGCTCACTTTGACCCGGAACAAGTGCTCCGGGTCGCGCCGGCGCAACCAGTTGCGGCGGAACACCGCGCGCACGCCGGTCCACGGCGCTTCGCGCTCCCCGTCCGGGTCGCTGCCGCCGATCGGCACGACCACGCCGGTGACCGGGTGGTTCTGGTCGTCGTACTCGCTCAGGGCCGGCCGGTAGCGCTCGTTCTCGGCCGCCCACGGGTCCACCAGGAGGACGCTGACCTGGCTGTCCTCCCGGGCCTGGTCGAGCTTCTCGCCGAGCCCGGCGCCGACCTCCTCCAGGGTGGTGATGTGCCCGGCGTTGGTGATCACCTGCTGGGCGCGCGAGGCCAGCGAGGGCTGGGCGGGCGGGTAGAACGGCGTCCAGTTCCAGGGCTTGGCCCCGTACCAGCCGCCCGGGCGGGAGCCGCCCTCGGCGGCGGCCTCCGAGGCCCGGCCGGCCGCGATGAACAGCCGGACCATGCCGGGTTCGGCGGCGGGTGCGGGCGCGGCCGGCCCGGGGAAGTAGCCGCGGACGGCGTCCAGGTCGAACTCGGGCAGTTCGGCGAGCCGCCGGACGGCGGCGTCCCGGACCCGCCCGGCGACGACCCGGACGACCTGCCGGTAGGCGTCCTGCTGGGCGGTGCGCAGCAGGGCGCGCAGGCCGTGCCGGGCGTAGGCCTCGCCCATGTCCGGCTGGGCCCACTGGATCTTGGTGACCTCGGTGACGAGGTCCCCGGGCGCGACCGGCTCCCAGAGCACCGGGATCAGGGCCGAGACCAGCTCCGCGGCCTCCTCGTGGTGGCGCCGCACCCGGCCGCGGAAGGCCGTCCACTCCTTGCCGCAGTAGAGGCTGGCGAAGTAGGCCGGGGAGTAGAGCGCGACCATGGTCCGGCTGCGGCCGAGCATCAGCGCGAGCTTCTCGGCCCATTCGTCGCCGAGCCGGAGCCGCTCGGTGTCCCGGAAGGCGAGCTCGTCGGCCTGGACGGCCGGACCGAGGATGCGGCCGAGTTCGTCTCTCAGGTCGTTGAAGAACTGGTCGACGAAGGCGTCCCCCGCCTCGAAGTCCCGACGCGCGTAGCTGAAGAAGAAATACGGGCGCTGCTGCTGTTCCCGTTCACTCACCTGTTCCCCCCGACCCTGACGGTGCCGTGACGGCGCTGGTTACTTACCCAGCATGTCGTGAACTGCACCAGCAGGAGGGAGAGTTGGCGAATTCGTTCGCCTCCGGGGGTTTAGCCCGTGGTCAGCGGTGGGTCAGCGGAGTTCGAGCGCCGACTGGAAGGCGGCGAGCGGCTCCGCCCCGGGAGTCAGGGCGTCCGCCACGACCCGGCGCAGCAGGTCGCCGAGGACGGTGTCGGGCAGGGCGTCGAGCTCGTCGAGCGGCAGGGCGGCGACGTCGACCAGGTCGGAGTCGAGTCCAGCGACGGTTTCCGCACCGGTGACGCCCATCAGTCCCTTAGTCCCTCGCTACGATGCACGCAGGCACGACCCGATCACGCAGGCACCGCGGGCCGGTAGCCGAAAAATCCTCGACTCCGGTCCGCGACGCGCACATTCTACACAAAACGGTGACGGTGCGTCAGATCCGGGTGACCGCCGCGCCCGGACACGCGACACTCCGTCCGGCGGCCCGACCCCACGACCCCCGCGGCCCGACCCCCCGCCGTCACGGGCAGAGCCGCTCCACCCGCCAACCGGCGGGGCCCGCCGGGTCGGCGAGGTAGCGCAGGCGGTCGTGCAGCCGGTTCGCGCGCCCCTGCCAGAACTCGACCGCCTCCGGGACGACCCGGTAGCCGCCCCAGAACGGCGGGACGGGCACCCCCTCGCCCTCGGGGTAGCGGCGCTCCAGGTCGGCGTAGCGCTGTTCGAGGACGGCGCGGCTGTCGACCGGGCTGGACTGTTCGCTGGCCCAGGCGCCGAGTTGGGAGCCGTGCGGGCGGGTGCGGAAGTAGGCGGCGGTCTCGTCCCGGCCGACCTTCTCCACCCGGCCCTGGACGATCACCTGGCGGCCCAGCGCGATCCACGGGAAGAGCAGCGCGGCGTACGGGTTGACGGCGAGCTCGGAGCCCTTGCGGGAGCCGTAGTTGGTGAAGAACACGAAGCCGCGGGCGTCGAAGCCCTTGAGCAGGACGGTGCGCGAGCTGGGTCGGCCCTGGGCGTCCGCGGTGGAGAGCACCATGGCGTTGGGCTCCACCACCCCGGCGGCGTCCGCCTCGTGGAACCAGCGGGCGAACTGCCCGATCGGCTCGGGCGCGAGCTCCTCCTCGGCCAGGCCCTCGTGGCGGTAGTGCTCGCGCATCACGGTGGGGTCCGGACCGGGGCGGGGCTCGTCGGCCGGGGTCCGGGTGGCGGGGCTCAGGGGCGTCGACTGGGCGCGTTCCGGGGTCTGCACGCCAACATCATCCCGTACGACAAGCAACCGGCACCGCTACCTCCGGACAAACCCCGCTCGGAGATATGGTGACTCGCCACCGCTTGGCTGCCCGCCGTGCGGGGAATTGTCCGGAACCGGGTGCTCGGTGGCGGGAGTCCCCCGGGCCCGACCGGCTCCTGAACGGGAAGGCCTTGCGGTCCGAGGGGAAACATCACCGCGGTGGTGTCTGGCGCAATGCACCCCGTGCCTGTCACTCTGGCACCGAGTGCCAACCACGATTCGGTCACTGGAGCGCCGCCCCACCACAGCGGAGCACCGATCGCAGAACTGAAGGAGCCGTCGTATGTCCGACTTCGTACCCGGGCTTGAGGGAGTCGTCGCGTTCGAGAGCGAGATCGCCGAACCCGACCGTGAAGGCGGCGCCCTGCGGTACCGCGGTGTCGACATCGACGACCTGGTCGGCAACGTCTCCTTCGGCCACGTCTGGGGCCTGCTGGTGGACGGCAAGTTCAACCCCGGCCTGCCGGCCGCCGAGCCCTTCCCGATCCCCGTGCACTCCGGCGACATCCGGGTCGACGTCCAGTCCGCGCTCGCCATGCTCGCCCCGGTCTGGGGCCTCAAGCCGCTCCTCGACATCTCCGCCGAGCAGGCCCGCGACGACCTCGCCCGGGCCGCCGTGATGGCACTCTCCTACGTCGCCCAGTCCGCCCGCGGCCAGGGCCTGCCGATGGTCCCGCAGAGCGAGATCGACAAGGCCGAGACGGTCGTCGAGCGGTTCATGATCCGCTGGCGCGGCGAGCCGGACCCGAAGCACGTCAAGGCCATCGACGCCTACTGGACGTCCGCCGCAGAGCACGGCATGAACGCCTCCACCTTCACCGCCCGCGTCATCGCCTCCACCGGCGCCGACGTCGCGGCCGCCCTCTCCGGCGCCGTCGGCGCGATGTCCGGCCCGCTGCACGGCGGCGCCCCCTCCCGGGTGCTCGGCATGATCGAGGAGATCGAGCGCACCGGCGACGCGACCGCGTGGGTCAAGAACGCCCTGGACAAGGGCGAGCGCCTGATGGGCTTCGGCCACCGCGTCTACCGCGCCGAGGACCCGCGCGCCCGCGTGCTGCGCCGCACCGCCAAGGAGCTCGGCGCGCCGCGCTTCGAGGTCGCCGAGGCGCTGGAGAAGGCCGCGCTGGAGGAGCTGCACAACCGCCGCCCCGACCGCGTGCTCGCCACCAACGTCGAGTTCTGGGCCGCCATCATGCTGGACTTCGCCGAGGTCCCGGCGCACATGTTCACCTCGATGTTCACCTGTGCCCGCACCGCCGGCTGGTCGGCGCACATCCTGGAGCAGAAGCGCACGGGTCGGCTCGTGCGCCCCGCCGCGCGCTACATCGGCCCCGGCCCGCGCCGCCCCGAGGAGATCGAGGGCTGGGACGCCATCGGGCACTGACCCCGCGGCGGAACACCTGAACAACCGCCTCTGACCAGCGGGTCCGGCTCCGAACCGGGCCCGCTGTCGGCGTCCCGGGCAGTGAAGATCACAGTCTCAGCGGGCGGACGACCGTATCCCGGGCGAACCCTCCGCCGGTAGGCTGCGCGCGTGGCTCAGATCCAGATCCCCGCTGACATCAAGCCCGCAGACGGCCGTTTCGGCTGCGGACCGTCCAAGGTGCGCCCCGAGGCCCTGAGTGCCCTCGCCGCCACCCAGACCTCCCTGCTCGGCACCTCGCACCGCCAGGCCCCGGTCAAGAACCTGGTCAAGCGCGTGCGCGAGGGCGTGAGCAGCCTGTTCTCGCTGCCGGAGGGCTACGAAGTCGTCCTCGGCAACGGCGGCTCCACCGCCTTCTGGGACATCGCCGCCTTCGGCCTGGTGCGGGAGAAGTCCCAGCACCTGGACTTCGGCGAGTTCTCCTCGAAGTTCGCCTCCTCGGTCAAGGCCGCCCCGTGGCTGGCCGAGCCGACGGTGATCAAGACCGCCCCGGGCACCCACCCGCTGCCGGTCGCCGAGGCGGGCGTGGACGTCTACGGCCTCACCCACAACGAGACCTCGACCGGTGTGGCGATGCCGATCAAGCGTCCGGTGGGTGCGGACGAGGGCTCGCTGGTGCTGGTGGACGCCACCTCGGGCGCTGGCGGCCTGCCGGTGGACATCACCGAGACGGACGTCTATTACTTCGCCCCGCAGAAGTCCTTCGCCTCCGAGGGCGGCCTGTGGCTGGCCACCTTCTCCCCGGCCGCCCTGGAGCGCGCCGCCGAGATCGCCGGCTCCGGCCGCTACATCCCGCCGTTCTTCTCGCTGCCGACGGCCATCGACAACTCGTCGAAGGACCAGACGTACAACACCCCGTCGCTCGCCACCCTGTTCCTGCTGGCCGACCAGCTGGAGTGGATCAACGGCAACGGCGGGCTGGACTGGGCCGTCGCCCGTACGGCCGACTCCTCGTCCCGGCTGTACACCTGGGCCGAGAAGTCCTCCTTCGCGACCCCGTTCGTGGCGAACCCCGCCGAGCGCTCCCAGGTGGTCGGCACCATCGACTTCGACGAGTCGGTGGACGCCGCCGCGGTCGCCAAGGCACTGCGTGCCAACGGGATCGTGGACACCGAGCCCTACCGCAAGCTGGGCCGCAACCAGCTGCGCATCGCGATGTTCCCGGCGATCGACCCGGCGGACGTCGAGGCGCTCACCCACTGCATCGACCACGTGGTCGAGCAGCTGGCCGGCTGAGCCCGCCCCGAGGACACGACTGAGGGCCACCGCCTGCGGGCGGTGGCCCTCTCGCCGTTCCAGGGTCGTCGGCGGCCGGCTCGGGCCGGGGCGGCCGAGGCCCGGGTGCCGGCCGGCTCGGGCCGGGGCTACTTGCCGGCCAGCGAGCTGATCAGCACGACGACCAGCAGCAGCACCAGGGTGCCGGAGACGATGCGCATTCGAGTCTTGGGATCCACGGTCAACGAGCGTACCTCCGGCTCACACCCACGCGAATCCGAGGCCCCGCCCAGCCCCGCTCCGGACCGCCCGCTCCGAAGCCCCCGGCCCCGCCCCGGACGGCTCAGCCCCGGACCGTGCAGCCCCGGACCGCCCCGGACCGGACCGCCCCGCCCCGCCCCGGACCGGACCGCTCAGCCCCAGTCCGCCAGCGCCCAGGAGCGCAGCGACTCGTAGTGGGCGAAGCCCCCGGCCAGGTCGCTCTTCATCAGGTGCAGCTCGGCGGCCTCCCACTCCGGCCCCCGGTAGTCCGCGAGCGCCGCCGCCAGCCCCTCCAGCTCGGCCGCCGCGACCCGCTGGACCGCCCGCCGGTGGCCGCGCGAGGATCCGGCCCGGGCCAGGGTGAGGTGCGGGTGGAAGGCGAAGGCGTCGGCCTCCCCGGTCAGCTCGGCGGCGGCCCCGGCCACGGCCTCCGCGAGCCCGCGCAGCGCCCAGGTCCGCCCCTCGACCCCGGCCCAGAGCACCCGGTCGCCGAACCGGCCGGCCCCGGCGATCCGCAGCCGGTGCGCCGGGTGCGCCTCGGCGACGGCCGCCAGCGCGGTCTCCAGTTCCGGCAGCCGCTCGGCCGGCACCTGGCCGAGGAAGGCCAGGGTCAGGTGCCAGCCCTCGACGGTGGTCCAGCGCAGCCGGTCCGCCCCGGGCAGCCCGTGCAGCGGCGCGACGGCGTCGGAGAGCCCCTGGAGTGCCTCGCCGGGCGGCAGGACCGCGACGAACAGTCTCATGATCCAAGCTTCCCTCGCCCAGCCGTCCGGTGTAGAACGGATTTCCATGAAGATCCGCAACGGGGGGTCCGCGGACGTCCCCGACATCCTGTCCCTGCTCGACGGTGCCGTCTCCTGGCTGGCCGGGCAGGAACGCACCGGCCAGTGGGGCGACCAGCCCTTCAGTACCGACCGGGCCCGCATCGACCAGGTCACCGGGTACACCGAGGAGCCCTTCCTGATCCGCCTCGCCGTGGACGAGGACGGTCGCACCGTCGGCTGCTGCGTGCTGGCCGAGCAGCGCGGCAAGTACGTCCCCGTCTCGGCGGAGCCCGAGCTCTTCGTCCGCCTCCTGGTCACCGACCGCAGCCGCAAGGGCTCCGGCATCGGCGCCGCGCTGATCGCCGACGCGATCGAGGAGGCCCGTCGGCGCGGCCACGGGCTGCTGCGGGTGGACTGCTACGCGGGCGACGACCGCAAGCTGGTCGGCCGGTACCGGGCGCTCGGCTTCACCGAGTTGGAGGGCTTCGAGGTCGAGCAGCCGGCCGGCGTCTGGCCCGGCCAGGTGCTGGAGATCCGGCTCTGACGTTCCACCCCGACGCCCCGCCCTGACGCACTGTCAGGAAGCCCCGGGGGGCTACCCCGAGGCTTCCTGACGCGGCATCAGCAGGCGGGCGCCAGCTCGGACCTGCGCGCCGGGACGACGCGCGGCACGACGGCCACCACGCGCCCGCCGCGGCCGGGGTGCAGGTCGACCCGCACCTTGAGGTCCGCGCTGCGGGCCAGCACCAGGCCGACCGCGCCGGCCGCCAGCGCGGACACCGCGCCACAGGCCAGCAGGCCCAGCCGGGGCCCGTACGAGGCGGTGACCCAGCCGACGACCGGGGCGCCGATCGGCGTGCCACCGGTGAAGACCAGCACCAGCAGGCCCATCACCCGACCGCGCATCTCGGGGTCGGTGCCGAGCTGCAGCATCGAGTTGACCGAGGTGTTGAAGCTCAGCCCGAACACCCCGATCAGCGTCAGCAGCAGCGCGAAGGTCCAGTAGTCGGGCGCGAGGGCCGCGACCACCTCCAGGATGCCGAAGGCCAGCGCCGCGCCGACCAGCCGGCGCAGCCGGGGCGCGCCGCGGCGGGCGGCGAGCAGCGCGCCGGCCAGCGAGCCGACGGCCATCGCGGTGTTCAGCAGGCCGTACTCGCCGGCGCCGACCTTGAAGGTGTCGTGGGCGAACCCGGCGAGCAGTGTCGGGAAGTTGAACCCGAAGGTGCCGATGAAGCCGGCCAGCACCATCGGCCAGAGCAGCTCGGGCCGCTCCTTCACGTACCGCAGGCCCTCGCGCAGCTGGCCCTTCTCGCGGGCGATCGGCTCGGTCGGGCGCAGCTCGGACTCCCGCATCGCGAGCAGCCCGCCGATCACGGCGGCGAAGGACAGCGCGTTGACGGCGAACGCCCAGCCGCTGCCGACCGCGGCGATCAGCAGGCCCGCGACGGCGGGGCCGACCAGCCGGGCGGTCTGGAAGTTGGCGGCGTTCAGGCTGACGGCGTTGGCGAGGTCCTTGGGGCCGACCATCTCGGACACGAAGGCCTGCCGGGTCGGGTTGTCGACCACGGTGACCAGGCCGAGCAGCAGGGCGAAGCCGTACACGTAGTACGGGGTCACCACGTCGCCGATGGTCAGCGCGGCCAGGCCCGCGGCGAGCAGGCCCATCGCGCCCTGGGTGTAGATCAGCAGCCGGCGCTTGGGCATCCGGTCGGCGAGCACGCCGCCGAACAGGCCGAGCAGCAGCATCGGCAGGAACTGCATGGCGGTGGTGATGCCGACCGCGAGCGGGCTGCCGGTCAGGCTCAGGACCAGCCAGTCCTGGGCGATCCGCTGCATCCAGGTGCCGGTGTTGGACACCACCTGGCCGGCGAAGTAGTAGCGGTAGTTGCGAACGCGCAGGGAGGAGAACATCCCCCGGGGCCTGGTGAACTCGGCGCCTGTGGGGGACGAGGCCGATCGGGTTCGGCCCTGAGCGGCGGAGTCCGCCGCGGTGCGTTCGTCGGGGTCGTCGTCGCCGCTGCCGGGCAGTCCGCTGGGGGCGGGGGCCTGGGCGTCGGCGGCCGCGGTACGGTCCGCGGCGGGGTCGGTGGTCGGGTCGGTGGTACGGGCGGCGGCGCTGGCTGCGGCCGGCGGTGTCACGGTGGTCTCCCCTCGCGGCGCGACGACCCCGGCGGGGGCCGTCGCGCTCCTGGTTACGGTGGTCGGTCCTGCGGTGATGCGGGCTCCTTCTCCTCCCGGCGGCCGGCCGGGGTCGGTGTGCCTCGAGCTGTGCGAGTTACAGGTGGGCGAGCTTGTAGAGCACGGGCGCGGCCTCCCTGAGGACGGCCCATTCCTCGTCGTCGAGCCCCTGGGCGAGCTCGGCGAGCCAGGCGTTCCGGCGTCGACGGCTCTCCGCGAGGATCGCCTCGGCCTGCTCGGTGCTGCTGACGACCACCTGGCGGCGGTCCTCGGGGTGCGGCTCCCGCCGCACCAGCCCCTTCTCCTCCAGCATCGCGACGATCCTGGTCATCGAAGGAGGCTGCACGTGCTCTTTCCGGGCGAGCTCACCCGGCGTCGCCTTCCCGCACCGGGCGAGGGTGCCCAGCACCCCCATCTCGGTAGGACTCAGCGACTCCTCCACCCGTTGGTGTTTGAGTCGTCGGGAGAGGCGCATCGTGGACGACCGCAGCTGTGAGATCGCTGCGAGGTCCGGCTCGGACATCTCGGGCATCTCTTTAGCTTACGTCATTACCCTCGCTAAGGAAAAACGCCCGCCGCCCGAGGGAGACCGCCCACCGCGCCGGAGGATCGGCCCGGTGCCATATTGGTGATGGGTGATCGTTCCCCCTCCCGGAAGGGCCGACCAGACATGTCCGACCTCGCCTCCGAGCAACCCGCGCAATCCGCACAGTCAGTGCCGGACGACTCCGGCTTCGCCCGGCTCGCCATGGTCACCATCGACTGCGCCGACCCGGTCGCGCTGGCGTCGTTCTACGGCGAGCTGCTGGGCTGGGAGACCCGCCACGTGGACGAGCGCTTCGCGATCCTGGACAACCCGGAGGGCGGCAGCCCCCTGGGCTTCGGACGGGTGACGGGCTACCGGCCGGAGCCGTGGACCGAGCCGGACGGCAGCAAGCACTTCCACCTCGACTTCTACGTCGACGACCTGGAGGAGTCCACCGCCAAGGCCCTCGCGCTCGGCGCGACCGAACCGAGCTACCAGCACGGCCGCACGCTCAAGGTGTTGATCGACCCGGCCGGCCACCCGTTCGGGCTGGCCCCGCTGGAGTAACGTACGAACGTGCCCGCAGGTCGTGCGCAGGCGGTGTCAGGGCTTGGTGCCGAGATCTTGCAGGCCGCGTAAAGGCCCATCCTGACCTGGGACTTCACGAAAAGCGCGAACCTTGTGCGACCACCGGGCAGTGGTTACTGTCCCGGGTTGTCAGGGGCATCACCACGCCAGGTCTCCCCTTCGGCGGAGCCCCTCCGCGCCCGTCCGCGCGCGAAACCCACCTTCCACGGCCTCCGGCCGACCCCCTCCGCCCGAACCCTGGCGCCCGCAACCCCTCGTCCAGGGAGCTCAATTGGGTGAGATCCACCATGCCGACCACGGCTGGGTGACACCGGCGGTCTCGTACTTCGTCGCCTGCCTCGGCGCCTTCGTGGCGCTGCGCAGCGCCCGTTGGGCGCTCGTCTCGCAGGGCCGGACCCGGGCCGTCTGGCTGCTCTTCGCCTCGACCTCGCTCGGCGCCGGCATCTGGTCGATGCACTTCATCGCGATGCTGGGCTTCTCCGTCACCGGCGCCGAGATCACCTACCAGCCGGGGCTCACCGTGCTCAGCCTGCTGGTCGCCGTCGCGGTGGTCGGCATCGGGCTGTTCACCGTCGGGTACTGGCGCAGCAGTCCGGTGCTGTCCCTGCTGATCGGCGGGCTGACCACCGGGCTCGGGGTCGCCGCGATGCACTACCTGGGCATGGCCGCGATGGTGCTGCCCGGCCGGCTCGGCTACGACCACGTCACGGTGTGGCTGTCGGTCGGCATCGCGGTGTTCGCGGCGACGGCCGCGCTCTGGGCCGCGCTGAACATCCGGGGCACCCTCGCCGTCCTGGCCGCCGCGCCGGTGATGGGCGTCGCGGTCTGCGCGATGCACTACACCGGCATGGCCGCGCTCTCGGTCCGGCTGGACGCCTCGCAGTCCACCCAGGACGGGGTGATGGCACTGCAGTTCATCTTCCCGCTCGGGGTCGGACTCGGCTGCTACGTGTTCTTCGGCTCGCTGGCCTTCGCCGTCTCCCCGAGCAAGCCCTCCACCCAGCCGCTGCTCGTCGGCCCGGCGGCCCCGCTGCCCCCGCGGGCGGCCCGCGTCCCCGAGCAGCGGCAGCCGCGGCGCCGGCCGCTGGACGGGGCCGCCGCCCGGCGCTGAGCGGCACACGAAGCCGACGGCCGGCCGGGTCCCCCACCCCGGCCGGCCGTCATCGTTCCGGGAGCCCCCTCAGGGCCGGCCGAGCAGCCCGGTCAGGTGCTCCGGCGTGGCCACCGGGCAGGCCTTGCGCACGAAGTCCCGCCGCAGCGCGTGGTACGGCTCGCCCGCCCGGTAGAAGTTGGCGTGCATCCGGCGCAGTTCCTCCGCCCGGTACTCGGCCAGCGGCTTCGCCTCCTCGTCCTCGGCCCGGCGGCGCTTCTTGTCCACCAGCCGCCCGGTGAGCTCCGGCGAGGCGGCCAGCCGGGCGGCCTCCCGGGCCGTCCAGCGGCGGAACTCCGCCGCGTCCCCGCCGGCCGTGCGGTCCACCAGGCCGATCCGGCGGGCGTGTTCGGCCCCGACCGGGAGCGCCTCGGTGGTGAGCCGCTCGGCCTGCTCGGCGCCGACCCGGGCCGGCAAGGTGTACGTCCAGTACTCGGAGCCGTACAGGCCCATCAGCCGGTAGTGCGGGTTGAGCACCGCCGAGTCCCGGCACCACACCTCGTCGGCGGCCAGCGCCAGCATCAGGCCGCCGGCCGCCGCGTTCCCGGCCAGCGCGGCGACGGTCAGCTTGTCGTCGGTGGTCAGGACGGCCTCGACCAGGTCGTCCATCGCGTTGATGTTCTCCCAGGACTCCAGCGCCGGGAAGGCCGCGCCCTCGATGACGTTGAGGTGGATCCCGTTGGAGTAGAAGTCCCGGGGCGCGCCCAGCACCAGCACCGAGGTGGGCCGGTCGGCGGCCGCGCGGTAGGCGGCCAGCAGCCGGCGGCACTGCTCGGTGCTCATCGCCCCGCCGGCGTAGCCGAATTCGAGGAAGCCGACCTCGCCGTCCTCGTGGTAGCGCAGCTCCGACCAGGTGGTCCGCCGGGCGGCCTGCTCCGGGGTCACCGGCACTTCGCGGACCCGGTGCAGCTCGTCGGCGAGCACCGTCGCGGCGGGCAGCTTGAAGGTGACCGGCCCGCCGGGGGTGCGGCGCGGGCGCAGCTGGGGGATCCAGACCGCGCCGTCCACGGTGGCCCGGCAGATCGCGCCGTCCCGGGTGGCCAGCACGGCGCCGGGCTCGGGGCCGCGCAGCTCGTCCTCGGGGTGGCCGCCGTGCAGGAAGAACTCGCGCCCGTACAGCTCGTCCAGCACGCCGGGCTGGGAGTCGGCGGCGCGCAGCTTGCGCAGCACGGTGGCGGTGTCGTCGTGCCCCCAGTCGATCCGGCGGGCCTCCTGGCGCAGCAGGGGCCGCAGTTCGCCGCGCACGTCGGGGCGGTCGTAGTCCAGCGGCTCGGGGGTGTACAGCCCGCCCTCGTACCGCTGGACGGCCAGCAGGACGGCCTCGACGGCGGCGTCCGCGACCTCGCCCCGGTACAGCTCGCTCTTGCCGCAGTCGGGGACGGGGAACTCGACGCAGGCCCAGATGTCGCCCGCGTCCATCTCCTCGACGGCCTGCAGCACGGTGACGCCCCAGCGCCGGGCGTCCTCGGTGATCGCCCAGTCGAGCGAGGAGGGGCCGCGGTCGCCCTTGGGGCCCGGGTGCACGATCAGGACCGTCCGGGTCGACCAGATGTCGGCCGGGACGGCCCTGGTGAGCATCGGGCAGATGATCAGCTCCGGGTCGACCCGGGCCACCGCCTCCCTCATCTGCTCGTCGCCGAGGGCGAGTTGGACGGCGACCTGGTGGCCGCGCTCGCGCAGCTCGAGGTGGACGCGCTGGGTCAGGCTGTTGAACGCGGTGGCGATCAGGAGAATGCGCACAGGGGGCCTCCGAGCAGGGACTGCGGGTCGCGCGGAGGCGATGAAACCAGGGCATGGACACGTAATGGTCACGTTCCGCGCCCCGGCGCCCCACTCTCACGCACCCCGCACACCTGTGCCCCCGGCGTGGCCCCGTTTCGCCGGATCTCCCCAGCCCCTCCCCCGAGTTGGGGTGGCGCCGGAGGAGCAGCGCTACCGCGGGAACGCCCGGCGGGCCCGCCAGGTGGTGTGCTCGCGGGAGACCGCGTCCTCGGCCTCGGCGGCCAGCCGGGCCCAGCGCTCCTCGGCGTCCGGCGTCTTGAGGTCGAGGTCGGACAGCTGGTTGCCGACGTTCTCCAGTTCGCGCGCGGCCAGTTGGTACGCGGCGGCCAGCGGACGCAGCTGCTTGAGCTGGGTCCAGGCGATGATCGCCGCGGCCGCGGCCGAGCTGGCGCCGAAGATGTGCACCTCCAGAGCACCGGTGGCCTGGGCGATCGCCGCCGCGGCGCCGATGATGATCAGCGCCGCGATGCCGAGCCCCCAGGAGACCGCCTGGGACTCGCAGGAGTCGGCCCGGGAGCGGTACCAGGTCCGCTGGCTCTCGACCCGGGTGCGCAGGTACAGGGTGCGCCGGGAGGTGAGGTTCCCGGCCCGGGCGTTGCGCATCTCCTCGGTGATCTCCGGGACACTGCCGGGCGGCACGATCTCCGGGTCCTCGAAGGCCCGCAGCACGTCCTCGACCTGCAGCAGGTAGCCGCGGTCGGCGTCCGGCGAGTCGGCCTCGCCGCCGAACGGCCGGGCCCGGACGCTGTACTTCCAGGCCAGCGTCTTGACCGACTCCGCCGCCGCCCGCGCCTCGTACCACCGGCCCTGCGGGTTGCCGCGGCGCAGCCGGGACCAGAAGTAGCCGGCGATCAGGAAGGCGGCCACCGAGAACAGTGGCTTGATATCGCTGTCGCCCTTGTGGTCCGGGCCCGGGAGCGAGCCGATCAGCGCGGCGACCACCAGCATGGCGATCAGTCCGCGGTGCCAGCGGAGCGTCTCGCGCTGCCCGTCCAGCGAGGCCTTGTCCGCCCGCCAGAACAGCTCCGGCAGCAGTCGCGCCTCCACTCCCCCGGGCGGATCCTGTTGCACCATCGGTCGAGTCCCCTCCCCATCTCCGTCCAGGCAGTATTCCCGCCGCCAACTGCCCTACACGGTCGCCTTTTTGACACCTTCCGACCGCCGGTGATTGCCCCTCCCAGTCGTAACCGATATAACCGGTTACATGCCGCTGCACTGGAAACTCGTCGTCGACTGCGCCGACCCGCACCGCCAGGCCGCCTTCTGGGGCGCCGCCCTCGACTACACCGTCGAGGACCACGCCGCCCTGATCGCCCGGCTGCTGGAGGCCGGCGCGATCACCCCGGACGCCCTCACCGAGGTGGACGGCCACCCGGCCTGGCGCACCCTCGCCGCGGTCCGCCACCCCGAGGACCCGTACGACCCGGCCTCCGACACCGGCCTCGGGCGCCGCATCCTGTTCCAGGCCGTCCCGGAGGCCAAGCAGGCCAAGAACCGCCTCCACCTGGACCTCCACCCCGGCCCGGGCGAGCGCGCGGCCACCGTCACCCGCCTCGAAGCCCTCGGCGCCACCGTCCTGCGCGAGGTCGCCGAGCCCGGCGGCGCCTGGACCACCATGGCCGACCCGGAGGGCAACGAGTTCGACGTCCAGTGACACGACGGCCCCGCACCCGGTCGGGTGCGGGGCCGTCGAGGGGCCGTGCGAGGAGGACTCAGTCCGCCGCCCCGGCCGGGACGACCCACCGCGTGGGCTGTCCCGTGATGGCCGCGATCATGTCGTAGTCGCCGTCGTAGTGCAGGACGGTCACGCCGTGCCGCTCAGCCGTGGCGGCGATCAGCATGTCGGCCATGGACAGGGCACGGTGGTTGCCCCGGAACAGGGCACGGTGCTGAATCTCCTTGGCCCGGTCCCATACCTCGTCGGTGCACGGCAGGTAGTCGAAACCCCGGAGCAGATGGCTCAGTCGATCGGCCTCCGCCGCGCTTCGGGCGCTGTGCAGGACCTCCATCTCGACGGCCGCGCTCACAGCCAGCAGCGCGCGCTGCGAGAGATCGTCGAGAACGGGCCGCACCGTCGGCTTTCCCCAGCGCGCCAGGGCCGACTTGTCGATCAGGAAGCGCTCTCGGGTCACGCCGCCGCAGACCCGCCCGACTCGTCGAGGAGGTCGAACTCCCCGTTGGCGATGGCATCGGCGAGCTCTATCCGCCTGGCCAGCTTCACGGCCTCCAGTAGTGCCGCATTGACCGTGGCGACCTTGGTGGTCGTGCCGAAGAGGCGCTGTGCCTCGGCGAGAAGGTCGTCATCGAGATCGATCACCGTACGTGCCATGGCTTCCTCCCTCGGCCAAGAACAAGAAAACGATATCAGTCCAGGCGCACTCCCGATATCAAGACGGCCCCGCACCCGGTCGGGTGCGGGGCCGTCGAGGGGCCGTGCGGGGTCAGATCAGACCGAACGCGGGCATCAGGTAGTAGAAGGCGAACACACCGGCCACGGCGTACATCGCCGCCGGCACCTCACGTCCCCGGCCGGCGGCGACGCGGAGGATCGTGAAGGTGATGAACCCGATACCCAAGCCGTTGGTGATCGAGTAGGTGAACGGCATCATCACGATGGTCAGGAAGGCCGGGATCGCGATGGTGTAGTCCGCCCAGTCGATCTCCTTGATCGAGTTGGCCAGGATCAGGAAGCCGACCGTGACCAGGGCCGGGGTGGCGGCCTGGGCCGGGACCATGGTGGCCAGCGGGGTGAGGAACAGCGCCACCACGAAGAGCAGGCCGGTGACGATCGAGGCGAAGCCGGTGCGGGCGCCCTCGCCGACGCCGGCGGTGGACTCGACGAAGCAGGTGTTGGCGGAGGCGGAGGTGGCGCCGCCGGCCGCGGTGGCGATGCCGTCGACCATCAGGATCCGGTTGATGCCGGGCAGGTCGCCCTTCTCGTCCAGCAGGTGGGCCTCGTCGGCGACGCCGAGGATGGTGCCCATCGCGTCGAAGAAGCAGGACATCAGCACGGTGAAGACGAACAGCGCGCCGGTCAGCACGCCGACCTTCCCGAAGCCGCCGAACAGGCTGACCTTGCCGACCAGGCCGAAGTCCGGGGCGGCCACCGGGTTGCCGGGCCAGGTGGGGACGGTGAGGCCCCACTTGAGCGCCGGGACGTCGGCGACCTTGTCGAGCACCAGGGCGAGCACGGTGGCGGCCGCGATGCTGATCAGGATGGCGCCCGGCACCTTGCGGATGACCAGGATCAGGGTCAGCAGCAGGCCGAACACGAAGACCAGCACCGGGAAGCCGAGCAGGTGGCCGTTGCCGCCGAGCTGGAGCGGGACGGTGGTGTGGGCGGCGTCCGGGATGCGGCTGACGAAGCCGGAGTCGACCAGGCCGACCAGGCTGATGAACAAGCCGATGCCGATCGCGATGGCCTTGCGCAGGCCGAGCGGCACGGCGTTCATGACCCGCTCGCGCAGGCCGGTGGCGACCAGGAGCATGATCGCGAAGCCGGCCAGCACCACCATGCCCATGGCGTCCGGCCAGGTCATCTTGGGCGCGAGCTGGAGCGCCACGATGGTGTTGACGCCGAGTCCGGCCGCCAGGCCGATCGGCACGTTGCCGACCACGCCCATCAGCAGGGTGGTGAGGCCGGCGGTGAGGGCGGTGGCGGTGACCAGCTGGGCGCTGTCCAGGTGGGCCCCGGTCATGTCCGTGGCGCTGGCCAGGATGATCGGGTTCAGCACCAGGATGTACGCCATGGTGAAGAAGGTGGCGACACCGCCGCGGATCTCGCGCGACAGGCTGGAACCGCGCTCGCTGATCTTGAAGTAGCGGTCCAGGGCGCCGGTGGGGGGCGCGGATTCCGCGGGTTCGGGCGACTCGGTGGTCGACTGGACCACAGGCATGCGTGCGTCCTCTGTGGGGGAGCTGAGGAGGGGGGGACCGCCCGGGGCGACGGTGGCCGGGCGTGGACCTTTAAGTATGGTTTCCCGGTCGCACACGCGCTATCTTCGCGCGTAGAGCCCGGGCCGGGCCGACCGGCCGGCCACCACATCCCTCGGGGCCCCCGCGCACCGTACGCTAGGCCCCATGCCCAAGACGCCGCTGCACCCCTCGCCCCCTCCGCTGGAGGCCAATGACGTCGCCATCGTCGGCGCCGGCACGGTGCTGTGGTTCGTCGCCTTCCTCGCCCTGCTCCCCTTCCAGGGCACCCTCTCCGACCACGGCCACGGCACCTGGCCGTGGATCTGCCTCTCCGGCGGCCTGCTCGGCCTGATCGGCCTCTGGTACTGCCGCGCCCGCCGGGACGCGATCGCCCGCAGCCGCGCCGCCGAGGCCGCCGACGCCGCCGCGCGGGTGGCGGACGGCGGCGACTCCGGGACCGGTTCCGGGAACGGTTCCGGGCCTGCCACCCAGTCGGACTGAATAGTCCTTTAGTAGCACGCATCGGACATAAGGCGCCCGTAGAGTCGGTGCCATGACGCAGCCTGCCCAGCCCGCGGAAGAGCAGCCGACCGCCGGAGCCCGCCCCGACGGAGCGCACCCGCTCGGGCTGCTGCCCGGGCGGCGCGGCGGCCTGACCGCCGCCGAGGTGGCCGAGCGGGTGGCGAACGGACAGGTCAACGACGTACCGGTACGGTCCAGCCGGTCGACCAAGGAGATCGTCCGGGCCAACGTCTTCACCCGCTTCAACGCCATCATCGGCATCATGTTCGGCATCATCCTGATCGTCGGACCGCTCCAGGACGGCCTGTTCGGCCTGGTCATCGTGGCCAACACGGCGATCGGCATCATCCAGGAGCTGCGCGCCAAGAAGACCCTGGACAGCCTGGCCCTGATCGGCGAGGCCAAGCCGCAGGTCCGCCGGGACGGCGCCGTCCAGCAGATCGCCGTCTCCGAGATCGTCCTCGACGACACCGTGCTGCTCGGCATCGGCGACAAGGTGATCGTCGACGGCGAGGTCACCGAGGCGGACGGCCTGGAGATCGACGAGTCCCTGCTCACCGGCGAGCCCGACCCCGTCCTCAAGCAGCCCGGCGCGCAAGTGATGTCCGGCAGCTTCGTGGTGGCCGGCGCGGGCGCGTTCACCGCCACCAGGGTCGGCCGGGAGGCCTACGCGGCGCAGCTGGCCGAGGAGGCCAGCAAGTTCACCCTGGTGAAGTCGGAGCTGCGCAGCGGCATCAACAGCATCCTGCGGTTCATCACCTACCTGCTGATCCCCACCGCGCTCGGCCTGATCATCAGCCAGCTGGCCGTCGAGGGCCGCGACTGGCGCGAGGCGGTGCGCCGGATGGTGGCCGGCATCGTGCCGATGGTCCCCGAGGGCCTGGTGCTGCTGACCTCGGTGGCCTTCGCGATCGGCGTGATCCGGCTGGGCCGCCGGCAGTGCCTGGTCCAGGAGCTCCCGGCGATCGAGGGCCTGGCCCGGGTGGACACCGTCTGCCTGGACAAGACCGGCACCCTCACCGAGGGCGGCATGGACGTCATCGACCTGCGGGTGATCGCCGACGGCGGGCCCGCCCCGGTCGACCCGGAGACCGTCAAGCACGCGCTCGCCGTGATGGCCGGGGCCGACGCCCGCCCCAACCCGTCCATGCAGGCCGTGATCGACGCGTACGGGCGCGGCGACGGCGACGGCCCGGGGGGCGGCGGCTGGCGGGTGATCGAGGCGATGCCCTTCTCCTCCGCCCGCAAGTGGAGCGGCGTGCAACTGCTGGAGCCCCAGGGCGGCGAGGCCAGCTGGCTGCTCGGCGCCCCGGACGTGCTGCTGCCCGCCGGGCACCCGGCGCTCGCCGAGGTGGACGAGCTGGGCGCCCAGGGCCTGCGGGTGCTGCTGCTCGGCCGCACGCCCGTCCCGCTGGACTCCCCCGACCCGGCCGCCGGGCTCACCCCGCTGGCCCTGGTGGTGCTCCAGCAGCGGCTGCGCGCGGACGCCGCCGACACCCTGCGCTACTTCGAGGGCCAGAACGTCCGGGCCAAGGTGATCTCCGGCGACGCGGCCGTCTCGGTCGGTGCGGTGGCCGGCCACCTCGGACTGCCCGGCGCGGACCGTCCGCTGGACGCCCGCACCCTGCCGACGGACCCGGAGCAGCTCGCCGAGACCGCCGACCGGACCAGCGTCTTCGGCCGGGTCACCCCGCAGCAGAAGCGCCAGCTGGTCGGGGCGCTGCAGTCGCGCGGCCACACCGTGGCGATGACCGGCGACGGCGTCAACGACGTGCTCGCGCTCAAGGACGCCGACATCGGCGTGGCGATGGGCACCGGCTCGGACGCCACCAAGGCGGTCGCCCAGATCGTGCTGCTGAACGACTCCTTCGCGACCCTGCCCTCGGTGGTCGCCGAGGGCCGCCGGGTGATCGGCAACATCGAGCGGGTCGCGGGCCTGTTCCTGGTGAAGACCGTCTACTCGGTCCTGTTGGCGCTGCTGGTGATCTTCACCCACTCGCCGTACCCGTTCCTGCCCCGGCACTCGACCGTGCTGTCCACCCTCACCATCGGCGTGCCGGCCTTCTTCCTCGCCCTCGCCCCCAACAACGAGCGGGCCCGCACCGGCTTCGTGAAGCGGGTGCTGCGGCTGGCGATCCCGGGCGGCGTGATCGCCGGCACCGGCACCTTCGTCGCCTACGCGCTGGCCCGGGCCGACCACGCCACCGACCTCAAGGCCGACACCAGCGTGGCCACCCTGACGCTCTTCCTGATCGCGATCTGGGTGCTCGCCATCGTCGCCCGCCCGTACAACTGGTGGCGTCTGCTGCTGATCGGCGCCATGGGCTTCGCCTTCGCGCTGGTGCTGGTGGTGCCGTGGCTGTCGGACTTCTTCCAGCTCTCCCTGGTCGGCCGGCGGGACCCGTGGACGGGCGTGGCCATCGCGGTGGTCTGCGGCATCGTCCTGGAGTTCGGCTGGGCCTGGATGAAGCGCCGCGGCATGGAGTGAGGGGGTACGGAGCGCTGCGGCACGAACAGCCGCGCAGCTCGTAGCATGTCCCCGAGAGGGGGTGCCGAATGGCGCGCAAGGGTGGGGAGTTGGAGGCGTTCACCGCCTTCCTGGGCGGACTGCTGGCGGCCGGGCTGACGGCGCTGGCGATGGCGGGCGTCGGCCTGGCGGTCAGGCCGACGCCCGCGCTGAAGACGGCGGCGATGGTGACGCTCGGCGCGGTCTGGCTGACCGTCACCACCACCGTCTACCTGCGGCTCAAGCCGCGCGACGACTGAGCTCAGCCCTCGAAGTCCCGGGCCGCGGACAGCTCGTACGCCCGGTCCGGCTCGCTGAGCGCGGCCAGCACCTCGAAGCGCCGGTGCCACTGCCCGACCGACCAGGCGAGCCCGGCGGCCAGGCCCTCCGGGGTGGCGGCGTGCAGCAGCCCGGGCACCGGCGGCACCTCGAACTCGTCGTCCTCGTCGCCGGCTTCGGCCAGCTCCGGGTCGTACGGCGGCTCCGGGGCGTCCGCCTCGCGGTCCCAGCGCCAGTCGACGGCGGCCTCGCCGCCGTCCGGGCCGACCACCAGCAGCTCCTCGTGCTCCTCGTAGGCGACGGGGCAGCCGGGCAGCAGCTCCCGCACCACGGCCGGGACGCGGTGCAGCGCGCCCTCCGAGAGCACCCGCCCGCCGGCCACCTCGCTGGCCAGCGACACGTGCAGCCGCTCGGCGAGGTCCGCGGCGAGCGCCGGGGCGACCGGCAACAGCGGGTACGGGTGCAGGAGTTGGACCAGGTCGGGGGCGTCGGCGACGACCGCCTCGGTGGCGTCCACGACCACCGTGTGGTCCGGGCGGCGCCCGGTGGCCGGGTCCAGCGGCGGCAACGCCCTCACCACGTCCAGCGGTTCGATCCGCTCCCGGTCGACCCGGGCCAGCGCGCTGTGGATGCCGTGCAGTTGGCGGTGCCCGACCTCGGCGGCCGGGTCGGTGAGCCGGTCCAGCACCTCGTCCGGGCCGTGCAGCTCGGCGAGCAGCGAGGCCAGGGTGGTGCGCACCCCGAGCGCGTGCAGGAACTGGTCGTCCAGGGTGGTGCGGGCCTCGTCGTACAGGCCGCGCAGCAGCGGGTCGGCCCCGGCGGCGCGCAGCCCGGCGGGCTCGCGGCCGCCCAGCACCGGGTGGTCGCGCAGCCACCAGGCGGTGTACGGCGGCAGGTCGGTGTAGGTGCCGTCGGGCAGCAGGGTGCGCACCGGGTTGACCACGGCGTCCCGGTACGGCGGGCGGGCGAGCGCGGCGAGCGCCTCGGGCCAGGCGTCGTCGTCCACCAGGTCGAGGTCGCGGACGGCCAGCAGCTCGGCGGCCACCGGCGGCACCCCGACCACCTCGTCGGCGTTCAGCGCCTCCAACGCGTCCTCGGCCCACTCGGCGAGCCCGTCGGGGGCCTCGTCCAGCAGCCCGGTGGGGTGGCCGCCGGCCGCCCGGTCGGCGGGGACGGTCGGGTCGAGCCGCTCCAGGTCGTCCGGGTCGAGCACCACGTCCTCGGCGCGCACCAGCACGAAGTCGGCCAGCACGCCGACCGCCGTGAGCACCTCGGGGCCCCAGCGCTCCAGCAGCTCGTCGTCCACCCAGCCGGCGTCCTCCTCGCGGGCGAGGGCGGCGAACGGGCTGCCGGGCAGCACCAGTTCGCCCGCGCGGGCGGGCTCGCCCTCGTCGTCCAGCAACGCCAGCCGGGCCAGCCAGGGGTGCTCGCCGACGGCCGGGGCGGCGGCCTTCACCAGGGCCAGGACGGCGTCGGCCAGCTCCAGCGCGGCGTCCAGGTCGTCGTCGGTCAGGTCGTAGGAGCGGGCGACGGCGGCCCGCACCTCGGGGGTGTCCAGCACCCCGGCCGGGGTGGCGGTGCCGGCGCCCAGCTTGGCCAGCAGCGGGTGGGCGGCCTCGGGGTGGGCGAGCCGCAGGTCGAGCGCGGCGAGCGCCCCGGCCAGCGACTCGGGGTAGCCGGGGAAGGCCGCCCAGTCGGCGTCCTCGGAGGGCAGCAGGACCCGCCGGGGCCCGGTGACGGTCCGTCCGTCGGCGAGCGGGACGGGCAGCGCCCCGAGCGCCTCCGGGTCGGCCGCGCCGAGCGCCGCGTACAGGTTGCGCCACCAAGCCGGGTCCCGGTCCAGGCCGCCGAGCTGGTCGACCACCTCGGCCAGCGGCACCCGACGCACGTTCAGCACCCGCAGCTCGGTGCGGCGCTCCAGTCCGGCCGGCAGCAGCCCGGGGAAGATCGGCGCCAGCGCCTCCACCACCGAGCCGTCCGCGCCCTCCAGCAGCGTGGCGTCCTGCGGCCGCAGCGCGGGCGTGCCCTCCTCGACCCCGCCGGGGTGCGGCAGGAACGGCGTGCCGGGCAGCCGGGACAGCACCGCCGCGCGCAGCGCGTTGTCCAGCGCGCCCTGCCCGAGCGGCCCGGGGACGAGGCCGAGCGAGCCGAGGTCGGCGCCGCGGGCGCGCAGCAGGTCGGTGTAGCTGTCGGCGGCGCGCTCGGTGAGGAAGTCGGCGAGCGCCCCGGGGGCGATGTGCCGACGGGTGGAGTCCAGCGGGTAGGAGGCGATCAGCAGCGCGGGCAGGCCGATCGGCTCGTCGCTCGGGGTGGGCGCGTGCAGCACCGGCGCGATCGCGGGCCGCTGCGGGGTGCCGTCCTCCTCGACCGGGACGGCCCAGGTCACCGTCCAGTACGGGCGGGCGCGTTCCTCGGTGGGCCGGTCGGCGAGCAGCTCGGCGTCCAGCCGGCCGGAGGCGCCGGCGGTCTGCCAGACGGTGCGGCGCAGCCGGCCGCCCCCGTCGTCGGTGACGGTGACCTCGGTGACGCCGTCCGGGCGGGGCTCGGCGGCCTCGCGGGTGAGCGTGCGGGTGCCCTCCGGGGTCTCCACCACGACCTCGGACAGGCCGGGCAGGGTGAGCAGCAGGGCGTCGTCGACGGCGGCCAGCAGACGGCGGGTCAGGTCCTCGGCGGCGGCGTCGCGCAGCGGCAGCACCACCACGGTGTCGTAGCCGGACGGCGCCGGGCCCTCGGCCGCGAACGGCAGCCGCAGCAGCGGCACGTGGCCGTCCCGGCGGCGCAGCTCGTCGGCCAGCGCGGGCTGTGCTTCGGTGAGCGAGCGGGCCTCGCCCAGCGACCAGCGCACCCCGCCGGCGGCGCCGAGCACGGCGGGCTCGTCGGTGACGGCCAGGACGGCGGCGAAGCCGACGCCGAACCGGCCGACGGCGGGCTCCTCACCGCGCTTGGAGGAGGCACGCAGGGTGGACAGCGATTCGACGGCCGCCGCGTCCAGCGGGGCGCCGGTGTTGGCGGCGGCGAGCACGCCGTCGGCCAGGGTCAGCCGCAGCCGCCCGGGGCCGTGCCCGGCCCGGACCGCCGCGTCGGCCGCGTTCTGCGCCAACTCGACCACCAGGCGGTCGCGGTAGCCGCCGAGCGCCAGTTCCTCCTCGGCGTTGGCGTCCTCCCGGAACCGGGCCGGCGAGGCGGCCCAGGCGTCCAGCACCCGTCGGCGCAGCGCGGCGCTCCCGAACGGGTCGGCGAGGTGCTCGTCCGTGCCGCTGCCGATGATCCGAGGTTCCACGGGACCTGCCGCCTTCCGCCGCCCTGTACGTCGTAGGGCATTCTTCCCTGCCCCACCGACTGCTCCCGACCACGGCCCGCTCCGGGGGCGGCGCGCAGCTGGGCCGGCGCGGGAATCCGCAGGCGGGGACGGTGCGGCGGCGGCGGGCCCGACCGTACGGTCCGGCACTCCCGCCCCGGGGGCACCGGCGGCGGCGACGGGAGGCGGGGACGGGGGGAGGCGGCGGCGGGAGGGTAGGGGGGCCGTCGGGGCGGCACCCCACTGCCGGGTCCGACGGCCCACCCTGCTGCCGCCCGTGGGCTGGGGGAATCCCCATGGGCGGCAGGCGGGCGGGGCCCCGCGGCCTCGCAGGCGCCCCTACCCGGAAGAACGCCGCGGCCCGCCCCACCGGTTCAGTGGGACGGGCCGCGGATCAAGAAGCGGGCCCGGGCAGCGCCGGCGCAGGAGTGGCCGGTTCAGGAGTGGCCGGTTCAGGAGTGGCCGAGCTCCTCCGCCGGGGCGTCCGGCTCGACCGAGCCGGAGGCGCGGTCGGGGTGCAGCTGCAGCGGCTCGACCACCAGCTCGTCCAGGATCAGCTCGGACGGCGCCGGCGGGGCCGGGATGACGGCCGCCTCGGAGTGCCCGCCGCAGCCGTACGCGAAGGAGACGATCTGGCCGTCGGCCGGGCCGAACTCGTTGCCGCACACGCCGAAGGCCTGGCCGAGCGAGCCGCCGATCGGGATCAGGAAGCCGCAGCTGCCGCAAGCGGCCGGGGCGGCCTGCGCCATCGGGGTCTGCGGGCCGTGGGCCTTCTCCCAGCGGTCGGCCGCCAGGTGCAGGCCCAGCCGGGAGAGCACCCGGCTGCGGCCCAGGCCGAGCTCCTCGGCGACGGCGTTGATCTGGGCGCGGGCCGGGGCGGGCTGGACGTGCGGGTCGGAGACGACCACGTCCTCCTGGGCCGCCAGGGCGACCGCGGAGTTCGGCGCGGGCTCGTCCTCGCCGCTCCAGCCGGGCTCCAGCCGCGCGTCGTCGGCGCCGGTGGGCAGCAGGTCGCCGGGGCCCATGTCGCCCGGGCGCAGTCGCTCGCTCCACGGCACCCACTCGGGCGCCAGCACCGCGTCGGGGCCGGGCAGCAGCACGACCTCGTCCAGGGTGACGTTCTTCGCGCGCGGAGCGCGGGCGACGGTGACCGCCCAGTGCCAGCCGCGGTAGGCCGCGTCCAGGCACTCGAAGGTGTGGGTCACGACGCGGTCGGCGTCCGCCTGCACGCCGAGGTGCGGTCCGACGACCTCGGGCCCGACGGCCTCCTCGGCAGCCTGGCGGGCGAGTTCGACGGCCTCGGCACAGAGCCGGTCGGGGGTACGGCTTCGCATCGCAGCACTCACGGCGTCGATTCTCTCCCAGTTCTTCTGTCGCCCACGGCGTGTTGCCTTCTCCGTCGCGGCTCGGTAGTCCCGCGTCCATTCTGCGCGACCCGGGGCCGCCGCGGGTACCGACCGCGCCGCTCGTCCGGCCTGGCGGCGCCCCGGCGCCCCGACGAGCGGACCCTGGGGCAGGCTACCCGCCGGTCGGCACCCCGGCACAGTCCGGGGCGGAGCCGGGTCTTCCGGAGGCCGCGCCGAGCAGGTCCGAATCCCGCGTCACCACGGTGAATCTGGGGCAGGATGGGCTTGTGGCGGACGACAACCCGTCGCAGCACGCACTGCGCCCCTCGCAGGCCGGCACCCCCGACGAGGCGGACGCCGTGCCGCGACAGCAGCTTCCCGTCCCCGCTGCGGGCGAACCGCAGCCGGTGGGCGGTGGCGGGCCGTCCCCGACCGCGCCGGTCAGCCTGGAGAAACCCGCCCGCGCCGCCGGGGAGACCCGGGCCGCCGAACCCGACGCCGCCCCGGGCGCCGAGCCGGAACCCGAGCCGGAACCCGGAGCGGAAACCCCCGGGAACACCCCCGAGGAGGTCCGCACCCGGCACCTCCACGCGCTCGACGAGGACCTCGACGAGGAGTCCGCGGAGGAGTCCCCCGAGCCCCGCCGAAACTTCCTGGTCCGCACCGCCTCCGCCGCCGGCCTGGGCACCGGCAAGCTGGTGCACGGCACCGGCCGCCGGATCCGCCGGGCCACCTCGGCCGAGGGCGCGGGCGAATCGGGCCTGGCGAAGCTGATCGAGCTGCACGCGCTGAACTCCTTCGGCGACATGCTGATCACCATCGCCCTGGCCTCCACCATCTTCTTCTCCGTCCCCACCGGCGAGGCCCGCGGCCGGGTCGCGCTCTACCTGCTGATCACGATGGCCCCGTTCGCCCTGCTCGCCCCGGTGATCGGCCCGCTGCTGGACCGGCTGCCGCACGGCCGCCGGGCCGCCATGGCGATGTCGATGCTCGCCCGGGCCGTCCTGGCCTGGACGATGGCCGGGGTGATCGCCGGCGGCGGCATCGCGCTCTACCCGGAGGCGCTGGGCGTCCTGGTGGCGTCCAAGGCGTACGGGGTGGTGCGCAGCGTCGTGGTGCCCCGGCTGCTGCCGCACCGGCTGTCCCTGGTGAAGGCGAACTCCCGGGTCACCCTGGCCGGGCTGCTGGCCACCGGGGTGGCGGCCGCGGTGGGCGGGCTGCTGCACCTGATCGGGCCGGGCTGGCCGCTGCGCGGCGCCTTCCTGGTGTTCGTGGTCGGCACCCTGATGGCCTTCCACCTGCCGCACACGGTGGACTCCGCGAAGGGCGAGCAGCGGGCCGTGCTGCACGCCGAGTTGTCCACCGAGGTGCCCGGCGGGGGCTCGCACCTGATCCACCACAAGCCGCCGAAGGTCAAGGCCTCGCTGCGCACCGTCGGCCCGTCGGTGGTGCTGGCGCTGCGGGCGATGGCGGGGATGCGGTGGCTGGTCGGCTTCCTGGTGTTCTTCCTGGCCTTCCTGCTGCGCACCGACCCGATCGGCGGCCTGCGGCCGACCCTGGCGCTGGGCCTGGTGGCACTGGCGGCCGGGACGGGCAACGCGCTGGGCTCGGTGCTCGGCTCCTGGCTGCGCACCCGCGGCCCGGAGGCGACGGTCACCGCGATGCTGCTGCTGGCGACGTGCGTGACGGCCGCGGCCGCGCTCTGGTACGGCGTGGTGACGGTGGTTCTGGTCGCCGGGGTGTCCGGGATGGCCGCCTCGCTGGGCAAGCTGGCACTGGATGCGCTGATCCAGCGGGACGTCCCGGAGGCGGTGCGGACCTCGGCGTTCGCCCGGTCGGAGACGCTGATGCAGCTGTCCTGGGTGGCCGGCGGCGGGATCGGCATCGTGCTGCCGCTGAACGGGGTGCTGGGCCTGTCGATCGCCGCCTCGGTGGTCGGCCTGGTGCTGCTCTGGACGGTCCGCTCGCTGCTCCGACTGGGCCTGCGGCGGCACCCGACCGCACCCAGGGTGGCCTGAACCGGGCGCTCGACACGCCCGGGGCAACACGCGGTGGCCGACCCCCGCGTAGCGTGACCGCCCGGGCCCGGTAGATTCTGTCCCATGAGCCTCAATTCCCGTGTCATCGCCGCCCTCGGCGCCGTCGTCGTGGTCGGCGCCGCCACGGTGGGCACCTCCGTCGCGATCGCCGCCGGCAAGACCGAGCACAACAGCCACCGGGCCACCCTGACGGTCGGCACGACCTCGATCGCAGCGGACCCGTTCTGCTGGAACAACGGCAGCCCGCTGACCGACGACCAGCAGGACGAGTGCAAGACCAAGGCCACGCAGGCCCTGAAGGACGGCAAGCTGCCCTCCTCCGACGTGTCGGCGAGCGACCGGATCGGCGTCGGCGTCAGCCCGAACGTGGCCGACACCGGCTGGTGGGCCTCCTCCAACGGCGGCTCGACCGCCCAGGGCGGGCAGACCAGCCTGTTCTCGTACGCCCAGGGCCCGACCTTCTCCGGCCTCCGGGCGGCCAGCACGGTGCTGAACTCCAGCGGCCGCACCCTGATCACGGTCGTCGAGATCAACAAGAAGGCCGAGGCCCCGATCGCGGTCTGGTACTTCCAGCTGAACGGCAAGAACGCCCAGGACTCCCAGGACGCCGGCAGCAACGGCTGACGCTCCCGCGATGACCGCGCACGTCGCCGACGCGCACCCCGGGCAGCCGGGCCCCGAACGGGCCCGGCTGCTCGTGGTCGTCGCGGTGCAGGCCGAGGCCGAGGCGGTGCTGCGCGGGCTGCCCGGCGGGGCCGGTGCGATACCGCTGCCCGGCGGCACCCTGCACCGCTGCGCGGGCGCACCCGTGGACGTGCTGGCCGCCGGGGTCGGACCGGCCGCCGCCGCGGCCGGCGCCGCCGCGGCGCTGGCCGCGGGCCCGTACGGCCTGGTCGCCTCCGCCGGGATCGCCGGCGGCTTCGCCCCGCACGCGCCGGTCGGCGCCACCGTGCTGGCCGCGGCGATCGTGGCCGCCGACCTGGGCGCCGAGACCCCCGAGGGCTTCGCCGACGTCGCCGAGCTGGGCTTCGGCACCGCCCGGCACACCCCTCCCCCGGCCGTCGTCGCCGTGGCGGAGCGGGCCCTGGCGGCCCGGACCGGCCATGCCGTGACCGGCCCGGTGCTGACCGTCTCCACCGTCACCGGCAGCGCCGAGCGGGCCGCCGCGCTGGCGGCGCGCCACCCGGGCGCCGCGGCCGAGGCGATGGAGGGCTTCGGCGTGGCCGAGGCCGCCGCGCGCTTCGGCGTGCCGGCCTTCGAACTGCGCACCGTGTCCAACCCGGTGGGCCCGCGCGACCGGGCCGCCTGGCGGATCGGCGAGGCGCTGGCCGCCCTGGAGCGGGCCTTCGCCGCACTGCCCGTCCGAGAACTGATCGAGGAGGCCGGCCGTGGCTGAACGGCTGAGCATCGCGTACTCGCCCTGCCCCAACGACACCTTCGTGTTCCACGCCTGGGCGCACGGCGAGGTCCCCGGGGCGGACGCCCCCGAGGTGACCTTCGCCGACATCGACATCACCAACGGCCTGGCCGAGCGCGGCGAGCTGGACGTGCTGAAGATCAGCTACGGCGCGCTGCCCTGGGTCCTGGAGGAGTACGCCCTGCTGCCCTGCGGCGGGGCGCTGGGGCGCGGCTGCGGCCCGCTGGTGCTCACCCTGCCGGGTGTCGCCTCGCCCGCGGACCTGGCCGGGAAGACCGTCGCGGTGCCGTCCGAGCGCTCCACCGCCTACCTGCTGTTCCGGCTCTGGGCGGCGCGGGCGGTGCCGGGCGGCTTCGGCGAGATCGTCGTCCTGCCGTTCCACGAGATCATGCCCGCCGTCCGGGACGGCCGGGTGGACGCCGGCCTGGTGATCCACGAGGCCCGCTTCACGTACCAGCAGTACGGCCTGCACAGCCTGGCCGACATGGGCGAGGCCTGGGAGGCGGAGACCGGCCTGCCGATCCCGCTGGGCGCCATCGTGGCCAGGCGCTCGCTGGGCGCCGAGCGGCTGCGCGAGCTCGCCGCGACGATCCGCGCCTCTGTCCGGCAGGCCTGGGCGGATCCGGCGGCCAGCCGGGAGTACGTGCTGGCGCACGCCCAGGAGATGGACCCGGCCGTGGCCGACCAGCACATCGGGCTGTACGTCAACGAGTTCACCGCCGACCTCGGCGAGGAGGGCTACGAAGCCGTCCGCGCGCTGCTCACCCGGGCCGCCGCGGAGGGGCTGGTGCCCCTGCTCGACCCGGGTGCGCTCGCGTTCTGACGCTCGCGTGCTCCGACGCTCGCGTGCTGAGCCCGGTGCGGGCCTACACGTCGAACTGATCCGCCACCGCGCGCAGCAGGCCGGCCAGCTTCTGGCCGGTCGGCTTGGCCGGGTAGCGCCCGCGCTGGAGGCCGGGCAGCACCGCGTCCAGCGTGGTGATCAGATCCTGGACGATCGGCGCCATGTCGTCGGCGCTCCGGCGCTGGGCGGCGGCCACCGACGGCAGCGCGTCCAGCAGCTGCACGGCCATCGCCTGGTCCCCGCGGTGGCCGGCGACCACGCCGAACTCGACCCGCTGGCCGGGCTTCAGCACGGTGACACCGGCGGGCAGCGCCTTGGTGTGGACGAAGACGTCGTCACCGTCGTCGCGCGACAGGAAGCCGAAGCCCTTCGTCTCGTTGAACCACTTGACCTGGCCGGTGGGCATCTCGAACAGTCCTCGAATGGGTGTGAGGGATCCCGGCCCTGGCCGGGGATCACTGGGTGGGGTGGGAAGAACGCGGCCGACCTCGGCTCGGTGCCCGTGGGCGCTCACGGCCGGCGCGTTGTCAGGAGCAGACTAACGGTCCGTCACTGCCTCATCAGCGGTCCGCGATGGATCCGCGTTCCGAGGGCCGGTCGGGCCGGCGGGAGCGCGGCGATCTCGCGGTCACGGACGACCCGGTACTGGCGCGGCCGGGGCGCGGTTCGGCGCAGTCCATCGGCTCTCACCCCCGGGTCTGAGGACACGGGACGCACTTGTAGCGCCCCTCGGCACCCCGTGCATACCCTCGCCCAGCAGGGATCAAAACGCATCGCGGCCGGGAAACTGCGCAACGTGACCGAGCCGCTCCGGTGGGCCGCCGCGCGGGCGGCTCTGCCAGACTGGGGCGCGGACCGGGCCCCGGACGGGCGGCCCGGCGCGGCTCGGAGGAGTGAGCGGACGTGAGCAGCCAGAGCGCCGACCCCGGCGACGTGTACGTCAAGGCCGGGACGGTCGTCTTCGGTATCGGCGCGCTCGCCACCCTGGTCACCTTCGTGCCGCTGTTCCTGCACCTGACGCCGCTGCCGACGGCCATGTACTGGCTGAGCATGCTGATGCCGGCCGGCTTCCTGTCCGCGCTGACCGGGCTGTTCCTGAACGCCCGGGCCCAGCGCGCCCGGGTGGAGCCGCAGGAGTCCTAGCCGGTCCTAGCCGAGGTGCCGGTCGAGCCACTCCGGGAAGCCGGTGAGGTCGGCCAGCACCACGTCCGCCCCGGCCGCGCGCAGCTCGTCCGCGCCGTACGGGCCGGTGGCCACGGCGACCGCGAGGGCGTCCGCGTGCCGGGCGCCCACGATGTCGCCGAGGTGGTCGCCGACGTAGATGCTCGCGCCGTGCGCGCGCAGCGCCTCGCCCTTGGTCTCCGCCCAGAGGTCGCCGATCACGATGTCGGCCGCCAGCCCGGCGTGCTCCAGGTGGAGGTGCGCGTTCGGCTCGTACTTGCCGGTGATCACGGCGACCCGGCCGCCGTGCGCGCGGACCGCCTCGACGGCGGCGTGCGCACCGGGCAGCGGCACGGTCGGGGCGAAGGCGTGGTCGCGGTAGAGCTCGCGGTAGCGGTTCACGGCCTGCTCCGCCTCGCCCTCCGGGAACCAGTTGCGGATCTCGTCCAGCAGCGGCGGGCCGAGCCGGGTGACCACCAGGTCGGCGTCGATCGGGGTGCCGGTCTCGGCGGAGAGCGCCCGGTAGGTGGCGTGGATGCCGGGCCTGGTGTCCAGCAGCGTCATGTCGAGGTCGAAGCCGATGGTGAGCGGGGCGTGCGCGGTCGCTGGCATGGGGCCAGGCTATCCAACGGGTCCAGGTGCGGACGAGGCGATTTGCCCCGGCTCCGAGGCGGAACTTAGGTTTACCTGAGTTTTCCGCGGAGAGGGCTCATGACCGACACCACCGCACCACCGGGCAAGCGGCGGACACCCCGTCACCGAATACTGTGGCTCGCCGCCGCGCTGGCCGTGCTGGCCGTCGCGGTGCTGCTGAGCCTGGCGGTCGGCAGCCGTACCGTGCCGCTGTCGGGGACCGTCGACGCGCTGCTGCACGGCGGCGGCTCCGCGGACGCCGTGGTGATCCGCGAGCTGCGGGTGCCCCGGACGGTGGTCGGGCTGGCGGTGGGCGCCGCGCTCGGACTGGCCGGGGCCGTGATGCAGGGGCTGACCCGCAATCCGATCGCAGACCCGGGCATCCTCGGGGTCTCACAGGGCGCGGCGGCGGGCGTCGTGGTCGCCATCTCCGGTTTCGGGGTCTCCACCCTCACCGGGTACGTCTGGTTCGGCTTCGCGGGCGCCGTGGTCGCCACGGTGCTGGTGTACGGCCTGGCCGGGCGCGGCCGGGGCGGGGCCACGCCGATCAGGCTGGCGCTGGCGGGCGCGGCGATGTCCGCCTTCATCGCCTCGCTGAACACCCTGGTGCTGACCACCGACGCGGCCACCATGGACCAGTTCCGGTTCTGGCACGTCGGCTCGCTCTCCGGCCGGACGGCGGACGTGGCCTGGCAGCTGCTGCCGTTCCTGGCCGTCGGCACCCTGCTGGTGGTGGCGGTGGCCCGCGGACTGGACGCGCTGGCGCTCGGCGAGGACACCGCGAAGGGGCTGGGCGCGAGGACCGGCGCCGTCCGGGCGGTCGGCGCGCTCGGCGCCACCGTGCTGACCGGCTCGGCGGTCGCGGCGGCCGGCCCGATCGCCTTCATCGGCCTCGCCGTACCGCACGCCGCCCGCGCGGTGGCCGGCGCCGACCACCGCTGGATCCTGGCCTTCTCGGCCGTCCTCGGCCCGGCCCTGCTGCTGCTCGCGGACACCCTGGGGCGGGTGCTGTTCCCGCCGTCGGAGGTCCCGGCGGGTGTGATGACGGCCCTGGTGGGGGTGCCGGTGCTGGTGGCGCTGGTCCGGCGGCGGAGGGTGGTGGCGGCGTGAGCGGGCGGAGCATGGGGGTCCCCCCGGCCGAAGGCTGGGGGAGAACCGTTGAGAGGCGCGCGTCGGGGCATGCCCCGGCCGAGCGCAGCGGGGTGGGCGCATGACGTCCGTGTCGCTGCGCGGGTACTCGGTGGTGCGGGCCGGGCGGGCCTCGTTCCTGCTGCACCGGCGGTCGGCACTGGCCGCCGCCGGGCTGGTCGTCGTGCTGGCGGCGACGGTGGTGGCCTCGCTCTGCCTGGGCGAGTCGACGGTCTCGCCGGCCGAGGTCGTCAAGGTGGTGCTGGGGCAGCCGAGTCCGGACGAGTTGGTGGTCGGGGAGTTCCGGCTGCCGCGGGTGGTGGTGGGGCTGCTGGTCGGGGCGGCGCTCGGACTGGCCGGGGCGCTGGTCCAGACGGTCGCCCGCAACCCGCTGGCCAGCCCGGACGTGGTGGGCGTGACCTGGGGCGCGACCGTCACCGTGGTCGGGCTGATGGCGTACGGCGTGGTCGGCTCCACCGGGCAGGCCCCGTACGCGGCGGTCGGCGGCGGGCTGGCGGCCGGGCTGCTGGTGTACGCGCTGGCCTGGCGGCGGGGGCTGCACGCCCAGCGGTTCGTGCTGATCGGGATCGGGATCAGCGTGGCGCTGTCCTCCCTCACCTCCGTCTTCCTCACCAAGGGCGACGGCTTCCAGGCGCAGGCCGCGAAGGTGTGGATGACCGGCAGTCTGAACGGCACCGGCTTCGACCAGGCCGGGTGGCTGGCCTGGGTGCTGGCGGCGGCCCTGCCGGTGGCGCTGTGGGCGGCCCGGGCGCAGCGGTCGATCTCCTTCGACGACGCGACGGCCGTGGGCCTCGGCCTGCGGCTGGACCGGATCCGGCTGGGCATGGCACTGCTGGGCATCGTGCTGGCCTCCTGTGCGGCGGGCGCCGCCGGGCCGGTGGACTTCGTGGCGTTGATGGCCCCACAGATCGCCCTGCGGCTGGCCCGGTCGGCGCAGGTGCCGCTGCTGTGCTCGGCGCTGACCGGGGCGCTGGTGGTGGTCCTGGCGGACCTGATCGCCCGGCGCCTGCTCGCCCCGACCGAGCTGCCGGTGGGTGTGGTGACCGGCATGGTCGGCGCGCCGTACCTGATGTGGCTGTTGATCCGATCCCGCCGTGGAGGTTCCCGATGACCGCGAGCACGCAGCGTACGACGGCGGGCCCGCACCGCTTGGAGGCCCGCGGCCTCACCCTGGCCTACGAGGCGCGCACGGTCGTCGAGGGCCTGGACGTCGGCATCCCGGACGGGCGGGTCACGGTGATCGTCGGCCCGAACGCCTGCGGCAAGTCGACGCTGCTGCGGGCGCTGGGCCGGCTGCTGAAGCCGGTGCGCGGCGCCGTACTGCTGGACGGCGAGGAGCTGGCGCGGATCCCGACCAAGCGGATCGCCCAGCGGCTCGGCCTGCTGCCGCAGTCGCCGACCGCTCCGGAGGGCATCTCGGTGGCGGACCTGGTCTCGCGCGGCCGCCAGCCGCACCAGAGCTGGTGGCGGCAGTGGTCGGCGGAGGACGAGGCGGCGGTCGCCGAGGCGCTGGAGCGCACCTCGACGGCGGAGCTGGCCGAGCGCAGCATGGACGAGCTGTCGGGCGGGCAGCGCCAGCGGGCCTGGATCGCGATGGCGCTCGCCCAGGGCACCGACGTCCTGCTGCTGGACGAGCCGACCACCTACCTGGACATCGCGCACCAGGTGGAGGTGCTGGACCTGGTGCGCCGGCTGAACGTCGAGCGCGGGCGGACGGTCGTCGCCGTGCTGCACGACCTCAACCAGGCCGCCCGGTACGCGGACCACCTGGTGGCGATGCGGGACGGCCGGGTGGTCGCCGAGGGCCCGCCGGGCGAGGTGGTGACGGCGGAGCTGGTGCGGGAGGTGTTCGGGCTGGACTCGGTGGTGGTGCCCGATCCGGTGACGGGCACTCCGCTGGTCGTCCCGGGGGCGCCCTGGGCGGCGACGGCCGAAACGGCCGGGGCCGTGGACGTTTAACGGCTCTTTAGACCCCATTTCGGACATAATCGACGGGCCCACCGCAGCCTCACCCGCCCGAGGACCCGCCGATGCACCGGATCTCCCGCCGTACGTTCCTCGCCGGGCTCGGCGGACTCGGCGGGGCCGCCGCGCTCGCGGCGTGCAGCGGCTCGGGGGGCGCACAGCCGCCCGCCGCGGACTTCGAGGCGAGCGGCTCGCCGTCCCCCACCCCGCTGCCGCCGGTGACGGTGAACGCCGCGAACGGGCCGGTGCAGGTGCCGGGCGAGCCGCTGCGGGTGGTCGTCCTGGACACCGACGTGCTCGACTCCGCGCTGACCCTGGGCATCGACCCGGTCGGCGCCGCGCTGCCGGCCGCCGACACCCGCCTCCCCGACTACTGGCCGGTCTCCCGCACGGCGGGCGTCCGGCTGGTCGGCCCGGCCGGCGCGCCCGACCTCGCGGCCGTCCGGGCACTGCGGCCGGACCTGATCCTCTCCAACCAGGCCCGCGACGGCGACCGGTACGAGCAGCTGCGGGCGATCGCCCCGACCGTGCTCACCCAGACCACCGGGGCGCCGTGGAAGGCGAACTTCCAGCTGCACGCCCAGGCGTTGAGCCGGGTGGCGGCCGCGGCGGCCTTCGCCGCCTCGTACCAGAAGCACGCCGGGCAGGTGGGCGAGGCGCTGTCGGCGGCGAAGCTGTCGGGGCGCAAGGTGAGCCTGGTGCGGTTCACGGAGGGCGGCGGGATCCGGCTGTTCGGGCGGCAGAGCTTCCCCGGGACGGTGCTCGCCGACGCCGGGGTGGGGCGGCCGGACGCGCAGAACGTCGACCAGTCGGACGTCGAGATCCCGCTGGACCAGATCGGCAGGGCGGACGGCGACCTGCTGCTCTACGCGACCTACGGCGACCCGGAGAAGGCGGGCGCCGAGGCGGCGTTGGCCAGCCCGGGCTGGCAGGCGCTCGGCGCGGTCAAGGCGCACCGGGCGTTCCCGGTGGACGACCAGCTCTGGTTCCAGGGCATCGGGTACACCGGCGCCAACGTCATGCTGGACGAACTCCAGCGCTTCCTGGGGGCGTAGGCGAACGGCTGTGGGCAGAGGACCCGCCGGTCCGCCACAATGGGCCGCCACTTTCGCACTCACTCCGGGGGACCCACCATGTCGACTTCGGTAGCTCCGACCGCTCCAGCCCGCAAGGGGAAGGCCGCCGCGCTCGGCTGGCTGATCAGCATCGCCTTCAACGTGGTCGCGCCGATCATGGTCTACAACCAGCTGCACGACCACGGTTACAGCGAGTCCACCGCCATCCTGCTCTCCGGTCTCGGCCCGGTGCTCGACACCGTGATCTACCTGGCCTGGCACCGCCGGATCGACGAGTTCGCCGTCGTCTCGCTGGTCTTCGTCGCGCTGACCCTGATCGTGTCGCTGGTCGGCCCGACCGACCCGAAGATGCTGCTGGCCAAGGACTCCTTCGTCTCGGGCCTGCTCGGCGTGCTCTACCTCGGTTCGCTGGCCGCGCCGAAGCCGATCATGTTCTACTTCGGCCGCAAGTTCGCCACCGACGGCACCCCGGAGATGGTCTCCTGGTGGAACTCGATGTGGCAGTACCCGGGCTTCCGGCTGGTGCAGCGCAACCTGACCGTCGTGTGGGGCATCGCGTTCATCCTGGAGGCCGCGCTGCGGATCGTGTTCGTCTACACGCTCTCGCACGGCACGGTGGTCACGATCAACAGCATCCTGCCGTTCGCGGTGCTCGGCGGGCTGATCTACTTCACCATCACCTATGCCAAGCGGGCCAGCGCCCGGGGCCGGGCCGCCGCCGAGGCGGCTGCCGCCGCCGCCTGATCTAGCGCGAACTCGCGTAGCGGGAAGGGGAGATGCCGACCGCGGCGGTGAAGTCCCTGGTGAGATGGGCCTGGTCGGCGTAGCCGAGTTCGACGGCGAGCGCGGCCAGGTCCAACTCGCCGTCCTTCGAGGCCCGTTCGGCGGCCTCGTGCAGTCGGGCGCGGCGCAGCACCCACTTCGGGGAGGCGCCGACGTACTCGGCGAACAGCCGCTGGAGGCGGCGGACGGTCAGGCCCAGTTCGCGGGCGAGGTCGTCCACCCGGCACAGGTCCGGGGAGCCGGTGATCCGCTCCACCATCGCGGCGACCTCCTCCGCGACCGGGTCCGGCGCGGGCAGCCGGGGCAGCAGGAAGGCGTCGGCCCGCGCGGCGCTCGGCCCGTCCAGGATCTCGGCGTTGGCCTCGTCCGCCT
Organism: Kitasatospora sp. NPDC096128; assembly: GCF_040303105.1. Classification (NCBI taxonomy): domain Bacteria; kingdom Bacillati; phylum Actinomycetota; class Actinomycetes; order Kitasatosporales; family Streptomycetaceae; genus Kitasatospora; species Kitasatospora sp. NPDC096128. The sequence continues at coordinate 34,035 of NZ_JBEOSP010000009.1, read as the reverse complement.
CGGGGCCGAAGTAGTCGGCGGCGGGAACGGAGCGGTCGGCCAGTTCGCCCACCGGATGCCCCGCGAAGGGCCGGAAGGCGCCGGGCCGGAACTTCACGCCAAACACGTGCCCGGCGCCCTCCAGCCGGCGGACGAAGAGCGCGCGGTCCACGCCGTAGACGCGGGCCCTCGGGGCCTCGAAGACCAGGTGGACGTTCGGGTGGGCGAGCACCTTCGAGTCGTACGGCGGGTGGCCGGCCAAGTCCCAGCGGACCAGCCAGTAGAACTCCACGAAGCGCGCCACGGCGGGCGCCGGGGCGAGCCGTTCGACGCTGATCAGCTCGGCGGCGCGGGCCGGGTGCAGCACGCCCCGGCCGAGGTCGGGATCCTCCATGGTTGCCAGGCTAGTCGTCGCGTTTCTTCAAGACCGGGCAGCGCACGCCGGCGCACGATCGGGGGCATGAACGCTCACCCCCTGCATCCCTTCCTGGCCCGTGCGGCCGCCGCCGCTGCCGAGGTCGCCGCCGGCGTCCCGGCCGAGGTGCCGTCGGACGCGCCGACCCCCTGCGGGGAGTTCGACACCCGGGCCCTGATCAACCACTGGGTGCTGTACACCTCGCACGGCCTGGAGCACCGGGCCCGGCGCCTCGACCTGCCCGCCGAGCTGGTCGAACGGGACTTCACCGCGGACGCGGACTGGCGCGCCGCCTACGCGGCCCAGCTGGAGCGGGCGGTCGCGGCCTGGGGCGAGCCGGCGGCCTGGGAGGGGGACGTCGACCTCGGCGGGTCGCCGTTCCCGGCGGTGGGGATCGCCCGGATGCTGATCCTGGAGCTGCTGCTGCACGGCTGGGACGTGGCGCGGGCGGTCGGCGGGAGCATCGAGGTGGACGAGGAACTCGCGCTGCTGGCGGGCGAGATCGTCGCGGAGAACGCCGAACTGTTCCGGCAGTACGGCGGGTTCGCCGAGCCCGTCGCGCTGCCCGAGGACGCCTCGGCGTGGGAGCATGCCTTGGCGGCCTCGGGGCGTGACCCGCACTGGAAGGGCTGACCGGCCCCGCAGCGGTGGGGAGTTGCGGCGCCGAGGAGTACCGGCGCTCAGCTCACGAGATCGGGCGCGAAGTAGTCCCGCAGTCGGGCGATCTTCTCGTCCCGGACCCGGAAGATCTGCACCAGGGAGACGGCCCTGTCCTCCTCGCCGCCCTCACCGTCGAAGACCGTGTCGATCTCGGCGATGAACACGTCGGGGTCGGCGGTGGTGTGCAGCACGTACCCGGACTTCTCGAAGTTCGGCGCGCGGTCGCCCTTCACCTGCTGCTGCGCGTAGTGCGCCGCCATGGCGGTGCGGATCTCCTCGCGGCCCACCAGCCGTCGGGGGAAGACGGCACCGGCCGGGACGAGCGGCGCCTCGAAGACGCCGTCCTCGGTGAAGCACTCGGCGAAGGCGTCGGCGTTCCGGGTCACGGTGCCCGCGTAGATGTAACCCTCGAAGATCTGTTGCGGCGTGCGGGACACGGCGGCCTCCCTGGATGCGGACACTGAGGGCCACTTCATCACACCTATGCGCTCGGGCCCCGGCTTCCGGGCATCGTCAGGCGGGGCGCATCGCCGTACGGAGCTTGTCGAGGAGGAGGCGGACGGCCGGGGAGTGCTGGTCGCGGCGGGCGACCAGGCCGAGGCGGGCGTTCGTACCGGCGTCGGTGAGCGGGACGGCCCGCAGGCCGTCGCCCTCGACGGCGGAGGGGCTGAGCACCGCCACCCCGGCGCCGCGCTCGGCCAGGCGGAGCACCGCCGCCGGGGAGCTCGCCTCGATGTCCACGCGCGGATCGAGGCCCAGTTGCGCGCAGGAGCGGTCGTAGGCGGCGCGGAGCCCGGTGCCCGGGGAGAGGCAGAGGATCTTCTCACCGCGCAGGTCGGCGAGTTTCAGGCCGGTCCGGTCGAGCGGGTGCCCGGCCGGGACGACGGCGGCGATCGGGTCGTCCACCACCACACCGGCCTCCAGTCCGGGGGCCACCTCGCCCGCGTAGCCGATCAGGGCCAGGTCGAGGGCGCCCGCCAGGACCTGGGACTGGAGCAGGTCGGAGTGCCCCTCGTGCAGGCTGAGTTCGATGCCGGGGTGAGTACGGCCGAGGTCGGCGACGGTGTCCAGGAAGGGCGGGATCGCGCAGCCCATGATCATCCCGAGCCGGACCCGGCCGCGTACGGCGTCGGCGAACTCGGCGGCGGTGTGCCGGATGGCATCGAGGCTGGCCAGGGCGTTCTTGGCGAGCGGGAGGATCGCCTCGCCGGCCGGGGTGAGGTGGATGCGGCGACCGGCGCGGTCCAGCAGCTGCTGGCCCAACTCGCGCTCCAGCTTGGCCACTTGGGTACTGACGCCGGACTGGCTGACGTGCAGGCGGGCGGCGGCCGCCGTGAAGGAGCCCTCGTCGACGACGGCGGCGAAGTAGCGCAGCTGGTGCATCTCCATATCTGATGATGATAGCTGGCATCGGATCTATCTGTTGGACGGATGGAAGGGGCGGCGGAAGGATGGAGGCATGACGACGACGAAGAGTGCACGCGAGCTGGCCGAGACCTACTTCACCGCCTGGGAGGCGGGCGACTTCGACACCATCCGGGGCCTGCTGGCCGAGGACGTCGACTTCGTCGGGCCGCTCGGGAAGGCAGCAGGGATCGAACAGGCGCTGGGCGGGCTCAGGGGGCTCGGTCAGGTGCTGGAGAAGATCGACGTGAAGGTGCGGGTGGCGGAGGGGGACGACGTCATCACCTGGTTCGAGCTGAACACCAGCATCGCGCCGCCGGCGCCGACGGCGAACTGGATGCACGTGGAGGACGGGAAGATCGCGCGGATCCGGGTGACCTTCGACCCGCGCGAGGTGCTGGCGGGGTTCGAGAAGAAGGCCTGAGGGGCGGGCGGAACAGCAGGGTGGCCGTGATCGCCGGGGGGCGGTGACGGCCCTCTTCGGCTGTTCGGACTCAGGCGTCCTCGTCGGGCGGCATCGCCCTGAGAGCGGTGATGACACCCAGCACGACCGTGGCGATCGCGAGGGCGAGGAGCGTCGCGAAAGCGACGGCGATCAGGAATCGCACGGGGTGTTCCGCTCGCGGTCGGCGTGGAGGAGGAGGGTGAGGAGGTTCAGGAGGGTCGACGCCGGGGCCGTGTTGAAGCGGACCAGGACGCGGCCGTCGAGGGTGTGGTCGATGTCGGCCGAGGGGAAGAGGAGGCCGAACTTCTTGCCGCGCTCCTGGAGTTCGGCGAGGAGCGTGCGGATGTGGTCGTCCGTGTAGGCCCGGATCCGGGGATCGGTGGGCAGCATGGGACGGTGGGGAACGGGCATCAGGCGGCGTCCAGGTCGCACTCGAACCAGATGCACTTGCCGCGCTCCTGCGGGGCGACGCCCCAGCGGCTGGTGAGCGCCGCGACCAGCTGGAGGCCCCGGCCGGACTCGGCGAGGAGGTCGAGGGACTGCATCTCGGGCAGCATCGGGCTCTCGTCGGAGACGCCGACCCGGAGGGTGCCGGGGGTGACGGAGAGGATCTGGACGACCGGCGCGGGGGTGTTCGCGTGGTTCCAGGCGTTCACGATCAGCTCACCCAGGGCGAGTTCGGCGTCGAAGGTGGAGGAGGGCGGCCAGCCGAGACGGAGCATGGCGTCCTGGAGGGACTGGCGGCCGAGGGCGAGCGAGGGCGTGTTGAGGTGACGCATGGGAGTTCTCCCGGGCGTGGTGTGGGGTGGAGATCCGACGGACACACGTCGCCGTGAGCCAGGCCAGGCAAATGGGCATGGCTGCTCTGCGGTGCTTGCTAGCAGGCATTACTGACGATCCGTCGGATCGACGTGAGAACGACGATAGCGCACAGTGACTCAAATTTGAGCCAGCCGTCTGGGGATTCCCCCGAACGTGGCACATCTGCTCTCGGCACCTGCGGCAGACTGGTCACCATGGCCCTACGACCGAACCCAACCCTTCGCCAGCGGCGGATCGGGACCGAGCTGCGGAGGATGCGGGAGCAGGCTGGCCTCGGCGGCAGTCAGCTGGCGCGCGAACTCGGCATCCAACCCGCACAAATCACGCAGACGGAGAGCGGAAAGGGCGGAATCAGCGTCGAGCGGCTCCGGACCATCGCTGCAGCCTGCATGTTCGACAACCAACCCCTGATCGACGCACTGGCCGACATGGTCTCCGAACGCGGAAAGGGCTGGTGGGAGGAGTATCGGGGAGCCCTGTCCACCGACTATCTGGAGATCGCCGAGCTTGAGGCGAACGCATGCAGCATCTCGACCTGGGCCACGACCTACCTTCCCGGGCTCCAACAGACCGAGGCCTACGCAGCTGCGGTGTTCTCGCGATTCGCCCCCTTTACCCCCAGTCACGATCTTGAGATCAGGACGGCGTTCCGTATGCGCCGCAAGGAAGCGGTCCGGCAAAGTGGAATCCCCTATGTCTCCGTCATCCACGAAGCGGCGCTGCGAATGCAGTTCGGCGGCCCCCGGATCCTGGCCGATCAGCTCGACCACCTCATCGATGACTCGCTGAGCGGCCGAATCTCAGTACGCGTGGTGCCCTTCGACCTCGATACCTTCCCCGGCTGCGGCGAGAACATCATGTTCGTGGAAGGCCCCGTGCCTGAGCTTGCCACGCTCCAGATGGATACTGTCGCGGGATGCATGTTCTTTGACGCCCAGACCAGCCTGATCCGCCACCGGAGCGTCTTTGAGCATCTGAACTCCACTGCCCTCTCCGAGGCCGAGTCGCGGGAGTTCATTCGATCCATCGGGGATGAAATGCGAGGCAAGTATGCGTGACTCCAACTGGCAGAAGTCCAGCTACAGCGGGGCGTCCAGCGAATGCGTGGAGGTCCGTGCAACCAACGAGGCAGTCGAACTCCGCGAGTCCGACGAGAGCCACGTCATCCTCCGCACCACCCCCGCCGCCCTCTCCTCCCTCCTCCACGGCGTCAAGGCCGGCGAGTTCGACCACCACTCCTGACACCCCGCGCCGCCGGAGCGGTACTCGCTGAACGCCTACAGCGCCTGGTGGAACAACACCTCCGGCGGCGGATCGAGCATCTAGCCGCAGGACCCGCACCACGACGGCGCGCTCCGTCCACGGGCAGAGCCCCAGGCCAAGTGGCCTGGGGCTCTGCCTTTCGTGCGCCCGGTTTCCCGCTGCGGGTGGCTACTTGAGCGGCGTGCCGCCCGAGTTGCGGTACGCGGTCGCCTTGTTGATCAGGTTGCCGCCGTCGGTCTCGGGCGTGGTCTGCTCCTGCTGTCCCGAGCCGAACATCAGGCCGGCGATGTGCGCGTTCGCCACCTGGTCCATGTGCGCGAAGAACCAGTCCACCTTGTCGTCCTTGTAGTGGTTGAGGGTGTTGTTCTGCGCCATGTTGCCCACGGGGATCTGCCACAGGACGACCGGCTTGCCCACGGACTCGGCCATCGTCTTGTAGAACGCCATCTGGGCGGCGGCCTTCTGGTCGGTCCAGAACTTGTCGAGGCCGCCGTGGGCGGGCTGCGCGTACCAGCCCGCGTCGCGGTCCGACACGTCCGTGGCCAGGAAGTCGGCGTTCCGCGCCCCGAGGCTCGCGTAGTCCTTGACGCACTGCGGGGTGTTCTGCTCCCAGTCGAAGCAGGACAGGTGCATTCCGACGGCGGTGTTCGGCGCGTACTTGTGCCCCATCGAGATCAGGCACTGGGCCAGGCCGGCAGCGCTGTTCTCCTGCGATCCGCAGTCCGTCGGGTTCGCGGCGGTGACCTGCGCGGCGACCTGGTGCGGGTCGCCGAGGGACCGGACGTAGCCCCAGAAGTCGGGTTCCAGGTCGATCATGTCGTGCGAGGTGCCGATCTTCTGGAGGAAGAAGCGGTAGTCGTTCAGGTACCGGGTGAGCAGGTCGGCCCTGTTGATGGCCTTGACCTCGCCCGGACCGTCGCCCTCGCCCGCCGCGTCGCCGAGGTCGCGCAGCGAGTACCAGGTCCAGAGGAACTTCTGCGGGCGCGGCTTGCCCTGGTAGGTCTCCTGGGCCGCCTTGGCGTCCCGGTAGGTCACGTAGGTGCCGGGCGCCGTGGTGCTGCCGGTCCAGCAGCCCCACCAGCCGGACCACCCGTCCTGGCAGCGGGCCGCCGTGTAGTAGTCCGAGGAGGGCGCGGGCTGGCTGTGCACATAGGCGTACTGCGCGTCGAACGGCGCGGCGCTCGCCGAGGCGTCGGACATCGAACCGCCGACGAGCACCGTGCTGCTGCCCATGAAGCTCTTCGCCGAGTTGCCGCCACCGCCAGCCGGGGCCGGGGCCGGAGCGGCGGGGGACGCCGGAGCCGCCGACGTCGGGCGGGTGCCGCTCGGAGCCTGGCTCGTCGGAGCGCCGCCGCCCGGCTTGGCGGGCGTGGCGCTGCTGCCGGAGTTCCCCGCCGGAGCACCGCCGCCCGGCGGGGTGGGCGTGGCGCCGCTGCCGGAGCCCCCGGCGCCGGCGGCTCCACCGGCACTACCGGCCGGGACGAGCTTCCACTGCTGCTGGGGCCCGTTCCAGTCGTGGAACTGGGCGAGGTGGCTCCCGTCGGCCTTGTAGCCGCCCGGGACCTCGACGGCCTTGCCATTGAAGCGGTTGATCAGACGCACGTAGCCGTCCGAGGACTTCTCCAGGTGGAACTGCTGGTTGGCGCCGTTCAGGTCACGCCACTGCACCAGCTCGGAGCCTTCGCTCTTCGACCAGTTGTAGTCGTCCAGCACCTTGCCGGAGTTCCGGTTCTGCAGCCGGTAGTTCCCGTCACCCGCGTCGATGAACTTCCACTGCTGGTTGGTCCCGTCGTGACGGGCCCACTGCACCATCGGAGCACCGTCGGCGGCGGCGTAGCCGTAGGCGTCCAGCGCCTCGCCGGTACTGCGGTTGACCAGCACGTACCAGGCGTTCGTGTCCACGGTCCCCGCGGAGGCGGTGCTGACCACGGCCACGGAACCGCCCACGATCGCCAGGCCGACGGCCGCCCAGAGACTCCGACGCTGGTACAGCCGACGGCGACGGTGCGTCTGCCGCCGCCCCGGAGCGGCCGAACGGGACGACGCCCCCGGCGACGTGGAAGGGGGAGGAACCATGTCGATGCTCGCTTTCAGCCGCTGCCTCTGACCAGACCGCCTGTCCGGACACCCCCCAGTTGCCACCGCCCACGAGCAGGTTGCCGTGGATCGTGAAGTTTTTTCGGGCAGGCCACCGGAGCAGGAAGTCGACCCCGCCGACTTCCCGCTCCGCACCCCTCCCTCATGCTGGACGCCATGAAGATCGCCGCCGCCCAGCTCTCCTGCGTCCCCGCCGACCTGCCCGCCAACGTCCGGCAACTCGTCACCCTCGCCGAGCAGGCCCGCGCCCAGGGCGCCGAGCTGATCGTCTTCCCCGAATTCGCTCTCACCGGCTACGAACTCGAAGCCCTGGCCGCCGACCCCACCCTCTGGGTCACCCCGGACGACCCCCGCCTGGCACCCCTCCGGGCCACCGGAATCGCCGTCGTCCTCAACTGCGCCGTCCCCACCTCCGGCCCCCGGCCCGCCATCGGCACCTACGTCTACGGGCCCGACGGCGAACTGATCACCACCTACCTCAAGCAGCACCTCTACGAGAACGAGCAGGGCCTCTTCACCGCGGGCGAGCAGGACGGCCGCTTCGAGTTCGGCGGCCTCCGCTTCGCCCTCGCCACCTGCTTCGACAACCACTTCCCCGACCTCACCGGCCGCGGCGCCGCCGACGGCTGCCATGTCCACCTCGCCAGCTCCCTGTACGGCACCGGAGGCGGCATCCACGAACGCGCCACCGTCTACCCGGGCATCGCCGAGCAGACCGGCATGCACGTCGTCCTGGCCAACCACGTCGGCCCCTCCGGCCCCTGGACCGGCTGCGGCGGCGCCGCCCTCTGGGCCCCCGACGGCACCCCCCTCGCCGAGGCCGACGACCGCACCACCACGGTCGCCGTCGCCGACGTCCGCTGAGGCCCCAGCCGCCCGGTCGAACCGAAAAACCAGTGCTCCGGCCGCATGGACCGTGAGTACACTGCGCCGGCATGATCGGAATGGAAACACGTTTCGTCGGCATCGCCGAGCTGGTGGAAGTCCCGTCCGTGGCGGTCGTGGTCGACGTCATGCGCGCCTTCACCGTGGCCGCGTGGGCCTTCGCCCAGGGCGCGGAGAAGATCGTCCTCTCCGAGTCACTGGACGACGCCCTGGCGCTGAAAACCCGCCACCCGGACTGGATCGCGCTCAAGGACGGCCCGGCCACGGCCGGGTTCGACCTGGTCAACTCCCCCGGCCTGCTGCGGACTGCCGACCTCCGCGGGCGCACCGTCGTACAGAAGACCACCGCGGGGACGGTCGGCGCCCTCGCTGTGAAGGACGCATCGTTGGTGCTGTGCGCCGGCTTCGTGGTGGCGGAAGCGACCGCCCGACTCCTGCGGACGGGCGGGCACGGCGGCGTCACCTTCGTGGTCACCGGTGAGGACGGACAGGCCGATGAGGACCTGGCCTGCGCCGAATACATCGCCCTCAGGTCGGCCGACGCCGGGGCCGACGCCGGGGCCGACGCTTCCGCCTTCCTCCGCCGAGCCGCCGAGCCGCCGAGTCGCGCGCCGCCGCCGAGCTCACGGAGGGGGTGCGGCAGGGAGTACACCCCGACGACGTCGCCCTCTGCCTCGAACTCGACCGGTTCCCCTTCGCCATGGTCGCGGCCGTGGAGGACTCGCTCATGGTCCTGCGGCCGTACCCCGTCGCCCCGTAACCGCCCAGGCCGAAGGCCCCGACCGGCCCCATCGACCCCGCGCGCAATGACCGGACGTCACTGCGGTTGCGGTCGACCCCAGGGCGGTTCAGCCCCCGGAGCGGATCGGCTCCCCGGTCCGGTGCAGGTGGGTGAGGATCTCGCGGTACGAGCGGAGCAGGCCGACCTCGTAGTACGGAATGCCCTTCTCGGCGCAGAAGTCCCGGGCGATCCGGGCGGCCCGCCGGAGCGCGGGGGGCGGCATGTTCGGGAACAGGTGGTGCTCCACCTGGTAGTTGAGGCCGCCCATCACCACATCGAGGACCGGGCCGCCGCGGACATTGCGCGAGGTGAGCACCTGGCGGCGCAGGAAGTCGAGCCGCATGCCGGGCGTCACCATCAGCATGCCCTTGTGGTTCGGCGCGAAGACGCAGCCCAGGTAGACGCCCAGCAGTGCCTGGTGCACGGCGAGGAAGGCCACGGCCTTGCCGACCGGCAGCGCGGCGAAGACCAGCCCGAAGTAGGCCGCGAAGTGGACCACCAGCAGGACGCCCTCCAGCACCGGGCGCTTCACCGCGGGGCCGCGCAGCGCGCGGAAGCTGTTGAAGCTGAGGTTGAGGCCCTCCAGCAGGAGCAGCGGGAAGAACAGGTACGCCTGCCGGCGGCCGATGAACCGGGCGAGGCCGCTCGCCTGCCGGGCCTGCCGCCGGGACCACACGACGAGGTCGGGCGAGACGTCCGGGTCGCGCTCCTCGTGGTTGGGGTTGGCGTGGTGGCGGGTGTGCTTGTTCATCCACCAGCCGTAGCTCAGGCCCAGCAGCAGGTTGGCGGCGATCCGCCCGCCGGCCTCGCTGGGCACCCGCCGGCTGAATACCTGGCGGTGCGCCAGATCGTGGGACAACAGGGCGACCTGGGCGAAGACGACCGCCATCACGGCGGCCAGGGCGAGCTGCCACCAGGTGTCGCCCATCGCGAACAGGGCGCACCAGCCGTCGACGAACGCGAAGAGCACCAGCCCGATGCGGGCCGCGTAGTAGCCGGGGCGGCGGTCGAGCAGGCCCTCGGCGGCGATCCGGCGGCTCAGCTGGGCGAAGTCGCTGCCGCCGCTCTCCGGCTGCGGGGCGGCGGGCGCCGGGGCGGCCGCGGCCTTGGTCATCGTCACGGACTGTGTGGGCATGCCCCGAGTCTGGTGCGCCGGGCGGGGCCGCAGAACGGGGAAAGCACCCCTCCCGTACGGGTGTTAACCCCCGCAGCGGGATGGGTGGCGGCAGGCCCGGAGGCCGGGTCCCTTCCCGCGGCCGGTTGATCCGCCCGGAGCCGTACCCGTACTGTCGGCTCGCGGCGGCATCGGGGGCGCCGGAAGCGATCGAGAGCGGGGCGGGGCCGTGACCGAAGAGGCGACAGCAGGACGGCTGATCGGCCGTCGCTACCGGCTGGTCCGGCAGCTGGGGGCCGGCGGCTTCGGGCGGGTCTGGCAGGCCCACGACGAGACGCTGGGCATCGACGTGGCCGTCAAGCAGCTGTGGCTGCCGCCCGCGACCTCCGATGGCGAGCGGGCCGAACGGCTGGCCAGGGCCGAGCGGGAGGCGCGCAACGCCGCCCGGCTGCGCGACCGGCCGCACGTCGTGTCCGTCCACGACGTGCTGATCGAGGACGGCATGCCGTGGATGGTGATGCAGCTGGTGTCGGGCGGCTCGCTGAGCGACCGGCTGGCCGCGCACGGGCCGCTGCCGGTCGAGCGGGCGGCCGCGGTCGCCCGCGCTCTGCTGACCGCCCTCGGCGCCGCCCACGCGGCCGGGGTGGTGCACCGGGACGTCAAGCCCGCCAACGTGATGCTCGCCGACGACGGCGAGGTGCTGCTCGCGGACTTCGGGATCGCCGTCCACCAGGCCGACACGACGCTCACCGCGACCGGGGCGTTCGTCGGCTCGATCGAGTACATCGCGCCCGAGCGGGCGCGCGGCGTGGACGGGCAGGCCGCCTCCGACCTGTTCTCCCTCGGCGTCACCCTGTACCAGGCGGTCGAGGGCGTCTCGCCGTTCCGCCGGGACTCGGCGACGGCCTCGCTCACCGCCGTGCTGTTCGACCCGCCCGCGCCGCCGCGCAACGCCGGCCGGCTGGCGCCGCTGATCCTGGCGCTGCTGGCCAAGGAGCCGGAGCAACGGCCCAGCACGGCACAGGCGTTGGCGATGCTCGACCGGTCCGTCCCGGACGTGCCCACCGCGCTCGACCATCCGCTCCCGGCGCCGACCGTGACAACCTCGCCGATTCCCGCGCCGGCGGCACAGGACCTCGCGGTGACGGCCCCCACCGGCCCCCCGATGTCGCGCTCGGCCCGGACGGCCATGGGCGTGTTCGTCGGCGTCATGCTGGCCGCGGTGGCCGGGGTGCTGATCGCCACGCTCCCCGGGGACGACGGGACCGCTCAGCCCACGGCCGGAGCCGCGGCCAAGGCCGGGTCCACCACCTCCGCACTGCCGGTGAGCAGCCGGCCGCCCGGCCTCCCGGACCTGCCGACCCCCTGCCGCGTCTCCGCCGTCCTCGCCGCCAAGCTCGGGCTCACCAACACGGGCCGCGAGGACGTCAAGCCCGAACGGCGCCGGTGCGACTGGTGGACCGACGGCTCCTCCCAGTTCCCGTACAACTTCGCCAGCGCGCAGACCTACCGTGGCCCGTACAGCGTGAACGCGAAGTCCCACCCGGTGCGGATCGCGAACGCCGTCACCGGCCAGGAGTACATCGACACCTTCAACGACCCCCACATGAGCCTCTGCCGGGTCGAGTGGCCCACGGCCAACGGCGGTTACGCCTCGGCCGTGATGCAGGCCCGCAACGCCGACGACACCACCCATGTCTGCGAGTACGCCGAGCAGTGGGCGGACGGGCTGTACCAGAGCCTGACGCCCTAACCGCGCGGCACCCGGAACAGCTCGTCCAGGTGGTGGGTGAGGACGGCCAGCGCCTGTTCGCCGGTGCGCTGACCGCCGAGCACACTCGCCCCCAGCCCGTTGACCATCGCCAGCAGCCCGGCGGCCGTCCTCGACGGGATCCTCACCATGGCGGCATCCCAGGTCAGTTGACCGGCTCCTCCTCGGCGGGCCCGTCCGCGAGGACCATCGGCCAGTCCTCCCCGGCGGCCAACAGGGCCTCCAGCGGGGTGCCGGGCGCCCCGGTGAACACGGCGGTGGCCTCGGAGAACCGGACCGGCGGCGCCGGGACGGCCACCTCGGCGGTCAGCACGACGGCGGCGTCCGGGTCGACGGACGACCGGACCGGGAAGTCGGCCGGATCGACCCTGACCTGCTCCAGCGCGTACGGGTAGACCGCGATCGACACCGTCAACCGGCCTCCGTCCAGGGTGCGTTCGGCCCAGCCGTCGGTCGGCAGCAGGAAGAACACGCCGTCCCCCTCGTAGCAGTACGAGCCGAGCCGGTCCAGTGCCCGTTCGCCGGGGGTGCCGTCGGGGTCGACGACGAGGACGGCGACGTGCGCGTCCCGGTCGCTCGGGTCGAGGTCGGAGCGGACGTACAGACGGGCCACCGGGGCACCTCCGGGTCGCGGAACGGGACCGGGCCCGTCGCCGTACCCCGCAAGGGAGTTGGACGACGGACCCGGGGTCCGACACATTACCTTCACACCGTCACGCGGCCCGCCCCCGCACCCCCTGGCGGCGCGCCACCCGCCCCCGGACCGCCCAGACCGCCCCGCCGAGCACGAAGCCGTAGGCGGACACCAGCCCGTGGCCGTTCTCCTGGGCGAACCACATCGCCAGGCCGAGCGCCGGGACACCGGCGGCCAGGGCGACCTCCTTGGGCAGCCGGGTGCGGGTGAGGAAGGCGAGGGCGAGGGTGGCGCCGAGGAAGTAGGTGGCGCCGGAGCTGCCGGCGAAGTTGCGCGGATCGGTGCTGGGGCCGCCGCCGATGCCGAGCAGGGTGTCGATCCGGCCGGGCAGCAGGATGCCCGCCAGGAAGAAGCCGAGGGTCAGCGGGCCGCCCCAGTACCACTGGGCGAGCGCGGCGACGGCGGCGAGGGTGACGAGGTTCCACAGGCCGCCGAAGAGGCCGCCGTTCTGCATGAACACCGAGGTGAGCTCGCGCCACCAGCCGGACTTGGCCGGGTCCGCGTCCAGCGCGTCCATGGCGCCGGACCACACCAGCTGGAGCAGCACCCCGCCGACGGCGACGGCGGTCAGGGCGATCGCCGCCCACGGGAGCGGGCGTCCGCGCAGGGTGTCGCGGCCGACCACGCCGAGCCCGCAGTTGACCATCATGACCATCAGCGCAGCCGTGGTCACGTTGAAGACGATCGCCTCCATGACTGGCCCCTCCCCCTGCCTCCGGCATTTTCTAACACCGTTCGAAACCTGATGGGGTAAAGCTAGCACAGTTTTCGAACGGCGTTGGAAAAAGTTGTACGGTGGACCCCATGAAGCTCACCAAGGAGCGCATCGTCGACGCGGGCATGGCCGTCTTCGCCGAGGTCGGCTACCAGAACCTGTCCATGCGCCAGGTCGCCGACCGCCTCAACGCCCACGCCGGCAGCCTCTACTACCACGTACGCGGCAAGGACGAACTGCTCGCCCTGATGGCCGACCGGATCAGCCGCCGCGCATACGACGCGGGCACCGCCGCCCTGGCCGCCCTCCCGCCCGATGCCACCTGGCAGGACCGCGTCGAGGCCCAGGCCGCCACCCTGCGCCAGGAGATCAAGCAGCACCCCGGCGGCGCCCAACTCCTCGCCGAGAGCCCCGGCGTGCTCAGCACCGGCGGCCTCTCCCTGATGGAACGCCTGCTGCGCACCCTCCTCGACGCGGGCCTGCCCGCCGAGCACTGCGGCATCGCCGCCGACACCCTGCTCAGCCACATCACCGGCTTCGTGCTCCAGGAGCAGAACCAGCCCGCGGCCCCGCCCACCGTCACCGCCGAGCTCTACGCCGAACTCCGCGAGAACTTCCCGCTGATCATGGGCGACCTGATCCCGCGGCTGAGCCAGGACGAGAAGTACACCCGGAGCGTGCGCCTGCTCTGCACGGGCTTCACTGCGCTCTCCTGAGCCCGGGCGCGGGGCCGCCCGCGGGCACGGTGGCGGCCCCGCGCTCAGCCCTGCTGCGGCGGACGTCGGCGCATGCTCAACAGCAGCAGCACCACCGCCGTCAGCACCGCCGCGGTGCGCAGCACGCCCGGGGCCATCGACCAGCTGAACTGGCCCAGCGGGGAACCGGCCTGCACCCCGGCGCCGCCACCGCCCGCCGTCTGCTTGGCACTTCGCATCGCGAACAGCGCGGTCGCGCTCATCGTCGCCAGCGGAATGCCCAGGATCACGAACTTGCGCGTCAGATCGGAGAGTTGACGGGAAAGGTAGCCGAGCCCCCAACCCGCCAGCATGGCCGGGAAGAACCCGGACACCGCACCGCCGACCAGCAGCCCACAGGACAGCAGGATCAGCGGGGACGGCTTGCGAGCGCCCTTGCCCGCGGCGGCGGCCGGCGCGGCGCCGGCCTTGGCGTTGGCCCTGGCCCTCGCCTTCCGCTCCCGCCTCGACGGGCGCGACGCCTTCCCGCCGACCGGCTCCACCGGCGGCTGCTGCCCCGCCTCCTCCTCCGCGCGCTGCTCGGGGATCGGCTTGGGCGCGGCCTGCGGGGTGTCCGAGAAGTCGAGCATCGTCATCGTCCACGGGCTCGAACTCTGCACCGTCGGCGGCGGGATGACGTCCGAGCCGCCCCCGGGCGAGGCGACGCCCGGCAGGTCCAGCGACACGTTCGGGATGCCGCCCGTCCCGGTGTACCCGGAGGCGACCGACGGGCCGTACACGCTGTCCTCAGCCGACGACCCCTCCGGCGCGCCGGCCGGAGCAGACGAGGCGGGCGACGTCGACGGCATGGCCGGCGTCGACGGGACGGCCGAACCCGGCGCCCCCGCCCGCTCGCTCCACGGCCCGCTCTTGCGCCACCACTCGCCGTCCGTCATCACCGACACCCCGCCTCGCCCGCGCCGCCTGCTGATGCTGAGGGTACGGCGACCACCCGACCGCCCTCGGCCGTGACGCTACCCACCGCGCCCCGCCCGCGCGAGTCCCACCGCGCACCCGGCCGCCGGGCGCCCCACCTGTCGCCCCGGCCCGCCCCGGCCAGGCCCGCCCAGGCCCGGCCCGCCCCGCCCCACGCGCGCCCCCACCGTCCGCGCGCCCGACTAACCTAGGTCGAATGACCACACAGCAGGGCCCTCAACGCCAGAGCAGGACGCCCGCCGGCCCCCGCACCCTCGCCGAGGAGCTGCGCGCCCGCCCCGACGACGCACTCGCCGCCCTGCTCCGGTCCCGCCCCGACCTGCTGAACCCCGTCCCCGGCGACCTCGCCCAGCTCTCCGCCCGGCTGTCCTCCCGCGCCTCCGCGCTGCGCGCCCTGGAGCGGCTCGACCGGTTCACCCTCCAGGTCGCCGAGGCCCTGGCGACCACCCCGGACGGCACCGGCCTGGCCACCGTCCGCACCCTGCTGACCGGCCCGGCCAAGGTCAAGCCGCACCCCGGCGCCACCCCGCTCACCCCGGCCGACCGCGCCGCCGTCACCGCCGCCCTCCCCCGCGCCATCGCCGTCCTGCGCGACCGGGCCCTGCTCTGGGGCCCCGACAACGGCCTGCGGCTGGTGCTGGCCGTCCGCGAGGCACTCGCCCCGACCGCTGCCAACCCGGGCCGCACCGGCCTCGGCCCGACCCTCGCCGACGCCACCACCGGCATGTCCCCGGCCCGGCTGCAGCAGCTGCTCGCCTCGGCCGGGCAGCCCGCCACCCCGGACCCGGTCACCGCGGTCGCCGCCCTGACCGCCCTGCTCACCGACCGCGCCCGCTGCGCCGCCCTGCTCGACACCGCCCCCGAGGCCGCGCTGCGGCTGCTGGAGCGGCTGGTCTGGGGCCCGCCCACCGGCACCGTCCCGGACGCCACCCGCCCGGTCACCGCCGAGGACGCCCAGAGCCCGGTCGAATGGCTGCTGGCCCGCGGCCTGCTGCTGCCCACCAGCCCCGGCAGCGTGGTGCTGCCCCGCGAGCTGGCCCTGCACCTGCGCGGCGGCCGCACCCACCGCACCGTCGAACCGCTCCAGCCCGAGCCCGCGCCCGCCGCGCCCCCGCGCGATCCACAGGCTGTGGACAGCGCCGCGGCCGGCCAGGCGCACACCGCCGTCAAGACCGTCGAGGAACTCCTCGACACCTGGGGCCTCACCCCGCCGCCCACCCTGCGGGCCGGCGGCCTCGGCGTACGGGACCTCAAGCGCGCCGCCCAGACCCTGGAGACCACCGAGCAGCAGGCCGCCTTCTGGCTCGAACTCGCCTACACCGCAGGCCTGTTGGCCCCCGACGGCGAAGCCGACGAATGCTGGGCGCCGACCCCGGCGTACGACGGCTGGCTCCAGCTGGACACCGCCGAACGCTGGTCCGTCCTGGCCGCCGCCTGGCTCGCCGCCACCCGCGTCGCCGCCCTCACCGGCACCCAGGACGGCAAGGGCAAGCCGCGCGCCGCCCTCGGACCCGAACTCGACCGCACCCTCGCCCCGTCCGTCCGCCGCGCCGCCCTCGCGCTGCTCGCCGAACTCCCGCCCGGCACCCCGGCCACCGCCGCGGAACTGCTGCCCACCCTGCGCTGGCAGCGCCCGCTGCGCGGCGGCCCGAGCGGCCCGGACGGCCGCGAACTGCGCGACGACCTCACCACCTGGACCCTCGCCGAGGCCGAACTGCTCGGCATCACCGGCCGCGGCGCCCTCGCCGCCCCCGCCCGGGCCCTGCTCACCGCCGAGTCCGACCCGGCCGAGGTGCTCGCCCCGCTGCTGCCGCAGCCGCTGGACCACGTGATCCTCCAGCCGGACCTCACCGCGATCGCCCCCGGCCCGCTGCTCACCCCGCTCGCCCAGGCGCTCGCCCTGTGCGCCGACATCGAGTCCAAGGGCGGCGCCACCGTCTACCGCTTCACCCCGACCTCCGTACGCCGCGCCCTGGACGCCGGCCGCACCGCCGCCGACCTGCAGACCTTCCTGGCCCAGCACAGCCGCACGCCCGTCCCCCAGCCGCTCGCCTACCTGATCGACGACGTGGCCCGGCGGCACGGCATCCTGCGGGTCGGCGCCGCCTCCTCCTACCTGCGCTGCGACGACCCTGCGCTGCTGGGCGAGGTGCTCGCCGACCGCCGCGCCGCCGACCTGCGGCTGCGCCTGCTCGCCCCGACCGTCCTCGCCTCCCAGGCCGCCCCGGACGTCCTGCTCACCGCCCTGCGCACCATGGGCTACGCCCCGGCCGCCGAATCCGCCGAGGGCGATGTCCTGATCACCCGGCCGGACAGCCACCGCACCCCGCCCCGCACCGCCCCCACGCCCGTCCCCGACGGCCCGCCCGCCCCCGACGACACCCTGCTCGCCGCCGCCATCAAGGCCATCCGGGCCGGCGACCGCGCCGCCACCGCCTCCCGCCGCGAGCCGACCCCCGACCCGCGTCACCTGCCCCGCACCGCCGCCGCCGAGACCCTCGCCGCCCTCCAGACCGCCGTCCTGCTCGGCGAGCGGATGTGGATCGGCTACCTCAACGCCGAGGGCATCGCCAGCCAGCGGATCATCGACCCGGTCAAGGTCGAAGGCGGCTTCGTCACCGCCTTCGACCACCACGCCGACGAACTGCGCACCTTCGCCCTGCACCGGATCACCGGCGTCGCGGAGCTGGACGAGTAGCCGACGCCATCGAGCCGACCGGGCGTCAGTGACCCTGCGACTCCTTCATCTTCTGCTTGACGGCCTGGTCCGCCAGGCTGCCGATCTCCCCCTGCCCGACCGGCAGCGAGCCGCCGCCGACCTGGTCGGCGATCAGGAATCCGGGAGCGGCCAGCAGGCCGCCGGGCCCCTCCCCGATGCCCGCGAGGGCATGGGCGGAGCCCGCCGAGGAGGCGGTGGCGGCGAAGGCCGTGCCCATCAGGGCGAGGGCGGTGAGAACGCGCTTGGAGGTCTTCATGACCGGCTCAACGAGCGAGCACGCACCGTGGTCACTCGGAGCAGTTGACGGGCGGACGCACCCGGCGTACTCCGGGAACAGGGGGTTCGCGACAAGGAGGCACCCACCATGCTCGGCGAACTGATCGGCGAATTCCAGGGCGAGGACAGCGGCCGACGCGTCATCGGCGGCGCCGACGGACACCCCGTCGTCGAAGTGTCCTTCCGCGGCACCGGCAGCTACTACGGCATCACCGTCAACTCCCTCGGCACCTACGAGTCCGAAGTGCGCTCCGACGGCTCCCTGTACGGCGAGGGCCAGGGCGTCGACATGACCGCCGACGGCCAGGGCGTCACCTGGCACGGCAGCGGCGTCGGCCACTTCACCGCCGACGGCGGCACCAGCTTCCGCGGCGCGCTCTTCTTCTCCACCGTCTCCCCCGACCTGGAACGCCTCAACGGCGTCGTGGGCCTCTTCGAGTACGAGACCGACGCCGGCGGCAAGTCCACCGGCAAGTTCTACGAGTGGAAGTAGCCCGACACATTCCGCGCGGAATGAGCGACACTGGAGGGTCTGCTTCCGTCCGGTCTGGCGATCCCAGCCGGTCAATCCAGCCTGTCAGCCAGTGGAGGGCTCCCCCGCGTGAACGACGGACCACTCATCGTCCAGAGCGACAAGACTCTCCTCCTGGAGATCGACCACCCCGGGGCCGCCGACTGCCGTCGCGCCATCGCCCCGTTCGCCGAGTTGGAGCGGGCGCCCGAGCACGTGCACACGTACCGGGTGACCCCGCTCGGGCTGTGGAACGCCCGGGCGGCCGGGCACGACGCCGAGCAGGTCGTCGACGCCCTGGTGAAGTACTCCCGCTACCCGGTGCCGCACGCCCTGCTGGTCGACGTGGCGGACACCATGGGCCGCTACGGCCGGCTCCAGCTGTCCAAGCACCCCACCCACGGCCTGGTGCTGACCACCACCGACCGCCCGGTGCTGGAGGAGGTGCTGCGCTCCAAGAAGATCGTCCCGCTGGTCGGTGCCCGGATCGACCCCGACACCGTGGTGGTGCACCCCTCCGAGCGCGGGCAGATCAAGCAGGTGCTGCTCAAACTCGGCTGGCCCGCCGAGGACTTCGCCGGGTACGTGGACGGCGAGGCGCACCCGATCGACCTGGACGAGGACGGCTGGCAGCTGCGCCCGTACCAGGCGCAGGCCGTCGAGGGCTTCTGGCACGGCGGCTCCGGCGTGGTGGTGCTGCCGTGCGGCGCCGGCAAGACGCTGGTCGGCGCCGCCGCCATGGCGCACGCCAAGTCGACCACGCTGATCCTGGTCACCAACACCGTCTCGGCCCGCCAGTGGAAGCACGAGCTGGTCAAGCGCACCTCGCTGACCGAGGACGAGATCGGCGAGTACAGCGGCACCAGGAAGGAGATCCGCCCGGTCACCATCGCCACCTACCAGGTGATGACGACCAAGCGGAAGGGCGTCTACGCGCACCTGGAGCTGTTCGACGCCCGCAACTGGGGCCTGGTGGTGTACGACGAGGTGCACCTGCTGCCCGCGCCGGTGTTCAAGTTCACCGCCGACCTCCAGGCCCGCCGCCGGCTCGGCCTGACCGCCACCCTGGTGCGCGAGGACGGCCGCGAGGGCGATGTGTTCAGCCTGATCGGCCCGAAGCGCTTCGACGCCCCGTGGAAGGAGATCGAGGCCCAGGGCTACATCGCGCCCGCCGACTGCTGCGAGGTGCGGGTCACCCTGACCGACTCGGAGCGGCTCACCTACGCGACCGCCGAGCCGGAGGAGCGCTACCGCTACTGCGCGACCACCGCGACCAAGCGGCGGGTGGTGGAGGCCCTGGTCAAGAAGCACGAGAAGGACCAGACGCTGATCATCGGCCAGTACATCGACCAGCTGGACGAGCTCGGGGAGGTCCTGGACGCGCCGGTGATCAAGGGCGAGACCAGCAACGCCCAGCGCGAGAAGCTCTTCGAGGCCTTCCGGAACAAGGAGATCGGCGTCCTGGTCGTCTCCAAGGTCGCGAACTTCTCGATCGACCTGCCCGAGGCCACGGTGGCCATCCAGGTCTCCGGGACCTTCGGCTCCCGCCAGGAGGAGGCCCAGCGCCTCGGCCGCGTGCTGCGCCCCAAGGCGGACGGGCACTCGGCGCACTTCTACTCGGTGGTCGCCCGGGACACGGTGGACCAGGACTTCGCCGCCCACCGGCAGCGCTTCCTGGCCGAGCAGGGCTACGCGTACCGGATCATCGACGCGGACGACGTGCTGTAGCCGCGGACACGCTCAGCAGCAGCGCTTCAGGAGCAGCAACTCAGGAGCAGGCACGCTCAGTACCGGACACCGTCGCGCCCGAGGAAGATCACGCGCGCGGCGGTGTCCAGCACGATCCCGACGTTGCGCACGGCGGTGCTCAGCGGGTTGCGGTGGCGGCCCTGGACGGCGGTCGCGCCGGCCGGGCCCGTACGGGGGGTGCGGTTCTCGGTGCTCATGTCTTCAACGGTAGGCACCCGGACGGCCCACGGCATCACTCCGAAGGCCGTATCCACCAGGACGGACGTCCTCCTCCTGGTGTACGGCACCCCCTGAGACCTGCGGGGCTGGAACCCCGAGACCGACAGGTCTAAGATCGTCCGTCTGCCCCCTCCCGAACCGTGGTACCTGGCGTGTTCCGCCGGCAGCCGGGGGAGGTGCCGACCGCACGGCAACCGGTCGGCTGTACCCCACCGTGAGCTCCATCGATCCGCTGCGCCCGCCACCGGGGCAGCCGGGAAGGTTCGCTGTGCCCGCCACCCCCACCACCGACCCGCTCCAGCGCGAACGCGACCACCTGGCCTCGTCCCGGTCCGCGCTGCGGGCGATGCGCGAGGACGTCCAGTCCCTCGACCTGCGCGACGTGACCGGCACCTGGGTGTCCGCCGTCATCCTCCAGAACCAGATCGAGGCCAGGATCGCCGCCCTGGCCGACCTCTCCGACACCCCGCTGTTCTTCGGCCGCCTCGACTACCTCCACGCGGTCAGCGAGGAGCTCAGCGAGGGCGGCGGCGGGGAGAGCTTCTACATCGGCCGCCGCCACGTCCACGACGCCGACGGCGACCCGATGGTGATCGACTGGCGCGCGCCGGTCTCCCAGCCGTTCTACCGGGCCAGCCGCGTCGAGCCGATGGACGTCGAGCGCCGCCGCCGCTTCGGCTACACCGGCGGGGAGCTCACCGCCTACGAGGACGAGCACCTCACCGACCCGGCCGAGCAGGAGACCTCCTCCGCCCTGCTCGCCGCCGAGATCGAGAAGCCCCGCGTCGGCCCGATGCGCGACATCGTCGCCACCATCCAGCCCGAGCAGGACGAGATCGTCCGCTCCGACCTCACGGGCACCATCTGCGTCCAGGGGGCGCCCGGCACCGGGAAGACCGCGGTCGGCCTGCACCGCGTCGCCTACCTGCTGTACGCCCACCGCGAACGGCTGGCCCGCACCGGCACCCTGGTGATCGGGCCGAACAACGCCTTCCTCTCCTACATCGAGCAGGTCCTCCCGGCCCTCGGCGAGCTGGAGGTCGCCCAGGCCACCGTCCAGCAGCTGGTCGCCCACGTCGAGGTGCGGGGCGAGGACGACCCGGAGGCGGCCCGGCTCAAGGGCGACGCCCGGATGGCCGAGGTGCTGCGCCGGGCGGTGCGGGCGGGCATCACACTGCCCACCGAGCCCTGCGTGGTGGTCCGCGGCTCCCGCCGCTGGCGCGTCCCGGCCTACGAACTGGTCGAGATCATCGAGGAGTTGAAGGGCCGAGAGGTCCGCTACGGCGCCGCCCGGGACGCCCTGCCGCAGCGCATCGCGCACGCCGTGCTGCTCAAGATGGAGCAGGGCGGCGAGGCCCCGGACGACCGGGTGCAGGACGCGGTGGCCCGCAACACCGCGGTCAAGGCCGTGGTCAAGGAGTGCTGGCCGGCCGTCGACCCGGCCAAGCTGGTGCTGCGGCTGCTCTCCGACCCGGAGTTCCTGGCCGAGTGCGCCGAGGGCGTGCTGACCGCCGAGGAGCAGCGGGCGGTGCTGTGGCCCAAGCCCGGCCGCTCGGTGAAGACCGCCCGCTGGACCCCCGCCGACGCCGTCCTGGTGGACGAGGCGACGGACCTGGTGCAGCGCACGCCCTCACTCGGGCACGTGGTGCTGGACGAGGCCCAGGACCTCTCCCCGATGCAGTACCGCGCGGTGGGCCGCCGCTGCACCACCGGCTCGGCGACCGTCCTCGGCGACCTCGCCCAGGGCACCACCCCCTGGGCGACGGCGAGTTGGCCGGACGCCCTGCTCCACCTGGGCAAGCCGGAGGCGCACGTGGAGGAGCTGACCAAGGGCTTCCGGGTGCCCGAGGAGGTCATCGCCTACGCCTCCCGGCTGCTGCCCTCGATCGCCCCCGGCCTGGCCCCGGCGACCTCCGTCCGCGACACCCCCGGCGCGCTGGAGATCCGCCCGGTCGACGACTGGGAGGAGGCCGTCCTGGCGGCCTGCCGGGAGGCACTGGAGCACGAGGGCTCGACCGGCCTGATCGCCGCCGACGCCCGGATCCCCCGGCTCGCCGAGCTGCTCACCGCAGCCGGGCTGGCGCACCTCTCCCCCGGCACCGAGACCAGCACCGAGTCCCGGCTGACCCTCGTCCCGGCCTCGCTGGCCAAGGGTCTGGAGTACGACTACGTGGTGCTGGACGAGCCGGCCGCGGTGGTCGCCGGCGAGCCGGACGAGCGGACCGGCCTGCGCCGCCTGTACGTGGCGCTCACCCGCGCCGTCTCCGGCCTCACGGTGCTGCACCGCGAGCCGCTGCCCGAGCAGCTCGGCTGACCGGGAAGGGGCCGGTGGCGTCACCGGCCCCTTCCCGGTCGCTCACGCGTCGATCAGCGCCCGCCACTCGGCGACCCTGGCCGCGTCGACCGGCGTCCGCCAGCCGTCGGCCCGCACCGCACCGCCGACGTGGAAGGCGTCGAAGCCCTCGGCCCGCAGCTCCTTGAGGTGCTCGGCCCGCAGGCCGCCGCCGATCAGGATCCGCTGGGTGTGGCCGGGTTCGCCGCTGCGGGCCAGTTCGGCGGCCAGCACCTCGCGGCCGGCGTCCACCCCGGCGGGCGCGCCGGAGGTGAGGAAGGTGTCCAGCCCGGGCAGCGCGCCGACGGCGGCGCGCAGGGCGGCCCGGTCGGCGCTGTGGTCGATCGCCCGGTGGAAGGTCCAGCGGCAGCCGGCGATCGCCTCGGCGACGGCCGTGGTGGCGGCCAGGTCGACGGCGCCCCCGGCGTCGAGGAAGCCGAGCACGAACTCCTCGGCGCCCTCGGCCCGCAGCGCGACGGCGCGGGCGCACAGCTCGTCCAGGTCGCCGGGGGCGAAGCCGTCCCGGATCCGGAGCATGACGCGCAGCGGGATGCCGACGGCGGCCCGGATCCGGGCGAAGTCCTCGACGGAGGGGGTGAGTCCGTCGGCGGCCATGTCGGTGACCAGTTCGAGCCGGTCGGCGCCGCCGGACTCGGCAGCCTGGGCGTCCTGGGGCGTCAGCGCGATGACTTCGAAAATTGGTCTAGACATATCAGACAGCCTGCCACATCCGCCCGCCCCCGGCGAGACCGCACCCCCGGCCCGGCACCCCGGTGCGGCACCCCCGATCCGGCTGCGCCGCGCCGGGCCGGGCCGGCCGTCACACCCGTCCGGGCACCACCCCGACGGCCTCCCGCCGCCCGAACCGGCGCTCCGCCACCGCCACCAGCACCAGCAGGGCCAGCACCGGCACCGCCACCGGCAGCAGGTGCGAGATCCCACGGGACTCCCGCCAGATGTTGAAGACGCTGCCGGGCCCGGTCAGCACCAGCATCGCGAGCCCGACCCCGGCCGGCCCCATCCGCCCGCGCAGCCCGGCGAGGGTCAGCAGCAGCGGGGCGATCAGCATCACCACGAACCAATGGAGGCCCAGCGGGAAGGTCGCGTCGTCCCAGCCCTGGACCGCCTGGAGCAGCCCGCCGACGACCGCCGAGACCAGCACCAGTCCGGCGGTCCGCAGGTTCGGCCGGGGCAGCAGGTCGGCCGGCGCGGCGACCAGCAGCAGCGCGGCCGCCACGAACGGCAGCGCGGCCATCCCGATGTAGCCGACCCACCAGACGTCGAAGACGTCCGGCCGCCAGACGGCCCGGCCCAGGTCGTACAGTCCGACGGCGCCCAGCAGCAGCGCGGTGACCCGGACGGCCGTCCACCGCCCCAGCAGGGCCGCCACCCCGAGCAGCAGCGCGGCCACCGGCGGGGCGAAGGCCCGGAGGTGGTTCCCGACCGAGTCGTCCCAGGCGAGCCACCTGGTGGTCCGCTCCAGGGTGGCCGCCCAGGGCGCCATGGTCGCCCCGACCACCGCACCGGCGATCATCGGCGCCACCAGCGCGAGCAGCCGTCCGGCCGCCGACCCGCCGGTCAGCCCGAGCCGCACCCGCAGCCCGTACACCGCCAGGCCGAGCACCTCCCGGGCGACCGCGGCGCGGCCGCCCTCGGCCGTCGTGTCGGCGAACACCTCGGCCAGCTCCTCGCCGCGCTCACGGCGGTACCGCGCCGGGTAGAGCTGCAGCGCGGCCCGCAGCAGCCCCGAGGAGGTCGGACCGATCACCGGCACGGTCATGAGAGTCCTCCCCCCGCGGCGGGCCGCCCCTGGGACCCGGTGTTCCCCGGCAGCATCGACCGGATCTTCGTCAGCCGGCGCTCGGCCTCGGTGGCGACCGCCCGCAGGCGCCCGGCCTCGGCGGCCAGGGCGGCTCGGCCGACGTCGGTCAGCGCGTAGCTGCGCCGGGCCCGGCCGTCCACGACCTCCTCGGCGGCCACCTCGATCAGGCCCTGGGTCAGCAGCCGGTCGAGCGCGCCGTAGAGCGTGCCGGTGCGCATCTTGACCCGGCCGTCCGAGATCGCGGCGATCTCCTGGATGAGCGCGTAGCCGTGCCTCGGGGCGTCCGCCAGCGCGGTGAGCAGCAGCAGCGTCGGCTCCTGCATGGAGCGTTCTGTCATACACCTACATATATCGTTGAACGGCACATCCCGTCCACCGGACCGACCCGCCACAATGTGCCCCATGCCGACCGAGGACCTGCTCACCGCCTGGACCGCCCTGCTGCACCGCTGCGGCGCCACCGACGACCCCGACCCGTACGGCCGGGAGCTGCTGCGCCGCTGGTCGGCTCCGGACCGCCGCTACCACACCACCGAGCACCTGCGCGCGGTCCTGCGCCACGTCGACGAGCTCGCCGGGCACGCCGCCGACCCCGACACCGTCCGGCTCGCCGCCTGGTTCCACGACGCCGTGTACCGCCCCGACCGCACCGAGAACGAGGAGCGCAGCGCCGCCCTCGCCGTCCGCGCGCTGACCGCCGCCGGCCTGCCCGCCGGGCGCGTCGCCGAGGTCGAACGCCTGGTCCTGCTCACCGTCGCCCACGACCCGGCCCCCGGCGACCGCGACGGCGAGGTGCTCTGCGACGCGGACCTCGCCGTCCTCGGCGGCGCCCCCGAGGCCTACGCGGCGTACGCGACCGCCGTCCGGGAGGAGTACGCCTTCGTCCCCGAACCGGACTTCCGCACCGGCCGGGCCGCCGTCCTGCGCCACCTCCTGGCACTCCCGGCGCTCTACCGCACCCCCGCCGCCCACGGCCGCCTCGCCGCGGCCGCCCGCACCAACCTCGCCGCCGAACTCCGGGCGCTGGAGGACTAGTCCAGCTCCCCCACCGGCGCCACCACGGCCCCCTGCTTGCCGCACACCCAGTGCGGCTCCGGCCCCAGCTCGGGCTCCACGCCGAGCGCGTGCGGGTCCCCGTCGGCCGCGCAGGCGCTGCACAGCGGCCACCGCCCGTACGCCTCCAGCAGCGCGTCCTGGACGTCCTGGGCGACCAGCCCGAGCACGTAGTCGGTGCCGTCCGGCCACTGCTCCAGCCACCACCGCCGGTGGGTGACGGCCTGCTCCACCAACGAGACGACGGCGGCGTCCGCCACGTCCCGCGCGGTGAGGTCGGCCAGGATCAGGGCCCGGGCGTTGTGCAGGGCGGTCTCGATGTCGTCGGAAGCCATCCGTCCATTCTCCGCGGCCCGCCCACCGGTTCAAAACGGCCCCGGCGCCGAAACGCCGCGTGGGCGGCCCCCCGAAGGGAACCGCCCACGCGGACGAGGATCAGCCGATCCGATCGGAGTCCGATCAGGATCAGAAGTCCATGTCACCGCCCGGCATGCCGCCGCCGGCGGCCGCGGCGGCCTTCTCCGGCTTGTCGGCGATGACGGCCTCGGTGGTGAGGAACAGCGCCGCGATGGAGGCGGCGTTCTGCAGCGCGGAGCGGGTGACCTTGGCCGGGTCGATGATGCCCGCGGCGACCAGGTCGACGTACTCGTTGGTGGCGGCGTTCAGGCCGTGACCGGCGGGGAGGTTGCGCACCTTCTCCACCACGACGCCACCCTCGAGGCCGGCGTTGGTCGCGATCTGCTTGATCGGGGCCTCCAGCGCGACCTTGACGATGTTGGCACCGGTGGCCTCGTCGCCGTCCAGCTCCAGCTTGTCGAAGGCGACACCGGCCTGCAGCAGCGCGACGCCACCACCGGCGACGATGCCCTCCTCGACGGCGGCCTTGGCGTTGCGGACGGCGTCCTCGATGCGGTGCTTGCGCTCCTTGAGCTCCACCTCGGTGGCCGCACCGGCCTTGATGACGGCCACGCCGCCGGCCAGCTTGGCGAGGCGCTCCTGGAGCTTCTCGCGGTCGTAGTCCGAGTCGCTGTTCTCGATCTCGGCACGGATCTGGTTCACACGGCCGGCGACCTGGTCGCTGTCGCCGCCACCGTCGACGATGGTGGTCTCGTCCTTGGTGATGACCACCTTGCGGGCGGTGCCCAGCAGGTCGATGCCGGCGTTCTCCAGCTTGAGGCCGACCTCCTCGGAGATCACGGTGCCACCGGTGAGGATGGCGATGTCGCCGAGCATGGCCTTGCGGCGGTCGCCGAAGCCCGGGGCCTTGACGGCGACGGACTTGAAGGTGCCGCGGATCTTGTTCACGACCAGGGTCGACAGGGCCTCGCCCTCGACGTCCTCGGCGATGATGACGAGCGGCTTGCCGCTCTGCATGACCTTCTCCAGCAGCGGGAGCAGGTCCTTGACCGAGCCGATCTTGGAGTTGGCGATGAGGATGTACGGGTCCTCGAACGTCGCCTCCATGCGCTCCAGGTCGGTGGCGAAGTAGGCGGAGATGTAGCCCTTGTCGAAGCGCATGCCCTCGGTGAGCTCGAGCTCCAGACCGAAGGTGTTGCTCTCCTCGACGGTGATGACGCCTTCCTTGCCGACCTTGTCCATGGCCTCGGCGATGAGCTCGCCGATCTGGGTGTCAGCGGCGGAGATGGAGGCGGTGGAGGCGATCTGCTCCTTGGTCTCCACGTCCTTGGCCTGGGCCAGCAGCTGGTCCGAGACGGCGGCGACGGCCTTCTCGATGCCGCGCTTCAGGGCCATCGGGTTGGCGCCGGCGGCGACGTTGCGCAGACCCTCGCGAACCAGGGCCTGGGCGAGCACGGTGGCGGTGGTGGTGCCGTCGCCCGCGACGTCGTCCGTCTTCTTGGCGACCTCCTTGACGAGCTCCGCGCCGATCTTCTCGTACGGGTCCTCGAGCTCGATCTCCTTGGCGATGGAGACACCGTCGTTGGTGATCGTGGGGGCGCCCCACTTCTTCTCCAGCACGACGTTGCGACCCTTGGGGCCGAGCGTGACCTTCACTGCGTCGGCGAGCTGGTTCATGCCACGCTCAAGGCCGCGGCGAGCTTCCTCATCAAAGGCGATGATCTTGGCCATCAGAAGTGGTCCTCCGGGACACGGTCGACTGCTCGGACCAAGGGGTGCCCGCGACGGACGGCCCTGGTGTGCGGAGGTCCATTCCCCTGCCGCTCCCGGGGGCCTCACCGACCCGGTCCGCTGTCACTCTCACACTGTGAGTGCTAACGCCAATGATTAGCACTCCGGGTGGTCGAGTGCAAGCCCAATAGCCAACCCGCGAGCCGCCGTCCGCCCCCGCCCGGCCCGCCCCGGGAACGCCGACGGGCCCGTACGACGCGTGTCGTACGGGCCCGTCGAGAAGCGAGTGGTCACCAGCCGTGGGCCGCGCCGAGCTCCTGGGTCCGGAAGGGGTCAGACCGCCGCGCGGACCATGTCCGCCTGCGGGCCCTTCTGTCCCTGGGAGATCTCGAACTCGACCCGCTGGCCCTCCTCGAGGGTGCGGTAGCCGTCCATCTGGATCGCGCTGTAGTGGACGAAGACGTCCGCACCACCGTCGACCGCGATGAAGCCGTAGCCCTTCTCCGCGTTGAACCACTTGACGGTGCCCTGAGCCATTCCGAACTCCCCTAGTGCTGTGCTGGCCCTTCACGGTCCCGCAGGTCGCGGGCCCGGGTCTGGTTTTGAAGGCCGGCCCGGGGAACCCCCCCTGGGCGCAGCCGTGCACGCCGCAATCCTCCGCAACGGGGGTGCCGGACGGCTTCCGTGAGCGGCTGATTACGTCGACCGCCGCTGAATGTATCCGGATCGACGCCCTCTGCAACAGGGTCAACCGCCGGGAATTCCCTAGGCCCGTCAAGAGACAAGAGCGAACAAACCGGAAGAAACTCGGCATTCCGCGCCGGGCATAGCGGACGAATTACCCAAATGCCCGCAGGAATTCTGACATCTGCCTGACATGTTTCACGGCCCCGGCCCGCAACCGGTCCGAGCAGCCGGACGACCTCCGGTGAAGCACCCCGTGCGCCGGAAGAGGAACCCTGTTCCCAGCAGAGCCACACTCTACTCCGACTTGACCCTGAAATATTCCCGCCGAAATGCAAGCGGCCGCCCACGCGTACGGAATTCCAGTCTCCGTACGTGCGGGCGGCCGGGAAGCGGACCGGACGGCTCAGCAGCCGCCGGCCACCGCCGGAATGATCGAGATGCCGGCGCCGTCCTTGATCTCGGTCGCCAGACCCTCGGCGAACCGCACGTCGTCGTCGTTCACGTACACGTTGACGAAGCGGCGCAGCTTGCCGGTGTCGTCCAGGATCCGGGCCGCGATGCCGGCGTGGTTCTGCTCCAGGTCGGCGATCACCTCGGCCAGGGTGGCCCCCTCGGCGGTCACCTCGGCCGCGCCGCCGGTGTAGGTGCGCAGGATGGTGGGGATGCGGACGTTGGCGCTCATGGCTCTCCTAGCGGGGGTGGGTGGTTCAGGCGGACGCGAGGCCGGCGGCGTGGAAGGAGTCCAGCGTCGGGCGGATGACGGCGGTCATGCCCGCCTCGGAGACGGCGTCCAGCGTCTTGAGGCCGTCCCCGGTGTTGATCGCGACGGTCTCCTTGGACGGGTCCAGCCGGCCGGACTCGACCAGCTTCTTCAGCACCCCGACGGTCACCCCGCCCGCGGTCTCGGCGAAGATCCCCTCGGTCCGGGCCAGCAGCCGGATCGCCGCCACGACCTCCGCGTCCGTCACGTCCTCCACCGCGCCGCCCGTCCGGCGGGCGATGTCCAGCACGTACGGGCCGTCCGCCGGGTTGCCGATCGCCAGCGACTTGGCGATGGTGTCCGGCTTGACCGGCTTGATCACGTCACGGCCGGCCTTGAACGCCGCCGACACCGGCGAGCAGCCCTCCGCCTGGGCGCCGAAGATCCGGTACGGCCGGTCCTCCACCAGCCCCAGCTTGATCAGCTCCTGCAGCCCCTTGTCGATCTTCGTCAGCTGCGAGCCCGAGGCGATCGGGATGACGATCTGCTCCGGCAGCCGCCAGCCGAGCTGCTCGCAGATCTCGTACGCCAGCGTCTTGGAGCCCTCGCCGTAGTACGGCCGCAGGTTGACGTTGACGAAGCCCCAGCCCTCGCCGGCCGGGTCCCCGATCAGCTCCGAGCAGAACCGGTTCACGTCGTCGTAGTTGCCCTCGATGCCGACCAGCTCGCCGCCGTACACCCCGGCCATCACGACCTTGCCCTGCTCCAGGTCGTGCGGGATGAACACGCAGGAGCGGAACCCGGCCCGGGCCGCCGCCGCACCCACCGCGCCGGCCAGGTTGCCGGTCGAGGAGCAGGACAGCGTGGTGTACCCGAACGCCCGGGCCGCCTCGATCGCGCAGGCCACCACCCGGTCCTTGAACGAGTGCGTCGGGTTCCCCGAGTCGTCCTTGACGTGCAGCTGCGCGGTGA
Source organism: Kitasatospora sp. NPDC096128 (assembly GCF_040303105.1). NCBI lineage: Bacteria > Bacillati > Actinomycetota > Actinomycetes > Kitasatosporales > Streptomycetaceae > Kitasatospora > Kitasatospora sp. NPDC096128. The sequence continues at coordinate 4,192 of NZ_JBEOSP010000009.1, read as the reverse complement.
AACCGAGCTCACGGCCCAGGTTGTCCGCCTTCACCAGCGGGGTCCACCCGGGGTTGAGGTTCGGCTTCGACGCGACGTCGGCCGGCACCGGCAGCAGCGGCGCGTACCGCCAGATGGACGCGGGACCGGACTCGATCCGCTTGCGCAGCTCCTCGGCGCGCTCGCTGCCGAACTCGTAGGCGATCTCCAGCGGCCCGAAGCACTCCAGGCAGGCGAAGCTGGGGCCGAGCGGAAAGCGGGTTCCGCACTCCCGACAGGACAGGGCGGCGGCGGGGCCGAGGTCGACCGAAACAGGTGCGGCGATGTCGATAGCCATGATGGCGGAGGCCTCTCTCCTCATCTTCCCCGCGGCGCGGTCGCGCCACAGGCCGGAATTGGCACCTGTCCCGCCGGGGCCTGTCGACGACAGCCGAGCGAGAAGGTTGCCGGGACGTCAACGGGCCGTTCCCTCAGTCCCTCTGGATGAGCATGTGAAGTTATGGTTCAGCGGCGACCCCGGCGTGCAAAGGTCCGACCGCTGTACGAAGACTGTATCCGAAGGCGTCCACCCCGAAAGGGACCGTCCGCCAAGCGAGATGGCCCGTTCCACCGATCCCGCCGAGGAGAGTCACCGTGCCCGCCGAACCGACCCCCGCACTTCTCCCGCAGGCGGCGTCCTGGCTCCACCGCCGCTCGTGGAGCGCGGCCGAACGGCCGGTCGACGCCCTCCTCGCCGCCAAGCGGCGCACCCGCCAGACGGTCAGCGTGGTCCTCCCCGCCCTCGACGAGGAGGCCACCGTCGGCGACATCGTCCGCACCGTCCGGCGTGAGCTCATGGACCGGATCCCGCTGGTCGACGAACTCGTCGTGGTCGACTCCGGCTCCACCGACGCCACCGCCGCCGTCGCCGCCGCAGCCGGCGCCCGGGTGGAACACCGCGACCGGATCCTCCCCCGGCTGCCCGCCGTCCCCGGCAAGGGCGAGGTGCTCTGGCGCTCGCTGCTGGTCACCCACGGCGACATCGTCTGCTTCGTCGACGCCGACCTGCGCGAGTTCGACCCGGCCTTCGTCTCCGGCATCGTCGGCCCGCTGCTCACCGAACCCGACATCCACCTGGTCAAGGCCATGTACGACCGCCCCCTGGAGACGGAGAGCGGCGCGGTCGTCCCGGCCGGCGGCGGCCGGGTCACCGAACTCGTCGCCCGCCCCCTGCTCAACCTCCACTGGCCGGAACTCGCCGGCTTCGTCCAGCCCCTCGGCGGCGAGTACGCGGCCCGCCGCTCACTGCTCGAACGGCTGCCCTTCCCCACCGGCTACGGCGTCGAACTCGGCCTGCTGGTCGACGCCCTGGACCTGGTCGGCCTGGACGCCCTGGCCCAGGTCGACGTCGGCGTCCGGCACCACCGCCACCAGGACGGCCAGGCCCTCGGCCGGATGGCCGCCACCATCTACCGCACCGCCCTCGAACGCCTCGACCGCACCCACCGCCTCAAGGCCTCCGCCGACCTCGTCCACCCCCACCTCACCCAGTTCACCCGCACCCCGGCCGGCGGGACCCCCATCTTCACCGCCCACACCCACCCCGTGACGGCCCTGGAACGCCCCCCGATGCACACCGTCCCCGAGTACTCCACCCACCGCTGAGGGGTTTGCCACCCCGACCCCCCGGCAACATCCCAACCATGGGCGATCTCACGACCGAACGTTCGAGTGCGACCGGAACCGCCCCCGTCCTGGTGGCCTCCAACCGGGGACCGGTGTCCTTCAGCACCGCCGACGACGGCACCCTGACCCTGCGCCGCGGCGGCGGAGGCCTGGTCTCCGGCCTGTCCGCGATCGACGACCCCAACGCCGTCTGGGTCTGCGCCGCACTGGGCGACGCCGACCGCAGAGCCGCCCGGGAAGCCCCCGACGGCCGCCTCGACCTCGCCGGGCACGAGGTCGGCGGCCAGGCCGTACGAATGCTCGACATCGACCCGGAGACCTTCGCCCGCGCCTACAACGGCGTCGCCAACTCCACCCTCTGGTTCGTCCACCACCTGCTCTACGCGACCCCCACCGCGCCCTCCTTCGACGCCGGCTTCCGCACCGAATGGGCCGCCTACCAGGCCTACAACGCCGCCTTCTCGGCCGCCCTGGCCGCCGAAGCAGCCCCGGGAGCCGCCGTCCTGGTCCAGGACTACCACCTGTCCCTGACCCCGGCCCTGCTCCGCGCGGCCCGCCCCGACCTGCGGATCGGCCACTTCTCCCACACCCCGTGGGCCCCGCCCGAGTACTACCGGCTGCTCCCCGACGACGTCGCCCGGGCCGTCCTGACCGGCATCCTCGGCGCCGACCGGGCCGGCTTCCTCACCGAACGCTGGGCCCGCGCCTTCGCCGCCTGCTGCGAAGACCTCCTCGGCGCCGCCTTCGACCCCACCGCCCTCACCGTCACGCACGACGGCCGCACCACCCACCTCGGCGTCCACGCCCTCGGGGCCGACGCCGACTTCCTGCGCGAACGCGCCCACCGCCCCGACGTCGACGAACGCCTCGCCGCCCTCCGGGCCGCCGTCGGCGACCGCCGCACCATCGTCCGGGTCGACCGCACCGAGCTGAGCAAGAACATCGTCCGCGGCCTCCAGGCCTACCGGCACCTGCTCCGCACCCGCCCCGAGTGGCACGACCGGGTGGTCCACATCGCCTTCGCCTACCCGTCCCGCACCGACCTCGCCGAGTACCGCGCCTACACCGCCGCGGTCCAGGACCTCGCCGCCGCCATCAGCGCCGAATTCGCCACCCCCACCTGGCAGCCCCTGATCCTGCACGTCAACGACGACTTCCCGCGCAGCCTCGCCGCCTACCGCCTCGCCGACGTGGCCCTCGTCAACCCGATCCGGGACGGCATGAACCTGGTCGCCAAGGAAGTCCCCGTGGTCTCCGACCACGGCTGCGCCCTCGTCCTCTCCCGCGAGGCCGGCGCCCACGCCGAACTCGGCGACGACGCCCTCACCGTCAACCCGTACGACGTCATCGCCACCGCCGAGGCCCTGCACACCGGCCTCACCATGAGCCGCGGGGAACGCGCCGACCGCACCAAGCGCCTCGCCGCCGCGGCCACCGCCCTCCCCCCGCAGCAGTGGTTCCTCGACCAGCTCAACGCCCTGTAAGGACCTCCCCCAGATCCGCCAACAGCTCCACCACGCCCTCGGGCCCGTCGACCACCAGATCCGCCCGCTCGGCCAGCTCCCGCACCGGCGCGTCCCCCACCGCGCCGCTGCACACGAGCACGCCCGCGAGTCCCTCCCCCCGCAGCTTCTCGACCGCCGCGAAGGCCGCGACGTCCCCCAGGTCGTCCCCCGCGTACAGCACGGCCCGCGCCCCGCGCTCCCGCAGGAACCCCGTCAGCGCCGCCCCCTTGTCCACCCCCGGCGGCCGCAGCTCCAGCACCAGCCTCCCGGGCTCCACCACCAGCCCGTGCTCCGCCGCCAACTCCCCGACCGGCCCGCGCAACAGCTCCAACACCCGCTCCGGCTCCGCCGCCCGCCGGGTGTGCACGGCCACCGAGCGCCCCTTGTCCTCCACCCACGTCCCCCCGGGCGCCCCCACCCGCTCCAGCACCCCCGGCAACGCCCCCCGCACCGCAGCCACCCCCGGATGCACCTCGGGCGCCGAGACCTCACCCCCCTCCCACCGCTCAGCCCCGTAGTGCCCGAGCACCACCACCCCGGGAAGCCCCGCCAACCCCCCGTACTCGACCGCCAAAGCCGCCGGCCGCCCCGTGATGACAACCACCGCCCCCACCCTCCCCGTCAGCACCCCCAAGGCACCCCGCACCCCCGGATGCGCCCGGGCCTGCGAAGGATCCGCAACGATCGGCGCCAACGTCCCGTCGAAGTCCAGCGCAACCACAGCATCCCCAGGCGCCGCAAGGATCCCCCGAAGCCCGTCCCGCCCAGCCCCGGTCACCGGCACCCACTTCTCGTCGAATCCCATGCCGTGCCCATACCCCCGACACCCCCCACCTATGACGCACACCCCCGCACCACCCCACCCGCACCCACGCCCACACCACCCCACCCACCCACTCACCCGCACCAACCCACCCACCCCAACCACCCCCCCACCCCCCTCCCCCTTCCCTCGCCCCAGGCGAGAGGGACGCGCTGCGGGAGGGGGCGGTGGAGGGGGTGGGTGCGGAGAGGGGCGTGACGGGTGATTTTCAGACCGCCAA
>NZ_JBEOSP010000008.1:0-253098 GCF_040303105.1 Kitasatospora sp. NPDC096128 | reverse complement strand
ACTGATCCACCCCGAAGGGCTTCACCGTTCGACTTGCATGTGTTAAGCACGCCGCCAGCGTTCGTCCTGAGCCAGGATCAAACTCTCCGTGAATGTATACCCGTAATCGGGTCGACACCCGCGTTGAGCGGCACGGCAACCACCGGAATAGGGCGGCCCCGCGCACTGCGTCCTCGCTAGTGTTTGTTTCAAAAGGAATCTCCAACCCCGATCAGACGATCGAGGCCGGGGATGTCAACATATCTGGCGTTGACTTTTGGCACGCTGTTGAGTTCTCAAGGAACGGACGCTTCCTTCGGACCGCCTTCCAGCGGGCCCTCCGGGCGCTTCGTTCTTTCGTGTTCCCAGCTTATCAGATGTTTTCCGCTCCGTTTTCCGGGGCTTCGTCATCCAACTCGCCGGTGTCTTCCGGGGTTTGATGCCCCGTCCGACGTTTCAAACTCTAGCCGATCCCCGCTCCGAAAAGCGAATCCAGCCGCAATCCGATAAAAAGCGCACGCCGAATAAGCACCGAGCCGAGCCGCGAAAAAGCGAAACGACCGGTACGGACCGGAAGTGGTGTTTCAGGGGATTGGCCGCTCCGGGACCGTCCGCGCAGACGCGTGTCCGGTGCTCCCTGTCGAGCGACTAGAGAACACTACCCCTCTCCGGTGCCTGGGGCAAACCGGTGCCGGGGACGGTCCGGGTGCAGAGCGCGCGGCCCTGCTTCACGTACTCGCCGTTGGGGTGGTCGTTGCTGGAAACCCAGCGCAGGGCGGTGGCCTCGTCGCGGCCGCCGTCGCGGTGTCGGCGGAGCAGTCGCTCCTCGCGGACGGTGTCGTCGGTGTCGACGTACCAGAGCTCGCGCAGCAGCCGGCGGGCGTCCGGCCAGGGGGTGTCCGCGGAGGCGAGGTAGTTGCCCTCGGTGATGACCAGGCGGGTGTGCGGGCGGACGACGTGGCGGGCGGCGACCGGTTCGTCCAGGGTTCGGTCGAAGTCGGGGACGTAGATGTCCTGGAAGCGGTCGGCGGCGACCCGGCGCAGCAGGGCGAGGTAGCCGTGGGCGTCGAAGGTGGCCGGGGCGCCCTTGCGGTGGGTCAGCCCGAGGCGGACGAGCTGGGCGGCGGAGAGGTGGAAGCCGTCGAGCGGGAGGTACGCGGCGGTGCCGGGGCCTTCGGCGCGTTCGACCTCGGCGACCAGGTGGCGGGCGAGGGTGGACTTGCCGGCTCCGGGCGGGCCGACAAGTCCGAGGATCGTACGGGCGTTGCTGCCCGGGCCGCGGAGGAGTCCGCGGGCGAGGGCGGTGAGGCGGTCCTCGTTCATGGCCGCACCCTACTCACTGGCCCAGGCCTGGCGGCCGGCTCAGCCAAGGACCGGCTCAGACGATGACAGGGGTAGGGACGAGGGCGGGCTGCTCCAGGGTGAGCGTGCCGGCGTCCGCGTCGAGCACGACGGGGACGCCGAGCGGGACGGTGAGGGTGGACGGACAGTGGCCGAAACCCAGTTCCCAGAGCACGGGCACGCCGAGACCGCCGAGGCGGTCGAGCATCACGTCCCGGACCCGTTCGGGCCGCCCGCAGCCCTCCCAGGAGCCGAGGGCTATGCCGGCCACGCCGTCGAGGGCGCCGGAGCGCAGGAACTGGGTGAGCAGGCGGTCGAGCTGGTAGGGGTGCTCGTTGACGTCTTCGAGGACCAGGATGCTGCCCGTGTAGGAGGGGCGGGCGGCGGGCGTGCCGCGCTCGGCGGCGAGCACGTGGACGCAGCCCCCGGCGGTGACGCCGCGGGCACGGCCGGGGACGAGCGCGCCGGCGGTGGGCGAGGTGAGGACGGTGGTGGCGGCGGGGTCGAAGAGGGTCCGGCGCAGGTGCTCGGCGGTGGGGCCGTCCTCGACGAAGGAGGAGGCGGTGGCCATCGGCCCGTACAGGGTGGCGAGGCCGAGTCGCTGGGCGAAGGCCTCGTGCAGGGAGCTGACGTCGCTGAAGCCGATGAAGGGCTTGGGGCGGGCCGTGCGCATGGCGGTCCAGTCGAGCAGGTCGACGATGCGGTGGACGCCGTAGCCGCCTCGGGCGCAGATGACGGCGTCGACGGTGGGGTCGAGCCAGGCGTCCTGGATGTCGGCCGCGCGGTCGGTGTCGGTGCCGGCCAGGTAGCCGAGGGCGGGGTGGGTGTCGAGGACATGCGGGGCGACGGTGACACGCAGGCCCCAGGTGCGGAGGATCTCGCAGCCGGCGGTGAGTCGCCCGGCGTCGATCGGGCCGCTGGGGGCGACGACGGCGATGTGGTCGCCGGGGCGCAGTTGCGGCGGGCGGGTCAGTCCCTGGCCGGGCGTGGGCGGTTGCTGGTCCATGGACCGGGCCTTTCGGGGAAGGGGCGACTGTGGGCGGCCTCGGGGTGTGGTCGAGGCCGCCCGGTGACGATATGCCCGCCGGTCGACCGGCCGATGTCCGTGGACGGACGGACCGCAGTGGGTCCGTGCGGGTCGAGGGCGTAGAGGCCGTTGAGGGCCTTGAGGGTCTTGAGGGTCTTGAGGGCGTAGAGGCCGTGATGGCCCTTCAGATCGCGCCCATCACCTCCCGCACCTCGGCGAGGGTGGCGTCGGCGATGGCGTTGGCCCGTTCGGCGCCGTCCCGCAGGACCTGCCGCAGGTGGCCGCGGTCGGTGGCGAGCTCGGCACGGCGGGCGCGCAGCGGGCGGAAGTGCTCGTTGACGGACTCGATGACGGTGCGCTTGAGGGCGGCCGCACCGCCGTCGCCGATCTCCTCGGCGACGGCCTCCGGGTCGCGCTCCTGGCAGAGCGCGGCGAGCAGGACGAGTCCGGAGACCTCGGGGCGGGCGCTCGGGTCGTAGGTGATGCGGCGGTCGGCGTCGGTCTTCGCGCCGCGGATGATCCGGGCGGTGGTGTCCTCGTCGGCGCCGAGGGCGACGGCGTTGCCGCGGCTCTTGCTCATCTTGCCGCCGTCGGTGCCCGGCAGCATCGGGGCGTCGGAGAGCAGCGCCCGGGGGCGGGGGAAGACGGCCCTGCCGTCGGCGTGCGGGTAGCGCTCGTTGAAGCGGCGGGCGACGGTGCGGGCGACTTCGAGGTGGGGCAGCTGGTCCTGGCCGACCGGGACGAGGTCGGCCTTGCAGAACAGGATGTCGGCGGCCTGGTGGACGGGGTAGGTGAACATCAGTCCGTTGACGGCGGCCTGGCTGGAGTGGGCGATCTCGTCCTTGACGGTGGGGTTGCGGCTCAGTTCGGCGACGCTCACCAGGCTGAGGAAGGGCAGCAGCAGCTGGTTGAGGGCGGGGACGGCGCTGTGCGCGAAGATCGTGGCCCGTTCGGGGTCGAGGCCGGCCGCGAGGTAGTCGAGGACGAGGTTCTCGGTGTGCTCGGCGAGCCGGTCGGCGATGTCGCGGTCGGTGATGACCTGGTAGTCGGCGACCAGGACGAACATCTCGACGCCCTGGTCCTGCAGTCGGACCCGGTTCCGCAGGGTGCCGAAGTAGTGGCCGAGGTGGAGCGGGCCGGTGGGGCGGTCGCCGGTGAGGACGCGGTGGGAGGACGGGTCACCGAGCGGGTCCGTGGCGGTGAGGTCGGACGCGTCGGCGGCGGTGGTGGCGGTAGCGGTAGCGGTGGCGGCGGGGGTCATCGGGTTTCTCCCTCGGTACGGCGGTGGTTGGCGGCCGTCCGGGGCGCGGGGCCCGTCCCGTGGGGAAACGCGACAGGGCCGTCCATCCCGGACGGCCCTGGTCAGGCGAGTGTGGTGGCCGTCCTAGGACGGCCACCAGCACAGGCCCACGAAGCGCTTCATGGCTCCCACGATAGCGTCAGTCCTCCACGACCAGGGCCCTGGTGTCGTGGCGCAGCGTCTCGCCGCGGAAGAACTCCGGTCGGATCCGGCCGTACCAGGTCATCAGCGCGGCGCCGAGCAGCAGGATGCCGACGCCGATCACGAATACCGAGCCGATGCCGAACAGCGCGCCGCTGCCGTAGTCGGGGGACCAGGCGTCGGTGAGGGTCTGCAGGAAGACGGCGCTCAGCAGCAGGCCGCCGAGCAGTGGGGCGACGCCCTTGAGCAGCAGGTCGCGCAGGCTGCCGCGGAGCGAGCGGCGGAAGTACCAGACGCAGGAGAAGGCGGTCAGCGCGTAGTAGAAGCAGATCATCAGACCGAGCGCCAGGATGGTGTCCTGGACGACGTCCTCGCTGATCAGGCTCATCCCGACGTAGAACCCGGCGGTGGCGAGACCGGCCGCGACGGTCGCGTACCCGGGGGTGCGGAAGCGCGGGTGGACGGTGCCGAAGCGCGGCGGCACGGCACGGTACGCGCTCATCGCGAGCAGGGTGCGGGCCACCGGGATGAAGGTGGTCTGCAGGCTCGCGGCGGCACTGGCGACGACGGCCAGGAAGAGCAGGATGCTCCACGGTGAGCCGAGCACCGGGCGGGCGAGCGCGGCGAAGACGTTGTCGGCGGTCGCCGGATTGCCGAGGCCGTTGCCGGTACTGCCGACGCCGGCGAACATCTGGGCCGAGATCGCGACCAGCAGGTACGAGCCGACCAGGGTGACCATGGAGACCATCGCGGCCCGGCCCGGGGTCTTGGCGCTGCCGAGGGTCTCCTCGTTCATGGTGAGGCAGGTGTCCCAGCCCCAGTACATGAAGATCGACAGCGACAGGCCGGCGGTGAACGCGCTGAACGAGCCGACCTGGAGCGGGTTCAGCCAGGAGAAGGAGAAGCCGATCGAGTCGGGGAGGTCCCCGGCGGCGGCCTTGCCGATGGCGATGGCCGAGAACAGCAGCAGCACGGCCAGTTGGAGGCCGACCAGGCCGTACTGGAACCACTTGGTGGCCGTCATCCCCCGGTAACTCATCGCGGTGGCACCGGCGATGAGCAGCACCACGGTGAGCAGGTGGACGGCCTTGTTCTGGTCGAGCCCGGCGATCCAGTCGCTGCCGGTCATCTCGCCGAGCATCAGGTAGAGGAACTCCGTCGCGACTCCGGCCAGGTTGGAGAGCACGATGATGGTCGCGACGGTCAGTCCCCAGCCGGCCATCCAGCCGACCCGCGGGCCGAAGGCCTTGACCGACCAGGTGAAGGACGTCCCGCAGTCCGGGAAGTCCTTGTTCAGCTCCTTGTAGGCGAACGCGACGAGCAGCATCGGCAGGAAGCCCGCCAGGAACACCGCCGGCATCTGCACCCCGACCGCGGTGACCGTCGGTCCCAGCGTCGCGGTCAGGCAGTAGACCGGGGCGACCGTCGAGACGCCCAGCACCACGCTGCCCAGCAGGCCGACCGAGTTGCCCCGCAGGCCCTTGTCCCCCGCTCCCCCAGCCGTCCCCTGTTCGGGGACGCCACCACTGGTGCCACTGACCGGGGCACCCTGCGGAGCGCCGGGCGCCATTGCCCGGCCGCTGCTTGTGTGCTCTGAGAGCTGCTGATCAAACACCAGCGCACTCTAAGACGCACGAAAGAAGGTTGAATAGACCAACTCTTGGTGATTTTATGCACTTTCGATGACCTTTGACGTTCCGGCGAGCACCCCCGCACGGAGAGTGCGACAGGCGGCGAGATAGGTTTGCCTCACCTAACCTCTTATCTCGACCGCCCGGTCCCGACCGTGAAGGAGCGTCGCGTGGCCCCCGACTCCGACGACTCGACCCTCGCTCCCGCCCTCGCCCCCGTGGCTGCACCCGCACCCTCGTCTGCGCCCGTGCCCGCACCGCGCACCGCCGGCCGCCGTCGCTTCCTCACCATCGGAGTGACCGGCGCCGCGGTACTCGGCCTCGGCGGACTCCTCGCCGCCTGCGGCAGCTCGGGCGACAGTGGCAACAGCGGTGGCGGCGGCGGCGCGAAGCCCGGGAGCGGCGGTTCGCCCGACCAGAAGTCGGTCAAGCAGGGCGGCGACGACTACGCCACCGTCATCGAGAAGATGAAGGGCTTCGGCACCGACGCCGCCCCGGGCGTCTACCCGCGCACCGTCAAGCACGCCATGGGCGAGACCGTCATCCCCGCCAAGCCCACCCGGGTCGTGGTGCTGGACACCGGCGAGCTCGACAACGTCGTCTCGCTCGGCATCCAGCCGGTCGGCGTCGTCCACACCGACGCCTCCAAGTCGCTGCCCTCCTACCTAAAGGACAAGGCGGGCAACCCGGCCGCCGTCGGCACCATCAACAGCCTCAACCTGGAGGCGATCGCGGCGCTCAAGCCCGACCTGATCCTCGGCAGCCAGCTGCGCGCCCAGGACCAATACGCCCAGCTGTCGAAGATCGCGCCGACCGTCTTCTCGCTGCGCCCCGGCTACCCCTGGAAGCAGAACTTCCTGCTCAACGCCAGCCCCTTCGGCCTGCAGGCCGAGGCCCAGGCGCAGCTCGACGCCTACCAGGCGGCGGCCGCCGCGATCGGCACCGGGCTCGGCGGCAAGCGGCCCAGCATCACGCCACTGCGCTTCATGCCGGGCCGGACCAGGCTCTACGCCGAACTCTCCTTCATCGGCACCATCCTCACCGACGTGCCGCTGCCGCAGCCCGCGATCGAGCAGGTCAAGGAGCTCGCGGTGGAGGTCAGCCCGGAGCAGATCGACAAGGCGGACGCCGACTGGATCTTCTACGGCATGTACGGGAGCCCCAGTTCGACCAGCCAGGACGCGGTGCTCGGCGGGGCGCTCTGGAAGACGCTCGGCGCGGTCAAGTCCGGTCAGGCGCGGCCGGTTTCGGATGAGACCTGGTTCCTCGGGCTCGGCGTCATGGCCGCCAACGCGGTGCTCTCCGACCTCAAGGGCTTCGTCGCGCCCGGCAGTTGAGCCGATACGCCTGGTAGGGGCCGCCGCTGATCGCCGGGCGATCACGGCGTGCTCCCCAACACACGCCTGGGAATGACGCTTGGAGCTGGTGGCGCGGTGCGGGAGGATCGTCGGGACCATCCCCTGAAGGGCCCGCCGATGACCTCGCTCCACCCCCGTTCCACCGACTCCGCCCTGCCCGGCCCGCCCGCGGCCGGTGCCGGCTCCTCGCCCCGGGCCGACGCCCCCGAACCGCCCGGCTCGGGGGCTCCGATCTGCGCGATCGCGACGGCATCCGACGCCCACGCGGCCGACGCCCGGGCCGTCCCCGCCCGGGGCGACTCGGTGCCGCAGCCGCGCAGCCCGGAGGACGTCGAGGCGCAGCTCCGGCGTGCTGCGACGGGCGGCGCTGCGACGGATGGCGCTGCAACTGGTGGCGCTGCGACGGAACGTCTTGCGACGGACGCTGCCGCGACCGCGGCCCGGCTCCGGGAGGCCTTCGCCGGCCGGCTGCGGGCCGCGCGCGCCGAGGGGCGCTCGGTCGCCGAGCTGGCGGCCGCGTGCCGACGGCCGGTGGAAGAGGTGCGGGCGCTGCTCGGCGAGACCGCGGAGAAGACCGCGGAGAAGACCGCGGAGAAGACCGCGGAAAGGGCCGCGGAAAGGGCCGCGGAAAGGGCCGCGGAGAGGGCCGAGCAGGAGGTCGGACCGGGGTTCGTCAGCCTCCGGCAGCCCGCGGTGCCCACGGAGGGCAACCGGCCCTCGCCGGCGCCGCGTTCGGCGCGCGAGGAGCTCCGGAGCCTCGGCTCGCGACGGCCGTCGCCCTCCCGCCGGCTGCGCCAGATGCACCCGCAGGCCGCCCCGACCGGGCAGGAGGCGGCCGCACGGGAGACGGCCGCGACCGACCCGACCGGCGTGCGGCCGCGCGGTGCGGGGTGGGCGGGTGAACCTGCCGGTGCAACGGGGGTGGTGACCGGTCACCCGGCCGCGGTGCCCCCGGCTCACGCTGCGAACGGTGCCGACTCGGCGAACGCCTGGGCCGGGGACAGGGCCGGGGACAGGGCTTGGGATTCCCGGGCCGAACCGCCGCTCGGCATCCTGATCGGCGGCAGCCCGGTCCAGCCGGACGGCCTCGGCCGCCCGGAGGAGCGGACGCCGGTCCGGGTGGCCGCGGAGCCGATCCGGGTCGGGCGCGGGACCAGCCTGGTCGTGCTGCCCTCCTGGCGTCCCGCCATCGCCGTCTCGGTATCGACCGAGCAGCTGGTCGCCGAGACCGGGCTCACCGTCGGGCAACTCGCCCACGCCCAGCTGACGGTACGGATGAACCCCTGGGCGCTGCACGACCGGGAGCTGGACCTGCACGGCTGGGAGCCCGGGCCGGCCGGCCCCACCGGGCGTACCCGGCGCGGCGGGCGGGGCTAGCGGGCGGAGTCCGGCGGGCGCTACCGGGCGGGCGCTGCCGGGCGGGCAACCCGCCCGGAGCGGGGCTGCGGCTAGCGGGTGTTCGGGATGTAGCCGAGGTCGACGGGTACCGGAGGGTGCCCGTCGACCGCCCAGCCCGCGCGGACCGGCTCCAGCAGTTCCGGGAGCCGGGGCGGCCAGAGCGCGTCGGCGTTCTCGTCGGCGAGGTCGGCCGGGCTCCACCAGCGCCAGTCGAGGATCCGGTCCTCGGCGTGCACCGCGCTGACGTCACCGACCGGGCCGCGGTGCGGTCCGCGGGTGAGGTAGATGTGCTCGTGCTGGCGGACCGGGGTGCCGTGCCAGGTGAAGTCGTGCTCCCAGGTGCAGAGCAGCGGACCCGGTTCGAGGTCGGTCCAGCCGGTCTCCTCCCACAGCTCGCGCCGGGCCCCGACCGGCGGGGTCTCGCCCGGCTCCAGCCCGCCGCCGGGCATGGTCCAGTGGACGCCGACCTCGTCGTTGTCCGAGCGGAGCAGGAACACCGAGCCGTTCCCGTCCAGGACCACCGTGCGGGCGGCCCGGCGGGGAACGCGTCTGCGCGGTCGCAGCAGTCTTCGCATCGGGACACTCTGACAGCGCCGACACCGGGCGTCGACCGAATTCACCGCCCCGGTCACCCACTGGGGGGGGTGGCCCCGGGCGCCCGACCGCCGACGGAACGCAGCCGGAGCGGCCCGCTGGCCTTACCCTGACCGCCATGCCCGTACCCTCGATCCTCTTCCCCGCCGATCCGCTCAACCCGCGCCGGCCCGATCCGCATTTCGCCTGGGAGGCCCGGCTGCTGCGGGAGTTGGGCGGCGAGCACCATCTCGTCGACCATGACGCGCTGCTCGCCGGACACGCCGAGGAGGCGGTCCGGCGGGTGCCCCGGGACGCCGGGCCGCTCTGGTACCGCGGCTGGATGCTCCCCTCCGCCCGCTACGCCGAGTTCGCCGCCGCCCTCACCGCCCGCGGCGGCAACCTGCTGACCAGCGCGCCCGGCTACGCGGCGGCGCACGAACTGCCCGGCTGGTACGGGGTGTTCGAGGGCGCGACCCCGCCCAGTGTCTGGATCCCGGCCGACGGGACGGCGGCGCCCACGCCGGAGGAGCTGGCGGACGCCGCGGCCCGGCTCGGCGGGACCGGGCCGGCGATCGTCAAGGACTACGTGAAGTCGCGCAAGCACGAGTGGCACGAGGCCTGCTACGTACCGGAGTTGGCGGACCTGGCGGCCGTCGGCCGGGTGGTCGGGCGGTTCGTCGAGCTGCAGGGCGAGTTCCTGGCCGGCGGGGTGGTGCTGCGGCGGTACGAGGAGTTCGAGCGCACCGGCCGGTCGGACCGGGAGGGCGCGCATGTCGAGGACGGCGCGGACGGCGGGGACGGCACCGGACGGGCCGTGGAGGCCCGGGTGTGGTGGCTCGACGGCCGACCGATCCTGGTCGGGCCGCACCCGGACGCCCCGCACCAGCGGGTCGAGCCCGACCTCACCCACGTGCCCGCGCTGGTGCGAAGACTCGGCTGCCGCTTCGTCACCACCGACCTCGCCCGCCTGGCCGACGGCTCCGGCTGGCGGGTGGTGGAGGTCGGGGACGGCCAGGTGAGCGACCTGCCGCGCGGGGTCGACGCCTCGGGCCTGCTGGCCTCGCTGATCGCCGCCTGAGCCCACAGCTCGCCCGGAGGGGCAGCCCCGGAAGCGTGGTCGGACGGTCCGACCGCCCGATGGCCGACCCGGGTGTCGGACCGGCCCTCGACCACGGCGTGGCGGCTGCCCCGCGGCCACCCGACGGCTACCCGGCGGCGACCGTCTCGGCCGGTGCCGGGTGGCCGTCCGCGATGAACGCCTGCCAGAGCCTGGCGTACGTCCCGTCCAGGGCGAGCAGTTCGGTGTGGGTGCCGTCCTCGACCACCCGGCCGTGGTCCAGCACGACCACCCGGTCCGCGCGTTCCGCGGTGGTCAGCCGGTGGGCGATGACCAGGGTCGTGCGCCCGCCGCTGAGCCGGTCCGCGGCCTGGTTGACGGCGGCCTCGGTGGCGAGGTCGAGCGCCGCGGTGGCCTCGTCCAGCAGCAGGATGTCCGGGTCGACCAGTTCGGCCCGGGCCAGCGCGATCAGCTGGCGCTGGCCCGCCGAGAGGTTCCGCCCGCGGCCGGCCACCTCGTGGTCGTAGCCGCCCGACAGCCGGACGATCATGTCGTGCGCGCCGACCGCCCGGGCCGCCGTCTCCACCTCGGCGGCCGAGGCGGCCGGGCGGCCGTAGGCGATCGCCTCGCGGACGGTGCCCGCGAACAGGTACGCCTCCTGCGGGACCACGCCCAGGCGGTGGCGGTACTGGGCCAGGTCGTAGCGGGTGAGGTCCACCCCGTCGACCCGGACGGTGCCCTCGGTCGCGTCGTAGAAGCGGGCGACCAGCTTGACCAGCGTCGACTTGCCCGCGCCGGTCTCGCCGACCAGCGCCACCGTCTGACCGGCGGGTATGTGCAGGTCGACGGCGCTCAGCACGTCCGGTGCGCCGTCCGCTCCGCCGTTGTAGGCGAAGCCGACGCCCTCGAAGCTGATCTCGCCGCGCAGCCCCTTCGCCACCGGGACGGGGTCGGCCGCCGCGGCCGTGGTGGTCGGGGTGCGCAGCAGTTCACGGATCCGGCCGAGGCCCACCGAGGCCTGCTGGTAGCCGTCGAACACCTGGGACAGCTGGTTGACCGGGGCGAAGAACAGGTCGATGTAGAGCAGGTACGCGACCAGCGCGCCGACCGTCAGCGTCCCCGCGTCCACCCGGGCGGCGCCCACGATCAGCACCAGTGCGGCGGCCACGCTGGAGAGGAACTGGACGAACGGGAAGTACAGCGAGATGTAGAACTGCGCCCGGACCCGGGCCTCCCGGTAGGCGATGCCGCGGGCCACGAAGCGGTCGGTGTTGGTGTCGAGGCGACGGAACGCCTGGACGATCCGCATGCCGGCCACGTTCTCCTGGAGGTCCGCGTTGACCGTGCTGATCAGGTCCCGGGAGAGCTCGTACTGGTCCTTGGACTTCTTCCGGAACACCAGGGTGGCGATCACCAGCAGCGGCAGCACGGCGAAGACCACCAGGGCCAGGCCGGCGTCGATGATCAGCAGGGCCACGAAGATCCCGGCGAAGGTCAACAGGCTGACCACGGCGGTGACCATGCCGGTCTGCAGGAAGGACGTCAGCGAGTCCAGGTCGGTGGTCATCCGGGTCATGATCCGGCCGGTCAACTCGCGCTCGTAGTAGTCCAGGCCGAGCCGGTTGAGGTGGGCGAAGATCTTGAGCCGGAGGGTGTAGAGCACGCGCTCGCCGGTCCGGCCGCTGACCCGGTTCTCGGCGCCCTGCACCAGCCAGTCCAGCAGCACCACGACGAGGGCGGTGATCGACGCCACCGCGACACCGGACATCAGGCCCTTGCGGACACCCTCGTCGATGCCGTGCCGGATCAGCACCGGCAGCACCAGTCCGGCGGCCGCGTCCAGGGCGACCAGCAGGAAGGCGATGAGCAGCGGGGTGCGGAAGGGGCGCAGCAGGCGGCCCAGGCTGAAATCGGGGTCACCGGCCTCGGCCTCGGCGCGCGGGACGGCGGGGGCGTCGGAGGCCGGCGGGAGGGCGGCGACCTTTGCCAGCAGCTCGGGGTCGGCGGTGCGGGCCGCCTTGACGAGGGCGGGGGTGGGGAGCGCGGGGGGCTGCGGGGCGGGCTGGTTCTGGTGCTCGGCCGGTGCCTGCTGCCCGGCCGGTGCGGACTGTTCGGTCCGGTTGCTCTGGTTGCTCTGGTTGCTCAGGTACTCGGGCTCGGCCTGCGGCTGCGGTGTACGGCCGGCCTCGGGGTCGGTGATCAGGGCCCGGTACTGGGGACATCGGGCTTCGAGTTCCTCGTGCGTGCCGAGGTCCAGGAGTCGGCCGTGGTCCAGGACGGCGATCCGGTCGGCGAGTTGGAGCGTCGAGCGACGGTGGGCGATCAACAGGGTGGTGCGGCCGGTCATCACCGAGCGCAGTGCGTCGTGGATCTCCGCCTCGACCTGCGGGTCGACGGCCGAAGTGGCGTCGTCCAGCAGCAGGATCCGGGGGTCGGTGAGGATCGCCCGGGCCAGGGCGATGCGCTGGCGCTGGCCTCCGGAGAGGGTCAGTCCCTGCTCGCCGACCTTGGTCTCGTAACCGTCCGGCAGCGCGCGGACGAACTCGTCGGCCTGGGCGGCGCGCGCTGCGGCGACGATCTGCTCGTCGGTGGCGTCCGGGCGGCCGTAGGCGATGTTGGTGCGGACCGACTCCGAGAAGAGGAAGCTCTCCTCGGGCACGATGCCGACCGCCGCACGGACCGAGTCCAGGGTGAGGTCTCGCAGGTCGTGGCCGTAGAGGCGGACGGCGCCGGCCGCCGGATCGTAGAAGCGGGGCACCAACTGGGCAACCGTCGACTTGCCGGAGCCGGAGGCGCCCACCAGGGCGAGGGTCTCGCCGGGGGCCAGCTTGAGGCTGAGCCCGTGCAGCACGGGGGCGGGGTGTTCCGGGTCGTAGCGGAACTCGACGCGGTCGAACTCCAGGGCGACATCCGGGGTACGGGGGCCGGTCGTGCCGGCGGTGCCGGTCGTGCCGGTGGTGCCGGTCGTGCCGGTGGTACCGGTCGGGACGTCGGCTTCGGTGTCGTCGCCGGAGGGGACGGCGCCGTTGCGCGTCAGGTCCAGGGTGAGCGCGTCCGGGCGCTCCTGGACCAGCGGGCGCTCGTCGATCAGCTGCAGGACCCGCTCGACGCCGGCCCGGGCCTGCTGGCCGACCGTGATGACCATGGTCATCATCCGGACCGGACCGGTCATCTGCGCGACGTAGGTGGAGAAGGCGACGAACGTCCCCAGCGTGACCCGACCGTCGACGGCCAGCCAGCCGCCGAAGGCCAGCACCGCGACCTGGGCGAGGGCCGGTATGGCCTGCATCGCCGGGTTGTAGCGGGCGTTCAGGCGTATCGACCGGAGCCGGGCGGCAAACAGGTTGCGGGAGACCAGCTCCAGCTTGTCCTGCTCCTGCGCCTCCTGGCCGAAGCCCTTGACCACCCGGACGCCGCCGATCGCACCGTCCACCACGCCCGCCACGGCGGCCGCCTCCTGCTGGGCCGCCCAGGTGGCCGGGAACAGGCGCTTGCGGCTGAGCACGCTGACCCACCACAGCGCGGGGGCCATGACCAGCGCGACCAGGGTCAGCGGCGGGGACAGCCAGACCATCACGCCCAGCGACATCACGAACATCAGCAGGTAGCCGGTCATCATCGGCAGCATCGAGAGCAGGCCGTTGATCAGCTGGAGGTCGGAGGTCGCGCGCCCCACCACCTGGCCGGTGTCCAGGCGGTCCTGGCGGTGGCCGTCCAGCCGGCCGAGCGAGCGGAACAGGTCGCTGCGCATGTCGTGCTGGACGTCGAGGGCCAGCCGGCCGCCGTAGTAGCGGCGGACCTGGGTGCAGCCGAAGACCACGAGGGCGGCGAGCAGCAGCAGTACGGCCCACGGGGTCAGCGATCGGGTGTGGGCGACGATGACGTCATCGATGATCAGCTTGGTGACCAGCGGCACCAGCGCGGTGACGGCCATGCCCAGCAGCGAGGCTCCGAAGGCGAGCAGCACGCTGCGGCGGGACCGCCAGCTGTAGCCGATCAGTCGGCGCAGCCAGCCGTGGGCCTGGGCGGGCGTGCCCGGGTCGCCGGTCGCGCCCGGGTTGCCGGTCGAGGCTGGGTTGCCGGCCGTGCCCGGCTCGGGGCGTGCGTCAGTGGCCTGCGGTCCGTCGCCGGCCGCCTCCGGGTTCGGACCGGGGGCGAGTGGGCCGCTCGGGGATTGCTCCACCATGGATCCGTGAGTCTCGGGCATATTTAGGGATGCTAACCATTTCGTCGGGTGGCCGCCACGGCATTTCCGGCCGCTCACTGCGGTCGGGACTGGCTCCGTTACGGCCCGGATCGTCCGGTCCGGCGACTGGGCAACAGCCTGCGGCCTGCGGTGATTCCCGATCGAACGCAGCTGCGACCCAATGCCCCGGCCCTGCCCCCAAGGATCGCCCGGGCACCCGCCGCGCGCCCAGCGGCCCGGGGCGGGCGGGCACCCTCCTTTGGACCTATGGCCGCGGCCCTAGGCCTGGGAGTCGGCGGCGACGGACTCGGCGGCGGCCGCGAAGGCGCCGTGGGCGAGGGTGTGCAGCAGTGCAGCCATGCCGTCGCGCTGCAGACCGGCGCGCTCACCCTGGGCCGGGTTCGGGCTGAGGCTGTGCGGGGTCGAGTTGATCAGGCCGAAGACCGCGTGCACGGCGGCTCGCGCCACCGGCTCGGCGATGGGGGCGGCGAGCGGCGGGTGGGCCTGCCGGACCACGTCCACCCACAGTTCCACATAGCCGCGCTGGAGCCGCCGGACGGTGCGGCGGTCCTCCTCCTTGAGGTTCAGCAGCTCGCGGTCGTGCAGGGTGATCAGGTCGCGGTCGTTCAGGGCGAAGTCGACGTGGCCGCTGATCAGCGCGTCCAGCGTGGCGGTCGGACCGTCGCCGCCGCCCGCCCGGCGGCGCCCCTCCTCGAGCAGGCGCTCGCTGATGCCGATCAACAGGTCGGCCAGCATCGCGTCCTTGCCGGCGAAGTGGCGGTAGAGGCCGGGGCCGCTGATGCCGACGGCCTTGCCGATCTCGTCCACGCCCACGCCGAGGAAGCCCCGGGCGGCGAACAGTCGCGCGGCCTCCCGGCGGATCTGGTCGCGGCGTGGGAGCGCGGAGGCTGCGGGGACGTTCGGCATGCCGTCCATCGTAGACAGTCGGGTTATCGACCGTTAACCTGGGCGCGTAAGTTAACGTTAATTAACGTGAGGATCAGGGGCGCACCGTACTCGGCACGCCCACCTGCTGCCGAGGGCAAGGGAGCTCTTGGGAATGGTCATCTCAACCACCGGCGCCCCCTCCGGGGTCCGGCTCACCGCAGCGACCGGCACCGCGGCGGCACCGGGTGCCGCAGCGTCGGGGGCCGCTCCGGCACCCCGGCTCGGCACCTCCGCCGACCCGGGCTCCCCGGCCTACCGGGCCAACACCGAGGCGCACCGGGCCCTGGTCGCCGAACTGCGCGCCAAGCTCGACGCCGCCGCCCTCGGCGGGGGCGCCAAGGCCCGCGCCCGGCACACCTCGCGCGGCAAGCTCCTCCCCCGTGACCGGGTGGACACCCTGCTCGACCCGGGCTCGCCCTTCCTGGAGCTGGCCCCGCTGGCCGCCGACGGGATGTACGAGGGTGCGGCACCCGCGGCCGGGGTGATCGCCGGCATCGGCCGGGTCGCCGGACGCGAGGTGGTGGTGGTCGCCAACGACGCCACCGTCAAGGGCGGCACCTACTACCCGATGACGGTGAAGAAGCACCTGCGCGCCCAGGAGGTCGCGCTGGAGAACCGCCTGCCCTGCATCTACCTGGTGGACTCCGGCGGCGCCTTCCTCCCGATGCAGGACGAGGTCTTCCCGGACCGCGACCACTTCGGCCGGATCTTCTACAACCAGGCCCGACTCTCGGCCGCGGGCATCCCGCAGATCGCCGCCGTGCTCGGCTCCTGCACGGCCGGCGGCGCGTACGTCCCGGCGATGAGCGACCAGGCGGTGATCGTCCGCAACCAGGGCACGATCTTCCTGGGCGGACCGCCGCTGGTGAAGGCCGCCACCGGCGAGGTGGTCACGGCCGAGGAGCTGGGCGGCGGCGAGCTGCACTCCCGCACCTCGGGCGTGACGGACCACCTGGCCGAGGACGACGCCCACGCCCTCTCCATCGTCCGCACGATCGTGTCCGAGCTCGGCCCGCGCGCGGCCAAGCCGTGGCCGCTCACCGCGGTCGAGCCGCCGGCCGTCGACCCGGCGGGCCTGTACGGCGCCGTCCCGGTCGACCCGCGCACGCCCTACGACGTGCGCGAGGTGATCGCCCGACTGGTCGACGGCAGCCGCTTCGCCGAGTTCAAGGCCGAGTACGGCGCGACCCTGGTCACCGGCTTCGCCCGGATCCACGGCCACCCGGTCGGCATCGTCGCCAACAACGGCGTGCTGTTCTCCGAATCGGCCGTCAAGGGCGCGCACTTCATCGAGTTGTGCGACCAGCGCGGCATCCCCCTCCTCTTCCTGCAGAACATCACCGGCTTCATGGTCGGCCGGCAGTACGAGGCGGGCGGCATCGCCAAGCACGGCGCCAAGATGGTCAACGCCGTCGCCTGCACCCGGGTCCCGAAGCTGACCGTGGTGATCGGCGGCTCGTACGGGGCCGGCAACTACTCGATGTGCGGCCGGGCCTACTCGCCCCGCTTCCTGTGGATGTGGCCGGGCGCCAAGATCTCGGTGATGGGCGGCGAGCAGGCGGCCTCCGTGCTGGCCACCGTCCGGCGCGACCAGTTGGAGGCGCGCGGCGAGGAGTGGCCGGGCGAGGCGGAGGAGGAGTTCAAGCGCCCGGTCCGCGAGCAGTACGAGCGCCAGGGCAGCGCCTACTACGCCACCGCCCGGCTCTGGGACGACGGCGTGATCGACCCGATGGACACCCGCACCGTCGTCGGCCTCGCCCTCACTGCCTGCGCCAACGCCCCGCTGGCGCCGCCCGCTCCGTTCGGCGTCTTCCGCATGTGACCGCGCCGATGCGACCACTCCGCTGCAACCGATCCGGTGTCACCGCTCCGATGTGACTCCCCTCTTCCGGGTGTGACTCCTGCGGCGCCGGTCCGACGACCGGGCCGGCGCCTCGACCGCCCACCGCCACCTCCTTCTTACGGCTCCCCTCGACCCGGAGGAACGCCTCCCATGTTCGACACAGTTCTGGTCGCCAACCGCGGTGAGATCGCCCTGCGGGTGATCCGCACCCTGCGGCGGCTCGGCGTCCGCTCGGTCGCCGTGTTCAGCGACGCGGACGCCGACGCACCGCACGTCCGCGAGGCCGACGTCGCGGTCCGGCTCGGCCCGGCCGACCGCAGCGACAGCTCGGCCGCCGAGACCTACCTGCGCACCGACCAGATCCTCGCCGCCGCCCGCCGCACCGGCGCCCAGGCCGTCCACCCCGGTTACGGCTTCCTCGCCGAGAACGCCGGCTTCGCCCGCGCCTGCGCGGACGCGGGCCTCGTCTTCATCGGACCGCCTCCCGGTGCGGTCGAGCTGATGGGTGACAAGATCAACGCCAAGGAGGCCGTCCGGACCGCCGGTGTCCCGGTGGTCCCCGGCAGCCAGGCCACCGCGCCCACCGACGAGGACCTCGTCGCCGCCGCCGACGGGATCGGTTACCCCGTCCTGCTCAAGCCCTCCGCCGGTGGTGGCGGCAAGGGCATGCGCCTGGTGCGGGACCCGGCCGAACTGCCCACCGAGATCGCCGCCGCCCGCCGCGTCGCCCGGACCGCCTTCGGTGACGACACCCTGCTGCTGGAACGGTGGATCGACCGACCGCGCCACATCGAGGTGCAGGTGCTCGCCGACGCCCACGGCACCACCGTCCACCTCGGCGAGCGCGAGTGCAGCCTCCAACGCCGCCACCAGAAACTGATCGAAGAGGCTCCCTCCGTCCTGCTCAATGCCGAGACCCGCGCCGCGATGGGCGCCGCGGCCGTCCGGGCCGCCGAGTCCTGCGGCTACACCGGCGCCGGCACCGTGGAGTTCATCGTCCCCGGCATCGACCCGGACGCCCCCGCCTCCGCCGCCGAGGGGGTGCGGGACTTCTTCTTCATGGAGATGAACACCCGCCTCCAGGTCGAGCACCCCGTCACCGAACTCGCCGTCGCCGTCGGTCCGGACTCGGCCCGACTGGACCTGGTCGAGTGGCAACTGCGTGTCGCCGCGGGCGAGCCGCTCTCCTTCACCCAGTCCGACATCTCCTTCCTGGGCCACGCCATCGAGGCCCGCATCTGCGCCGAGGACCCGGAACGGGACTTCCTGCCCACCGGCGGTCGCATCCTCACCCTGGACGAGCCCCAGGGCGAGGGCATCCGGGTCGACTCCGGGGTCGCCCCCGGAACCGTCATCACCAGCGCCTACGACCCCATGCTCGCCAAGGTCATCGCGTACGGGCCCGACCGCCCGACCGCGTTGCGCCGGCTCCGCGCCGCGCTGGCCGACACCCGCATCCTGGGTGTCACCACCAACACCGGCTTCCTGCGCCGGCTGCTCGCCCACCCCGAGGTCGTCGCCGGCCGACTGGACACCGGCCTGGTGGAACAGACGGCCCAACAGCAGCCGGCCCTGCTCGTCGCGCCGTACTCCCCGTCGAGCGCGGCGGCGTCGAGCGCGGCCGCACCGAACGCGGCGGAATCGAGCACCACCGCCGCGGCCGCCGATGCGTCGGCGTCCGAACCGCCGTCACCTGCCCACCTCCTCTACTACGCGGCCGCGCTGGCACGGCACTTGGACCTCACCCCGGCCGCCGACCCCGGCGGCTGGACCGACCCGTTCTCCCTCCCCTCCGGCTGGCGCCTGGGCGGCACCCCCGCCTGGACCACCCACCGACTCCGTACCCCCGGCCAGGACCCGGTCTCGGTGCGCATCCGTTCGATCACTGCGGGCAACGTAACCGAGACCACTGACAATTCCCCCGAGCGCACCCGCGAGGTGGAGCTCCGACTGGACGCCGGGCCCGTCCACCGGGCCCGCGCGACCCTGGCGGCCGACCGGCTGCACCTGACCGTCGACGGCCTGCAGACCGCCTTCACGCTGGCCACCGACGCCACCCCCGGCCTCCCGGCCGGCCCGGTGACCTGGCTCGGCATCGAGGGCGACGCCTGGCCGATGCACGCGTACGACCCGGTCGTCGAAAGCACCGCCGGCGCGTCGGCGCACCACGGCGCGCTGACCGCCCCGATGCCCGGCACCGTCACGGTCGTCAAGACCACGGCGGGCGAGACCGTCCGCAAGGGCCAGCCCCTGCTCGTGTTGGAGGCCATGAAGATGGAACACGTGATCGCCGCGCCGCACGACGGCGTGGTGGCCGAGCTGCGGGCGACCGCCGGCGCCACCGTCGCGATGGAGGATCTGCTGGTCGTGGTCACCCCGGCCGAGGAGGCCGCCGAGGTCGCGGAGGTGCGGTCATGACGCCCCGGGAGACCCCGGTCGAGGAGACCGCCGCCCGCGAGCCCGACGCGCTCGACCTGGGCCTGCCCGACCCGGTCCGCGCCCCCGGCCTGCCGGAGGAGGTCCGGATCCACGAGGTCGGGCCGCGCGACGGGCTGCAGAACGAGAGCTCCCTGGTGCCCGTCGAGGTCAAGGCGGAGTTCATCGGCCGACTCGCCGCCGCCGGGCTTCGGACCGTCGAGGCGACCAGCTTCGTTCACCCGAAATGGGTACCCCAGCTCGCCGACGCCGAAGAGCTGGTACCCAGGCTCGCCGACCTGCCGGAGCGCCACCCGGGCCTGCGGCTGCCGGTGCTGGTGCCCAACGAGCGCGGCCTCGACCGCGCGCTCGCCCACCACGCCACCGACATCGCGGTGTTCGCCAGCGCCACCGAGACCTTCGCCCGGCGCAATCTCAACCGCTCGGCGGACGAGGCCATGGCGATGTTCCGCCCGGTCGTGGCCCGGGCCGCCGAGGCCGGGGTCGCCGTCCGCGGCTACCTCTCGATGTGCTTCGGCGACCCCTGGGAGGGGCCCGTCCCGGTCGACCAGGTGGTCCGCTACGGCGTCCAGCTGCTGGAGATGGGCTGCGCCGAGCTGAGCCTCGGCGACACCATCGGCGTGGCCACCCCCGGCCAGGTCGGCGCGGTGCTGGCCGGGTTCGCGAACGCCGGCGTGCCGGTCGGCCGGCTCGCGGTGCACTTCCACGACACCTATGGCCAGGCGCTCAGCAACACCCTGGCAGCGCTGCGCGAGGGCGTCACCACGGTGGACGCGTCGGCCGGCGGCCTGGGCGGCTGCCCGTACGCGAAGAGCGCCACCGGCAACCTGGCCACCGAGGACCTGGTGTGGATGCTGCACGGGCTCGGCGTCCGGACCGGTGTCGACCTGCGCGCGCTGGTCGCGACCAGCGGCTGGATGGCCGGGCGCCTCGGCCGCCCGAGCCCCTCCCGCACCGTCCAGGCGCTGCTCGGTGCCTCCCGGGGCTGACCCGCCCCGCCCGACTCCCGGCGCCGGCCGCCCGAACGGTCCGGCCGGCGCCGCGGCACCACGTTCATCCGTCAACCACACCGTGCGACCGTCACACCGTCAGATGGACGCCGCTCACCCCGTTCACGCCCGCGGCCACCCCGGCCGGGCACCAGGAGGATCAGATGCTCGACCACCGGCTCAGCAGCGAGTACGAGGAACTGCGGCGCACCGTCGCGGAGTTCGCCCAGGACGTGGTGGCGCCGAAGATCGGTGAGTTCTACGAGCGGGAGGAGTTCCCCTACGAGATCGTCCGCGAGATGGGGCGGATGGGCCTGTTCGGCCTGCCCTTCCCGGAGGAGTACGGCGGCATGGGCGGCGACTACTTCGCCCTCGGCCTCGCCCTGGAGGAACTCGCCCGCGTGGACTCCTCGGTGGCGATCACCCTGGAGGCCGCCGTCTCGCTCGGCGCGATGCCGATCTACCGCTTCGGCACGGAGGAACAGAAGCGCGAGTGGCTGCCCCGGCTGACCTCCGGCGAACTCCTCGGCGCCTTCGGCCTCACCGAGCCGGAAGGCGGCTCGGACGCCGGCGCCACCCGCACCACCGCCCGCTACGACGAGACCACCGACGAGTGGGTCATCAACGGGACCAAGTGCTTCATCACCAACTCCGGCACCGACATCACCGGACTGGTCACCGTCACCGCGCTCACCGAACCGATCGCTCGTTCGAGTGAAGAGGGCGAATTCCGCTCGCCCGTACGGGAGATCTCGTCCATCATCGTGCCCACCGGGACCCCGGGGTTCCAGGTCTCGAAGAAGTACTCGAAGGTCGGGTGGAACGCATCCGACACCCGCGAACTGTCCTTCACCGACTGCCGCGTTCCCGCGGCCAACCTGCTGGGCGAGCGTGGCCGAGGTTACGCCCAGTTCCTGCGGATCCTCGACGAGGGCCGCATCGCGATCGCGGCCCTGGCCACCGGCCTGGCCCAGGGCTGCGTCGACGAGTCCGTCAAGTACGCCGGCACCCGCCGGGCCTTCGGCCGCCCGATCGGTGCCAACCAGGCCATCCAGTTCAAGCTTGCCGACATGGAGCTGCGCGCCCACACCTCCCGCCTGGCCTGGCGGGACGCCGCTTCCCGGCTGCTGCACGGCGAACCGTTCAAGAAGGAGGCCGCCATCGCGAAGCTGTACTCGTCCGAGGCCGCCGTCGACAACGCCCGCGAGGCGACCCAGATCCACGGCGGGTACGGCTTCATGAACGAATTCCCGGTCGCCCGCTTCTGGCGCGACTGCAAGATTCTCGAGATCGGGGAGGGCACGTCGGAGGTTCAGCGCATGCTCATCGCCCGGCAGCTCGGCGTCACGTCGTGACGATCGGTACCTGACCGCCGGCTCCCGGCCGTCGACTCCTGGCGGCCGGTCCCAGTCGGCCGACTCCTGACGGCCCGCTCCAGACGGCCGCCTCGTGACGGTCACCTCGCGGGCCGAGCCCACCGGGCCAACCCACAATTCCACACAGGCTGTTGAGGACGTCCTCAGGGGATCACGATCACCGGGCGGTTGGCCCGCCGCGCCAGCCGCCCGGAGACCGAGCCGAAGATCTTGCCGAGGAGGCCGTGCGTCGTGCCGACGACGATCGCGTCGGCGGCGTACTCACGGCCCACCTCCTCGATCTCGTGGCAGATGTCGCCGCCTCGCTCGATCAGGACCCACGGCACCCCCGCGAGGAAGTCCGCGCAGGCGAGCTCCAGGCCCAGGACCTCCGTGCGGTGGTCCGGGAGATCGACGAAGACGGGAGGTTCGCAGCCTGCCCAGACCGTGGCGGGCAGGCGGTTGGCGACGTGCACGATCACCAGGCCGCACTGCGACCGGCGGGCCATGCCGACGGCGTAGGCGAGGGCGCGCTCGCTCGACAGCGAGCCGTCGAAGCCCACCACGACGCCGTGCTGGAACACCGGATCGAGGGAACGCCCGGACGCGTCCGTCACCGACGGATCGGTGTGCCGGCCGAGCGAGCCGCCGGCCGTGTCCGGACGCTCGGCACCCGGGCCGGGGCGGCCCGTCACCGGGGGCACCGCAGGCTCGGCCGGGCGCCCGTCACGGCGCTGGTGCGGGCCGGAACGATCGCGTCGGCCGAGGCTGCCGCGACGGAGGCTGCGCAGGGCCCGTGCCAGGCCATGGGGTGCGCCGTGGGGTTCGGTCCGCTCAACGCTCCCGACTGCGGGCCGGACCGGCGGATCGGCGTGCGGGGCAGCGGAGTTGTCGACTCGGCCGTCCGCGTCGGCTCCCCCATCGGCACCGAGGTCGGCAGCGGCGCCGTCGCTGCCGTCCGCACCGTCTTCGGCGTGCCCGCCCGGCCGTTCGTCGGGGCGTCCGGCATCGGACGCGTCGACGTGCTCATCGACGCGCTCGCCCGGGCGCTCGTCGGGCCGGCCGTCGGCCGCGTCGAGGTGCGTGCGGGCGCCGTCTCCCCGGGGCCCTGCGCCCGCGCTGCGGGACGCATCCGGTTCGACCGGTCGGGAAGGCTCAAAACCAGCCATGGCTCACGGCTCTTCAAGGGAGAGGGGCCGACAGGAGAGGACAACGCTGCCCGGGCAGCAGGCCCGCCCACGGGATGACGTCGGTCTGCGACGCGCAGCACCGTATGTGACCTGTTCCTTTCAGAGTACGACGAGCGTGGGGCCCAGCCCAGCGGCGAAGCCCAGGAGCGACGTTGTTCCCGCGAAAGGAGGATGCGCCCGCCGTGGCAGTGCGCCCTGCCCGCAGGCGATCGCGCCCCCTCCAGAACGGAGGTTCTAAGGAGCTTGACTGAGCGGGCCCAGAGGCGCAACAGGCCCGCAGGACACCGTGACCGGACTGTCATGGATTGGCGACGATCTGTTGCGGGGCGTCGCCAACCGTCACGCCCCGCGAGCCCCGACCTGCTCACCGGACCGTCCCGGTCCGCCCCGTCCATCCGGTGTCCGGGCGGTTTCAGCCACTCCGTACGGCTTCGCGACGCGGTCCGGCATTTGCCAGGTGCATGGGCCGGGCCGCTGGCACCATGCTCGGCATGCCCCTGCTCCTGTTCGACCTCGACAACACGCTGCTCCCCCGGGACGCCGCCTACCGGGCCTGGGCGCAGGACTTCCTGTCCGAACACCACCTGCCGCCCGGCGACCTCGACTGGTTCGTCACCCTCGACGGCGGGGGCTACGTGCCGCGCAGCACCGTACTGTCCGCGGTGCGGCGCCGCTACGGCCTGGACGCCTCGGTCGAGTTGCTGCTCGCGCACTTCCGACGCGGGATCAACTCGCACATCCACTGCCCGGCCCGGAACGTCGAGGCGCTGCGGACCGCGCGGGCGGCCGGATGGACGCTCGGGATCGTCTCCAACGGCGGCACCCGGCCGCAGTTGGAGAAGATCCGGCGGACCGGGCTGGGGCCGCTGGTCGACGGCTGGGTGATCTCGGAGGAGGCCGACTGCGTCAAGCCGGACCCGCTGATCTTCGAGATAGCCGCCCGGCGGTGCGGCATCCGACCGACCGGGGACTGGACTTCGCACACCTGGATGGTCGGGGACCACGCGCCCGCCGACATCGCCGGGGCCGAACTGGCCGGGCTGCGCAGCGTCTGGCTGCACCACGGCCGGCCGTGGGCGGAGGGCGGCTACCGGCCGACGCTGAAGGCGGCCGGGATCCCGGAGGCCGTGAGCCTGGTGCTGTCCGCCCGCAACGCGCCCTCGATCCGGGCGGAGGTCCGGACCGACGCCCGGGCAGAGGCCCGGACGGAGGCCCGGAGGGAGAGCCGGGCCGGTGTCCGGCCGGGCGTGCGCGCGGGCGGGCCCGCGCGGGGGCAGACGGACGGGGTACCGGTGCGTGCGACGGCGCTGCTCGGCGCGCGGTCCGGCGCACGTCCGGCGACAACCGCCCCGGAGGGTCCGAGTGCGCCCGTTCCCGTGCACGCCGGGACGGCCGTCGCACCGGCTTCCGGAGCAGGGCGCGGTGTCCGAAACCGATCAGGCGGGTTTGCCGCGACCGCCGACGGCCTCCAGGGCCCAGGAGGAGGCCGGGGGCCGAGCGCCGGGGCGGGCGGCGACCTGCGGACGGGCGGCGGGGCGGAGCCGGGCGCGAACCGCGACCGGGCACTCGCGCCGGTGCGGCCGACCCCACTCCGCACGGCGGACGGTGGGAGCAAAGGTGCTGGTGGGACGGCCGGTACGGGTGGGACAGGCCCCGCCCGGACCGTCTTCGCCGCGGCGCCCGGCAGCGTGGGAACCCCCACGGCCGCACCGGCCGCGCCCGCACCGGCCGCTCCCGCTCCAGGCATCCCGGGTAGGACGAAATCGGCCGTCGTCCTTCCGACCACCGTCACCCCGATCGGTTCCGCACCGCTCGGCCCCGCGCCCGCTGCGGCAGCGGTCGCCCGGTAGCTCACCGCCCTGCCCCGGCACGGCCGCCCGCCCCCAGCCGCCCCCGGCCGCCGGAGCGGCCGCGACCCCGCAGGTCAGCCACCCGGCGAGGTGCGGGTCCACCAGTTGGTCGACCCCTGCCCGGTGAACCCGAGCTCGCGGTACAACGGCTCGCCGGCCGAGGTGGCGACCAGGGTGGTCGGGCGGTCCGGGTGGGCGTGGGCCAGGACGGTCCGCAGCACTGCCCTGGCCACGCCCCGTCCGCGCTGGTCGGGCAGGGTGGCGACCCAGTACACCCCGGTGGCGTCCCCGTCGTCGTAGCTGAGGCAGGCGCCCGCCGGTGCGCCGTCGACACTGCCGAGCCAGGCCCGACAGCCGGGCTCGCCCAGCAGTCGCTCCGGAAGGGCTTCGCCTCGGGTCCAGGGCTGTCGGGCAGGCAGCGGGAAGCCGTCCACGATGGTCCGTTCGACCAGGGCGAGGGCGTCTCCGTGCGCCGCCTCATCAACCGTCAGGACGCTGCCTTCGCGCGCCTTTGAGACGACCGGCAGCTCGACGGTCGGCGCTGCGTTCGCCCCTGTGGTCGCCCCTGTGGTCGCCCCGGCGGCCGGCTCGGCGGACGCACCGTCGGCCGGCCCGGGCTCCCGGGCCATCACCGGCATGGGCGGCATCCGGACGGCCCCGAGGCGGGTCAGGTCGAGCCCGCCGTACGGGTCCTCCACGGTGAAGCGGACGGTCTCCCACTCTGCCAGCAGCTCGGCCAACTGCTTTTCCACGTCAGCGGGTTGGGCGTAGGGGCGGGTGACCAGGAAGCGCTGGGAGTCGTCCGGGGTGCGCGCGCAGCGGACGGCCGTGAGCCCCGGGCGGACGCGGTACCGCCAGCCGTGCGCCCGGGCTTGGGCGAGCCAGAAGGCGGCGGCGTTGTCGTTGGCCTGTTCGAGCCGGCTGTTGGTGTTCACGGCAGGAACGTAGCCCTTGGCGGCGGTGCCGGTCGGCCCGTTCCGGCGCTGGCCGGATGAAGCCTGGGAGGCGCACGGCCGGCGCGCGTGCGCCCTCCCGTGCACCGCCGATTTTCGGTCAATTTCGTGCCACGTCCTCTCCCTTGGGCAAATCCGCAGCCCAGACCCGCCGGCCGGGCGCCCGGAACCCGGACGCCCCAGGAACCGCCCCGCGACAACCAGCCACCGTTGCACGGGCCCTCTTCCCAGAAGGGTCGACGGGTGCCACGCTTCGTGATCGAATGCATCACGCCAAATTGCCATGTCGACATAGCGTCGGATGGTGAACTTGTCACAACGGCAACGGTCCACCCGATAGATTTCGATCTTGGCCAGCAGTGCCGCACCACCCACACCACACCACCGAGGGGGCTTGAGCGCCTTGAGCAGGGTGAGCAGGAGCGACGCGGGTCCTGACAGCGGCCAGGCGCCGGCCGGCACCGCGAGTCGGTCCGCGAGAAGCACCGGCACCTCCGCGATCGGCGCCACCACCCGCA
This sequence comes from Kitasatospora sp. NPDC096128, assembly GCF_040303105.1. Classification (NCBI taxonomy): domain Bacteria; kingdom Bacillati; phylum Actinomycetota; class Actinomycetes; order Kitasatosporales; family Streptomycetaceae; genus Kitasatospora; species Kitasatospora sp. NPDC096128. Next base: position 227,022 of record NZ_JBEOSP010000008.1, on the reverse strand, counting down.
CCTCCGGCACCCCGAGCCCCTCGGGCCCCGCCCCGCACTCCCCCTATCCCGCCGTGCCGTCCGCCCCGGGCCACGCCCCGGCCGACCACGGCGGCCAGGCACACGGCGGCGCGGCGCTCGGCGGCCCGACCTCCTACGGTGCGCAGCCGGTCCAGGGCGGTCACCAGGGTGGCCATCAGAACGGGCATCAGGGCGGGCATCAGGGCGGGCGCCCGAACCCCGCCGGACAGCCCGTCAGCCGAGGTCCCGTCAACCCGGGCCACGGTCAGGCGCACGGCCCGACCCAGTCGCTCGGCGGCCCCGGCCAGCCCTACGGCGAGTACCCGGGGCACCCCGGCTACCCCGGCAACCCCGCCCACGCCGGCAATCCGGGCTACCCCGGCCACCCGGCCTACCCCGTCGGCGGCACGACCCCGGGGCCGAACGGCTCCGGCGCCGGCCCGCTCGGCGGCGGCCTCGCCCTGGGCACCGCCCCCGGCCACGGCCCGCTGGGCCACGGCGGTCCGGGCGGCAACGGCTCCCCGGGCGCCCTCGCGACCATCGGCTCCCCGCGCAAGCTGTCCGGCCGGCGCCGCCGGGAGACCGTCGCGGTGCTGATCTTCGGCGGTGCGCCGATCTTCGAGAGCTCCATCCCGCTCTCCGTCTTCGGCGTGGACCGCCAGGACGCCGGGGTGCCCCGCTACCGACTGCTGGTCTGCGCCGGGGAGGAGGGCCCGCTGGCCACCACCGGCGGCCTGACCCTCTCCGCGCCGTACGGGTTGGAGGCGCTCGCCCGGGCCGGCACGATCGTCGTACCGGCCTGGCGCTCGATCTCCCAGCCGCCTCCGGTCGAGGCGATCACCGCCCTGCGCAAGGCCCACCACGAGGGCGCGCGGATCATCGGGCTCTGCACCGGTGCCTTCGTGCTCGCCGCGGCCGGTCTGCTGGACGGCCGCCCGGCGACCACCCACTGGATGTACGCGCCGACCCTGGCCAAGCGCTACCCGCGGGTGCACGTCGACCCGCGCGAGTTGTTCGTGGACGACGGCGACGTGCTGACCTCGGCCGGCACCGCCGCCGGGATCGACCTGTGCCTGCACGTGGTGCGCAGCGACCACGGCGCCGAGGCCGCCAACGCGCTGGCCCGCCGTCTGGTGGTGCCCAGTCGCCGCAGCGGCGGTGGACAGGCCCAGTACATCGATCAGTCTTTACCGGAGGAGATCGGCAACGACCCGTTGGCCGAGGTGGTCACCTGGGCGCTGGAGAACCTCAACCAGCAGTTCGACGTCGAGGTGCTGGCGGCCCGTGCCTACATGAGCCGGCGCACCTTCGACCGCCGCTTCCGCACGCTCACCGGCAGTGCGCCGCTGCAGTGGCTGATCACCCAGCGGGTGCTCCAGGCGCAGCGACTGCTGGAGACGTCGGAGCTGTCGGTGGACGACGTGGCGCGTCGGTGTGGGTTCCGGTCGCCGGTCGCGCTGCGCGGGCACTTCCGCCGCCAGCTCGGGGTCTCCCCGGCCGCGTACCGGACCACCTACCGGGCGCGTCGCCCCGGGCAGCAGCAGCCGACCCCGGCCGGGGCGCACGGCACCGACCTCCGGCTGCCGGGTGCGCTGGCGCACGCGGCGGCGGCGGGCGGTGGACTGTTCGGTGGTCCGGTGCACGGCGGGCCCGCCGGCCAGCCGTTCCCGGGCGGTCCGGGCGCGCAGGTGCCGGCCGGCCAGCCGGGCCAGCACGGGCAGCCGGTCGGCCACGGACAGCCGGTGCCGCACGGACAGGCCGGTCCGTACGGTCCGGGGCAGGCCGGGACGCCGGCCGCCCAGGGCTTCCACGCCCGCGCGGGTCAGCCGTACCCGCACCAGCAGGCCGCGCAGCAGCCGCACCCCGGGCAGCAGGGTGCGGCGCGCGGTCCGGTGCGGTCGCCGCTGGTTCCGCCGCAGGCCGGTCCGGGTGCGGGGCGTCCGCCGCGCACCGCCGAGCACGCGGCGGCCGAGGACGGCCACTCCCAGCCGGGGGCGCGCGGCCAGGGCCAGGGGCACCGCAGCGCGGTCGAGCGGCCCGGTGACGAGCCGGGCGCGGCCGGGCGGACGCACGGGGCGCCGGGCGGCCGGGTGCCGGCCGGTGGCGCCGGGCAGCCGGCGGCCGGGTCGGGTGACCCCCGGGGTCGGCAGGCGCGGGCTCCGCAGGTCCGCGCTCCGGGTGCCCGGGCGACCGCCGCGGACGGCGCACGGGCGGCGCGCGAGGCCCGGGCCGGACGGGACGGCCACGCGGTCCGCACCGGCCGGGAGGGCGAGCGTCCGGACGGCGCCGAAACCCACGACGGGGCGGAGGAGCACCAGGCCGACGCCTGCGCTCCGGCACCCCGGTCGGCTCCTCCGGTCCCCGCGGCGCGTGATCGCGCCGTAGGGTGAGTTGCGTGAATGACCGTTTGGTATGGATCGACTGTGAAATGACCGGCCTCGACCTCGACCGGGACGCCCTGGTCGAGGTCGCGGTGCTGGTGACGGACTCCGAGCTGAACATCCTCGGCGAGGGCGTGGACGTCATCATCCGCCCGCCCGCGGAGGCTCTGGCGCACATGCCGGAGGTGGTGCGCACCATGCACACCTCCTCCGGCCTGCTGGAGGAGCTGGAGCAGGGCGTGACCCTGGCCGAGGCCGAGGAGCGGGTCCTGGCGTACGTGCGCGAGCACGTGCCGGAGGCCGGAAAGACGCCGCTGTGCGGCAACTCGGTGGCCACCGACCGCGGCTTCCTGGCCCGGGACATGCCGGCCCTGGAGAAGCACCTGCACTACCGGATCGTGGACGTCTCCTCGATCAAGGAGCTGGCCCGTCGCTGGTACCCGAAGGCGTACTACAACAGCCCGCCGAAGGGCGGGAACCACCGGGCGCTCGCGGACATCCGCGAGAGCATCGACGAACTGCGCTACTACCGCGAGGCGGTGTTCGTGCCGCAGCCCGGCCCGGACGCCGAGACCGCGCGCGCGATCGCCGAGAAGTACCGGGCCTCGACCGACTGACCGGGGCCGGGCCCGTCGCGGGGTCGGAGGGGGTGCCGTCGTTCGCCGGGACGAAACCCTGGCGCGAGCACCCTCTCGGATCCTGTAGAGTTCTTCCTGTCGGAACGGGAACGCGAGAGCGGGAACGGACCGGACAGATGGTGGGTGTAGCTCAGTTGGTAGAGCACCTGGTTGTGGTCCAGGTGGCCGCGGGTTCGAGTCCCGTCACTCACCCCAGAGCCTGAGGGGCCGATCTCTTCAAGAGATCGGCCCCTCAGGCGTTTTCGCGTTCCCTGATCGGGCGCGGGATCAGTTGTGCCCGGCGGCCCGGGTTTTCCGGTCGGCCTCTGCCACAACAAGCTACCGGCTAGTAACATCGTCGCCATGACCACTCCTTCGATCGGCCAGATGCTCGACGCCACCGTGCCGATGGCGCACACCCTCAAGCTCGAGTACCTGGAGACCACCCCGGACCGCGCCGTGCTCCGGCTGCCCGACCAGCCCGCGTACCACAACCACGTCGGCGGCCCGCACGCCGGCGCGATGTTCACCCTCGCCGAGTCCGCCAGCGGCTGCATCGTGCTCGCCGCCTTCGGGGACCAGCTGTCCCGGGCCGTGCCGCTCGCCGTGAACGCCGAGATCGCCTACAAGAAGCTGGCCATGGGCGAGGTCACCGCCACCGCCGTGCTCGGCCGCCCGGCCGCCGAGGTCGTCGCCGAGCTGGACGCCGGCGGCCGCCCCGAGTTCCCGGTCACCGTCGAGATCACCCGCGCCGACGGCGCCGTCACCGGTGTGATGACGGTCACCTGGACCCTGCGCCCCAACTCCTGACCGCCGCGCGGTGGTCCCGGGTGCGGCACCCCGGGGCCACCAGCGCGATGACTGTCCGTGACGGCGGGCGTGACCTCACCACCCGCCCGCTCGTTCTCAACTCACGTGCGAGCCAATCACGCGACCGAGCCCCAGGAACCCGCCCGCGGCGTCACCGGAGCGCGTCGGGCCGCCGCCCGGTGGCTGCCCCGCCCCCGCACCGTCGCCGCCGGCGGGGCCCTGCTCGCCCAGCTCTGGGGCGTCGGCGCCCCCGGCGCGTACGCGGCCGACGCCGAACCGTCGCCGGGCCAGCTCCGACCGGCCGTCCGCCGGGCCGTGCACGGCGGGACGGCGCTCGACGGGCCGTCAGCCGCCCGCCCGGTCGCACCGGGGCAGCCGGGCGCCGCGGACCCCGGCCGCTCCCCCGGACTCCTCGGGGAGTCGACCGACGGCGGACCGGTCGACAGCCCGGCCGGCGGAGCCACCGGCGCGGTCGGCGGCGTCCTCCAGGAGCGCATCCGGGCCGGCGGGCTCCCCCTGCCCGGTCAGGGCACCGCCGTCCCCGACGCGTTCGCCCTCGCCTCCGGCCTGCTCGGCGGCGTCCCCGCCCAGGGCCGCTCCAGCGGGACCCGCGCCTCCCGCGAGGGCGAACCCGCCGCCCTGCCCGCCGTCCCCCGGCGCCGCTCCGGCACGGGCACCGGCGACCAGGGCGCCCCGCCCCCGCCGGAGACGGCCGGGACACCCCCCGTCCGGGAGGCCGCGGCGCACGAGGAGCCGGGCACCGCGCAACCCGCCGGTGCGGCAGGGGCGGCGAGCCCGTCCGCGACCCCCGTCGCACCGGCGGACGCGGGCACGCCCGAGGCGCTCGCCCTCGCCGACACCGCGTCCGTCACCGCCGCGGAGGACGGCACCGCCACCGCGACCGCGGTGCTCGCCCCGATCGCCGCCGGGCTGCTGCTCACCGGCGCGGCGATGTTCAAGCACCGCGGGCTGCCGCGCGGGCACTGAGCCCGCCCTGGGTCCGTCCGACGGCAAGGGGCTGGACAGTCGGCCTGGCCTCAGGGCGCCAGTTCCACTTCCAGCAGCGGGAGTTCACGCCCCGGTAGGGAGCCGGAACGGCGAACCCGAGCACCCGGGTGCCGTCCTCGGCCACCGAGGCCCGCTCGACGGCGGCGGCGTCCAGGGTCAGCTCCTCCCGGCAGGCGGCCATGAACGCCTCGTCGTAGCCCCAGTACGCCCTTACGCCTTGGCCCGAAGGGCGATGCCGGTGAGCGGCCCGGCCTCGTCCGGGCGGATCGGATGCGCATGCGGCCCCCTCGCGTCGACAGCCGGACACCCGTGGCCACTGTGCGCCGAGGCTCGGTCGCCTGCCAACCGTTTTTACGACCCCGGGACGGCAGGCGCCGCGTCAGCGGAAGACGCCCGGCGGAGGCTCCGGGGAGGGTGCCGCGGTGGCGTCGGTGGCCGGGGCGGCGCCGGCCGTGAAGTCGGCGAGGGCGCGGCCGTGTTCGACCCGGCCGAGGGCGGAGTCGGAGGCGACCCGGCGGGTCAGGTCGGCGATCGGCAGCGGGGTGTGGGCGGCCGCCAGGACGAGGTTGCCGAAGCGCTTGCCGCGCAGCACGGCCGGGTCGGCGGTCAGGCACAGCTCGGGGAAGACCGCACCGAGGGTGGCGACCTGGGAGCGGGCGAAGGGCAGCGCGCCGCCGTCGGCGATGTTGGCGGCGTACCAGCCGCCGGGGGCGAGGGCGCGGGCCGCGAGGGTGGTGAACTCGACCGTGGTGCAGTGGGCCGGGGTGCGGGCGCCGGAGAAGACGTCGGTGATGACCAGGTCGACGGTGCCCTCGGGGGTGCGTTCCAGCACGCTGCGGGCGTCCCCTCCGCGCACCTTGATCTGCCAGCCGCGCTCCAGGGGCAGTTCGGCGCGGACGAGTTCGGTGAGCGCGGTGTCGATCTCGGCGACCTGCTGGCGGGAGCGGGGCCGGGTGGCGGCCACGTAGCGGGCCAGGGTGAGCGCGCCGCCGCCCAGGTGCAGGACGGTCAGCGGCCGACCGGCCGGCGCGACCAGGTCGATCAGGTGGCCGAGCCGGCGCTGGTACTCGAAGCCCAGGTGGGTGGGGTCGGCGAGGTCCACCAGGGACTGCGGGGCGCCGTCGATCAGCAGCGACCACGCGTGCGGGCGGTCGCGGTCGGGCCGCAGCTCGGCCAGGCCGGACCCGACCGGGCGGGTCAGCGGCCCCTGGGCGTGGGTACGGCCGTCCGCCCCGGTGGTGAGCACCGGTTCGGGGCTGCGCGCGGCCCTGTTGCTTCGTCCCATGGGGGCCATTATCGCCGGAGGCGACGTGGGCCGGTGTCGCCGGAGGCGACGTGGGCCGGTGTCGCCGGAGGCGACGTGGGCCGGTGCCGCCGGAGGCGACGTGGGCCGGTGTCGCCGGAGGCGACGTGGGTGCTGTCGCCGGAGGCGACGTGGGCAGGCGGGGCACACCCCCTGGCCAGGGGCGTGCCGCGGGGATCCGGCCGGAGAGGCGTACGGGGCCCGGCCGGATCCGCGCGGCACGCCCGCTAGAACGGCCCGAGGCCGCCCGCGGTGAGCGTGCAGGCGGCCTCGCAGAGGGCGGAGCGGAGCACCCAGGCGTCGGTGGGGCGGGTGGCGCGGCCGGTTCCGGCGGGCGGGATCACCCAGCGCGGGTCGGTGGCGCCGGGCACCAGGGCGCCGGCCGTACAGGAGCTGCCGGGCAGGTGCCAGGTCTCCCAGGTGCCGGCCGGGACGAGGAAGGAGACGGTGCTGCCGTTGCGGCTCTGCAGGACGGCCCCGCAGGCGCGGCGCAGCCGCAGGATGTCGACTGCCTCCAGGCCGTGCCGCAGGGCGACGGTCACGGTGTCGCAGCCGGTGAGGAGGGTGTCCTCGGCCGGGACGACGGCGTCCCGGCGCAGCCCGCCGCAGGAGCCCCGGCCGCCCTCGACCGGGCCGCGGCCGGGGAACCGGTCGTCGGCCGGGTCCGGGAGCAGGGCGGGGGCGGCGGCGGCGAGCACGCCCCCGGCGAGGGGTCGGTACTGCGGCAGTCCGGCGGCCATCATGGGCCCTCCTGTTACCTCGTCGGTTCGGAAGCGCTGCCGCCGGGGGTGGGGCCGCGGGGCGGGGACGGGCCGGGGGGACGGCCTGGGCTTCCACGTATCAGGACAACGCCGCGGGGTCGCCGGAGGCCACGGGGCGCCTTACAGCAAGGCATGGCATTTCATGGCGGATATCCGGCAACAAAGCCCGTTTTGCCCCGTATTGACAGCAGACGTCCCGCAAACCCAATGTGGCCGCTCGGTGACTCCGAGTACTCTCGGCGCCATGGCAGCCACCCCACCGGCCGAGCCGAACCGACCGTCCCCCAACACCGTGATGCGCGAGCTGCGCGGCGACCGCTCACCCGGCGAGTTCGCCGCGGCCGTCCGCCGGGCCGCCCGCGAGATCGGCGAGCACGTGTCCTGCGACGCCCGCTACGTCGGCCGGGTCGAGTCCGGTGAGATCCGCTGCCCCAACTACGCCTACGAGCGGGTCTTCCGGCACATGTGGCCGGAACGCACGCTCACCGACCTCGGTTTCTCCCCCCGCACCGCCGTCCGCCGCCGCTCGGCGGACGGCGCGCGGGCGGCCGCCGAGTCGGCTGCGCTCCACCTACCGATCCATCCGCCGTTCCCGCCCCTGCCAGCCCCGCGCTCACCACTCTCCACCCAACTCCCGTACGCTGCCTCGCCGTACGCGGGTCCAACCGCTCCGGACGGGCCCCGGTGGCCGAGGGCCGGCGCGGTGCCCCGGGGGCCCGATGGATCGCCCTATCCCGACGAGGAGAACGACGACGTGCGTCGCCGTACGTTCCTGGCCGGCGGCTCGACCGCGCTGGCCACCGTGATCGGCATCGACCGCCCGGCCGCCGCCGGCCCGGTCAGCCCTGCCGTCACCCCTGCTTTCCCCGCCACCGGCCCCGGCATCGGCCCGGTCCCCGCCCAAGGCGCCTTCCCCGGCATGGAGTTCACCGCGCCCGTACTGCACGGCGCCGACCCCGCGGTACCCGGGCGGCCGGGGCCGGTACCGCCGCCGCGCAAGGTCGGCGCCGCCGAGGTGCTCGGCGTCGAACAGGCCGTCCGGGACATCAGACTGGCCGACGACGCGCACGGCGCGGACGCCCTGTACGAACTCGCCGGGCAGTCGCTGCGCACCGCCTACCTGCTGCTCAACGAGGGCGAGTACAGCGAGGAGACCGAGCGCAGGCTGCAGGCCGGCGCCGGCGAACTGGCCATCTCGGTGGGGTGGTTGGCGCACGACTCGAACCGGCTCGCGGACGCCCGCTCGTTCTACGCCGAGGCGCTCGCCACCGCCCGGATGGCCGGGGACTCCGCACTGGAGGCGCACGTCTTCTGCAACAGCGCCTTCCTCGCCCGGGACGCCGGGCGTCCGCGCGAGGCGCTGCGCGCCGCACAGGCCGGACAGTCGGCCGCCCGGGAGCTGGACTCCGCCCGGCTGCTCGCCCTGCTCGCCATGCGCGAGGCCGGCGCCTGGGCCGTACTGCGGGACCGTTCCGCCTGCGAACGCGCGATCGGCCGGGCCTACGCACTGTTCGACCGGGGGCCGTCGGAGACCGACCCGGAATGGATGTCCTTCTTCGGCGAGGCGGAGATCGCCGGGCTGCAGTCGCAGTGCTGGTCCGCGCTGGAGGACTGGGAGCGCGCCAGCGAGCAGGCCGCACTGGCCATAGCGCTACAGGAGCCGCACTTCGTCCGCAACCGGGTGCTGTACACCGCCGAACTCGCCCACGACCGGCTCGGCCGGGGGGACTTGGCGGGGGCGGCACACCACGGCTCGGCCGCCGTCGCCCTGTTCGGCGAGGTCCGCTCGGCCCGGATCCGCAGCATGCTGGCGGACACCGCGGGACGGCTGCGCCCGCACGCCTCGGTCGCCGAGGTCCGCCGCTTCCTGGTCGGCTACGACCGGGCTGCGGCGGCCTGAGCGGCTCGACGACCGTCCTGACGATTCCGACCGGCCGTCAACGGCGGCCTCAGTGGCCGGTGTTCAGCCCCTCCAGGTGGGACAGGTCGTTCCAGACCTCCACCGCCGGGGCGCCGTACTCCCAGGACAGCACGCACAGCGCCGCCGTGCCGAGCTTGAACCGCTGGGCGTACTCGGGCGGCAGGCCCAGCCAGCGGGCGGCCAGGATGCGCAGCAGGTGGCCGTGCGCGAAGAGAACGACGTCCCGGTCGGCGCAGTGCATCTCGGTGGTGTCCGGCTCCGGGACGCCGTGCTCCTCGTTGAGTCCGGCGAGGAAGGCGTCCACCCGGGCGGCCACGTCGGAGAGCTTCTCGCCGCCGGGGACCCCGTCGCGCCAGATCAGCCAGCCGGGGTGGTCGGTGGCCCGGATGTCGGCGCCGGTGCGGCCCTCGTACTGGCCGTAGTCCCACTCCAGCAGCTCGGGGCGGTCCACCGCGCGGTCGCCGAAGCCGGCCAGCGCGCAGGTCTCCTTGGCGCGGCCGAGCGGGCTGGTGTAGACGAGCGCGTCCGGCATCCCGTTCCAGGGGGCCTCGGCGAGCCGGGCGCCGAGCGCCCGGGCCATCGCCCGGCCCTCCTCGGTCAGCGGGATGTCGGTGCGGCCGGTGTGGCGGCCGGTGGCCGACCACTCGGTCTCACCGTGGCGGACCAGCACGATTCGGGCGGGCATGGGAGGCTCCTCGCAACGGGGCGGTCAACGGTCGGTCTCACCCTTGAGCACCGGGCTCCATGATCCCCCACCGGCACAGCGGCCACGATCCCGGGCCTGGGCCCGATGGGCCGGTTACGGCCGGAACGGGCTGGAACCGCCCGGTCCGCACCGCGTTGTCGGACCCGGATGCGACACTAAGCCGCACCATGAACGTCTCGACGAACGCCCCGCTCGGCGGGCCCGCTGAGCCGCTCGCCCTGCGGCTCGCCGAGCTGCGCGGACCGGCCCCGCAGCGCAGTCTGAACGCCCGCTCCCTCGCCGCGCTGGCCGCCAATCCGGGCTGCCGGCGCCGCGCCGTCCTGGACGCGGCGGGAGTGGACAAGTCGGCGCTGGCCGCCCGGCTCGGCCGCCCCGCCCCCTTCGGGCAGTCCCCGTTCGCGATCGCCCGCGGCCTGGTCTTCGAGTCCCGGCTGAAGGCGGACGACTACGCCGCCCTGCTGGAACCGCTCCGCGCCCACCTCGGCGTCCCCGCGGACGACCGCGCCCCGCTGCTGGTCCCGGACCTCATGCACCGCTCCGGCCCGGCCGTCCGCGCCGACCGGACGGCCGAGGTGCTCGCCCGGGCCGCCGCCGACCCGGAGGCCTGGACGCTGCTGGACCATCCGATGCTGCGGCTCGCCGTGGCCGGCAGCACCGCCTACCTGGAACCGGACGCCCTGGTGGTGCACGGCGGGCGGTGCACGGTGGTCGAGATCAAGTCCTTCCCGGTGCTGGACGGCAGCGCCGACCCGGCCAAGGTCGGCGCCGCCGCCCGCCAGGCCGCGGTGTACGTGCTGGCGCTCCAGCACGCCGCCGCCGCGGCCGCCGGTCTGCCGCTCGCCGACGACCCGTACACCGAGCAACTGCTGCCGGGCAGCCCGCGCACCAGCGTCCTGCTGGTCTGCCCGAAGGACTTCGGCAACCGGCCGACCGCGGTCGCCGTCGACGTCCGCCGCGAACTGGCCACCACCCGCCGCCAGCTGAGCCGGATGACCGGAATCGGCCGGCTGCTGGAGGAGCTGCCGCCCGGCACCGACTTCGACCTGGCCACCGACGAGGACGGTGCCCCGGCCCGCAGCTCCGAACAGCTGACCGCCGCGGTCGAGGCGGTCCCCGCCGCCTACAGCCCGGACTGCCTCTCCACCTGCGAACTCGGCTTCCACTGCCGGGCCCGGGCCCGCTGCGACGACCGGGTCGAGCAGCTCGGCCGGGGCGTGCGCGGCGAGCTGGGCAGCATCCGCACGGTCGCGGAGGCCCTGGCCGCCGCCGTCAACGGCGGCAGCCACGAAGAGGACGGCGACGGCGCGCACGAGGCGGCCGCGCGCCTGGCCTACGCCGCCGCCCTGCGCGCCGAAGCCCTGGGCGGGACGGCATGAGCCTGCTGACCACCCTCGCCCGGCTGGAGGCCGTCCGCAGCGGGCGGGCCGAGCCGCTGGCCACCGTCCGGCACCGGCACCTGTCGGAGCGCCCGATGGTGCTCGTGCCGCTGACCGCCGCCGGTGAGGCCGGGGCCCCGCTGGCCGTCATGCTCGGCACCGACCGGGACGCGCCCCGCCTGCACCTGGTACCGCAGCCGCTCAACCGCACCCTCCGGTTCGACTACCTGGCCGCGCTGGCCGCCGAGCTGCTGCCCTACCTGGAGTCCTTCGGCACGGACGTCGAGCAGATCGAGGGCTCCGAGAAGGACCCGGAGACCGGCGAGAAGACCCAGGTATTCCGCGAGCTGTGCGCGGACGCCCCGCAGCTGATCGTGCCCAACGGCGCGGGCGTGCAGCACCTCGCCCTGATCGGCCGCTCGACCCGGTTCCGCCGCACCGCCGAGGACGCGGATCCGGGCCCCTACCCGGCGCCGCTGCGGGTGCCGCTGCTCGGCCGCTGGCTGACCCACCTCACCGACCGCGCCCAGGTGCCCGGTTCCAGCCTGCTGCTGCCGATGACCGGCCTGCTCGCCCGGCACTGGGCCACCGGCCAGAGCCACCTGGAGGACCAGCACCTGGCCGCCCGGCTGGCCTGGCATGACCCGCCGCCGGGGCTGACCGGCGCCGCCGCGGCCGAGCTGGCCGAGTCCGCCCGCGACGAGCAGGGGCAACTGCTGCACCCGCCGGCCGGTCCGGCCACCGACCCGGGCTTCGACGAGGGCGTGCTCGCCCCCGCGATCGCCCGCTACGACGCGGCCGTCAGCGCCCTGCGGCCCAGCACCGAACAGCGCGACGAGGCCGCCGCAGAGCGCGCCCGGGCAGCCGTCCGCGCGGCGCTCGACCACCTGGAGCGGGTGCTGTCCGCCGTCCTGCTGCCGACCTGGCGGGACGTCTGGAAGGGCCTGGACCTGCTGCGCGCCCTGCCGCCGGCCGGCCACCTGGAGGAGCGCTGGACGGGCGACCGCTGGTCCTACACCGGCCACCGGGACCGCCTGGCGGCCGGCGAACCGCCGCAGCCCCGGCAGGACGACGCCGTCACGGCGGCCCGCAAGCTCGCCCAGCGCGAGCGCGAGCAGGCCCGGCTGGACGTCCAGGAGGCGCTGGACGACCCGCTGGCGATGGCCGAACACCGGCTGTCCGGCGAGGCGTTCAGCGGGGTGGTGACGGAGGTGGTGCCGGACTACGACACCACCGGCCGCTCCCCCAAGCCGCGCCCGCTCGTCACCCTGCGCACCGCCGACCGTCCGCACGCCGACCTCGGCCGGGAGGCGCACCGGGTGCACGGTCCGACGGCGCAGAAGGCCCGGATCGTGGCGGTGGACCCGGCCGAGGGCACCATCACGCTGCGGGTGCTGTCCGGCATGGGCCGCAAGAAGGAGCCCGAACCGGGCAGCCTGCCGGAGCCCGGCGAGCCGGTCACCTTCACCCTGTTCGAGTTGACGGTCCGCCAGTCCGCACCGCTGCCCGAGCCGGACGACACCCCGTGGACCCACGGCGGCCCGCCCGGCGCCGCCGCGCCCGGCCCGTCCGCGGCCCCGTCCGCCGCCGCTGCCGTCGTCGAGGAGTGGGAGTGATGAGCGAACCGATCAGCACGCAACCCCCGGGGGCGGCCGCCGACGCCGCCGTGGCCCGGATCCTGGCGGCCACCGTCCACCCGGCGCCCGGCGCGCCGCGCGGGGTGGTGGTGGACTCCCCGCCCGGCGCCGGGAAGTCGACCCTGGTGGTGCGGGCCGCCCGCGAGCTGGTGGCGGCCGGCGAGCGGCTGATGGTCGTCGCCCAGACGAACGGGCAGGTGGACGACCTGGTCGGCCGACTGGCCGAGAAGGCGCCGGAGTTGACGATCGGCCGACTGCACGCGGCGGACTCCCGCCCCGGCCCGGAGGTGCTCCGGCACGCCAACGTCACGCCCTCCGACAAGGTCGCCGACCTGGTCGAGCACGATGTGGTGGTCTCCACCGCCGCCAAGTGGCAGTGGGTGCGGGCCGAGGCGCCGTGGCGGCACGCGATCGTCGACGAGGCGTACCAGATGCGCTCGGACGCCCTGCTCGCGGTGGCCCGGCTGTTCGAGCGGGCGCTGTTCGTCGGCGACCCGGGCCAGCTGGACCCGTTCACCGTGGTCGGCACCGAGCAGTGGGCGGGCCTGTCCTACGACCCGTCCAGCAGCGCGGTGGTGACGATGCTGGCGCACAACCCGCAGATCGAGCCGCACCGGCTGCCGGTCTCCTGGCGGCTGCCGGCCAGCGCGGCACCGCTGATCTCCCGGGCGTTCTACCCGTACACGCCGTTCCGCTCCGGCACCGGCCCGGACGACCGCGGGCTGACCCCGGCCGTCCGCCCGGACGGCTCGGCGCTGGACGCGGTGATCGACCGGGCCGCCGAACACGGCTGGGCGCTGCTGGAACTGCCCGCCCGGCACACCGTACGGACCGACCCGCAGGCGGTGGCGGCCGTCGCGGCGACCGTCCGGCGGCTGCTGGAGCGCGGGCTGACCGCCCGCTCCGAGCAGGGCGAGGCCCCGCTCGGAGCGGACCGGATCGCCGTCGGCACGGCGCACCGGGACCAGGCGGCGGCGGTGCGGGCCGCCCTGCTCAAGGCGGGCGTCCCGGTGGACGGCACGGTCGGGCCGGCCGTCACGGTGGACACCGCGAACCGGCTGCAGGGCCGGGAGTACGACGTCACGGTGGTGCTGCACCCGCTCTCCGGGCGCCCGGACGCGACCGCCTTCCACCTGGAGACCGGCCGGCTCTGCGTGCTCGCCTCCCGGCACCGGCACGCCTGCATCGTGGTCGCCCGGGCCGGCATCGCCGAGCTGCTGGACGAGCACCCCTCGACCGAGCCGGTCCAGTTGGGCGTCCCGGTGGCCTTCCCGGACGGCTGGGAGGCCAACCACCAGGTCCTCCAGCACCTCGGCGGCCACCGGGTCCATCTGCGGTAGCCGCTCGCGGACCGGCCGGCCTCGAACCGGCCGGCCCTCGGGGCCGGTCAGTCCTCGGTCTCGCAGACCGCGAAGGCCACCACGGACCCGTGGGCGGCCTGGGCGCTCCAACCGGTGGCGTCGGCGGTCGGCCCGCTGGCGCGCACCGGCCCGTCGGCGTCGGGCTGGAGCCGGTAGCCGCCGCCGGTCAGGTGGGTGCCGCTCGGGCAGGTGGCCGTCGAGACGCCGCCCGGGCTGCTGGGCGGCCCGGTGACGACGTGCGCCGTCTCCGCGGCGGCGGCGGGTGCGGCCGGGGCCAGGACGGCGGCGGCCAGTAGGAGGCCGGTGGACAGTGCGCGCATGGGGTGCTCCCGATTCGGTGGTGCGGACTCCGGCGGTGCGGACTCCGGCGGTGCGGATGCTGTCGCCCGACTCAACCGGTTCGCATGCGATCAGGAAGCGCGGCGCCCGGGGCACCGCCCCGGCGCACGCCGGGGGAATAGCGCCTGCACGCGCACCGTTCCGCTACCGGCCGCCGCCGCGAGACAATGGACGACGGCCACAGGCGGGCGGTGCGGCCCGGAGCAGCCCACCGCCCTCCCCCACCCGAGACCCCGGAGGTGTCCGTCCATGCCCGACTCCCCCGCCGAGGCGCCCGAGCCCACCAGGCGTCTGCGCCCCGCGCAGCTCCTGTTCGAGCCGCAGTCCGCCGAACCGGAGCCGGAACGATTCTTCGACCTGGAGTCGATCGACGACCCCGCCGAGCTGCTGCGCCGCTCCACCGAGCTCGCCCTGGCCTTCCGGGCCGCCGCCGAGCGGGCCACCGACTTCCAGGCCGTCGCCGCCGCGCAGCTCGCCGACCCGCGCCGGTTCGACGCGCTGTCGAACACCCAGGTCGCCGAGCGGGCGGACTGGACGCCGGACTACGCCGCCAAGATGATCGAGTACGGCCGCGGCCTGCTCCAGCCGCGCCGCCACGAGGACTGATCGCCGACCCCCTGGCATATGCCAGCGGCGGAGGGTACGCGACGTCCCGCCGCCCTGTCCGGCGAACGGCGCTTTCCACCACGGCGGGGGCGCGCACGGCGCAGGCTGCTGGGCGTGGACATCTGGACGCACCAATCGGTGGAGTACATCACCGTGGCCGGGGAGGCCTGGCTGGCCTCCGCCAGCGAGTACCCGCGCAGCATGCGCGCCCTCTGGGAGGCCCGCCCGTGGGCGCCCTCCGTGCTGCCCTGCGGGCGGGCCTTCGACGTGATCAGCATGCCGTCGCTGTTCGGGCGCCGGGTGCTGGACGAGCTGTGGGCCTCCGGCCCCGGTTGCGGCCCGGTCGCGGCCTACCGGGGGCGCACCCTGCTGTTCGTCCAGCCCGGCTCGGCGCCCCGGCTGCGCCGGCTGCTGGCCTGGGAGGAGTGGGCCCGGGACGTGCCGCCGCTGCTGTGCCACGGCAAGGGCGACGCGGTGACCGTGCCGCCGCTGCAGCGGATGGTGCACGGCCCGGACTCCTCCGGCCGGGGCACCGGCCGCTGGATCATCGCCCCCGAGGAGCGGGAGCCCAGGCTGCCCGGGGCCTCGGTGGTGCTGTGGGCCTGCGTCCGGGCGGCTCGCGAGCCCGGCCAGGGCGTGCCGGCCGAGCCGGTCCTCGTGACCGGCGGGTGAACGGGGGGCGGCCGGTATTCGATTTTGGCTCGACCGCCGGCCGCTGCTAAAGTCTTCTCTGTCAGCAGGCGCCGCTAGCTCAGTTGGTTAGAGCAGCTGACTCTTAATCAGCGGGTCCGGGGTTCGAGTCCCTGGCGGCGCACAGACAGCCGGAAGGCCCCTTGCGAAAGCAGGGGGCCTTCCGGCGTTTCCGCACCGCCGGCCGCGAGCTGCCGACGGCCGACCGCCGACCAGGAGCAGCCGGGCCGCCCGCCGGAGCGGACGGCCCGACCCGGGGCTCAGCGGCCGCGCAGCGCGCGGTAGCGGGCGACCAGCTCGGCGGTGGAGCTGTCCAGCTGCTCGCCGCCCTCACCGGTGAGCAGCACCGGCTCGATCCGCTTGGCGAGCACCTTGCCCAGCTCCACGCCCCACTGGTCGAAGGAGTCGATGTTCCAGATCGCGCCCTGGACGAACACCTTGTGCTCGTACAGCGCGACCAGCTGGCCGAGCACCGACGGGGTCAGCTCGGCGGCCAGGATGGTGGTGGTCGGGTGGTTGCCCTTGAAGGTCTTGTGCGGGACGAGTTCGGCCGGCACGCCCTCGGCCGCGACCTCCTCCGGGGTCTTGCCGAAGGCCAGCGCCTGGGTCTGGGCGAAGAAGTTGGCCAGCAGCAGGTCGTGCTGGGCGACCAGACGGGCGGGCAGGTCGGCGACCGGGCGGGCGAAGCCGATGAAGTCGGCCGGGATCACCTTGGTGCCCTGGTGCAGCAGCTGGTAGTAGGCGTGCTGGCCGTTGGTGCCGGGGGTGCCCCAGACCACCGGGCCGGTCTGCCAGCCGACCGGGGTGCCGTCGCGGGTCACCGACTTGCCGTTGGACTCCATGTCCAGCTGCTGGAGGTAGGCGGTGAACTTGGACAGGTAGTGCGAGTACGGCAGCACCGCGTGCGCCTGGGCGTCGAAGAACGCGCCGTACCAGACGCCCAGCAGACCGAGCAGCAGCGGGACGTTCTGCTCCGGCGGGGCGGTGCGGAAGTGCTCGTCGACCAGGTGGAAGCCGTCCAGCATCTCGCGGAAGGCGTCCGGGCCGATGGCGATCATCAGCGAGAGGCCGATCGCCGAGTCGTAGGAGTAGCGGCCGCCGACCCAGTCCCAGAACTCGAACATGTTGGCGGTGTCGATGCCGAAGTCCTGCACGCCCTGGGCGTTGGTGGACAGCGCGACGAAGTGCTTGGCCACCGCCTCGGTGCCGGCGTCCAGGCCGTCGAGCAGCCAGCCGCGGGCGGAGATCGCGTTGGTGATGGTCTCGATGGTGGTGAAGGTCTTCGAGGCCACGATGAACAGCGTCTCGGCCGGGTCGAGGTCCCGGACCGCCTCGTGCAGGTCGGCGCCGTCCACGTTGGAGACGAAGCGGACCGCGAGGTCGCGCCGGCCGAAGGAGCGGAGCACCTCGTAGGCCATCGCCGGGCCGAGGTCGGAGCCGCCGATGCCGATGTTGACCACGGTGCGGATCGGCTTGCCGGTGTGGCCCTTCCACTCGCCGCTGCGGACCCGGTCGGCGAAGGCGGCCATCTTGTCCAGAACGGCGTGCACGCCGGGGACGACGTTCACGCCGTCGACCTTGACGACGGCGTCGCGCGGGGCGCGCAGCGCGGTGTGCAGGACGGCGCGCTGCTCGGTGATGTTGATCTTCTCGCCGCGGAACATGGCGTCCCGCAGCTCGGCGACGCCGGTGGCGGCGGCGAGCTCGCGCAGCAGCTCCAGCGTCTCGTCGGTGACCAGGTGCTTGGCGTAGTCCACGTGCAGGTCGCCGACCTGCAAGGTGTGGGTGCGGCCGCGCTCGGGGTCGGCGGCGAACAGCTCGCGCAGGTGGGTCTCGCCCAGCTCCGCCCGGTGCTTGGCCAGGGCGGCCCACTGCGGGGTGCGGTCGAGCGGGGTGCGGGCGTCGGCGCGGGTCTCCGACATCGGTGGGTCCTCGATTCATCTGGGTGCAGAAACCGGCAGGGCCGTGCGTGAGGGCCAGGCCATGAGGGTCTTCCGCGAGGTCGTGGCGGTACTGGTGGTGCGCCGACTCCGTTGACGGCCTGCCCGGGTTCAGCCTATGCAACCCGGGAGGGGGTGGCGCACATTCCGACCCCGGCGAACGGACCCCTCGTCACTTCCGTTCCGTGCGCAGGTCCAGCCCGCGGAGCACCTGGTCGACCAGCTCCGGGTCGGCGCCGAGCTCGCTGCGGGCGGCGAGCATCTCGCGCCGGGAGGCGGCGATCATCTCCTGCTCGACGTCCCGGGCGGCCCGCCACTGGTCGATCCGCAGCTTCGCCTCGGCGGCCTCCTCCTCGGCGTAGTTCTCCGGGCAGAGCCGGGCCAGCCGGTCGTGCTGACGGTCCCGCAGCCGGTCGGCGACCTCCGCGGGCAGCTTGTCCTGTTCCTCCAGTTCGCCGAGCCGCTTGAGCCCGGCCTTGGCCGCGCGCCACCACAGCTGACGCACGGCCTGCTCGTGCGCGTCCTGGTCGATGTCCAGTTGGAGCCGCTTGGCCAGCCAGGGCAGGGTCAGGCCCTGGACCAGCAGGGTGAACAGCACCACGCTGAACGCGATGAACACCAGTCGTCCGCGCTCCGGGAAGTCGGCGCCGGAGTGCAGGGTGAGCGGGATGGCCAGGGCCAGGGCGACGGTGGCCACCCCGCGCATGCCGGACCACCAGAGGACCACGCTCTCCTTCCAGCTGAACGGGGTGTCCTCCTCGTCGCCCTTGCGCAGCCGCTTCGACAGCCAGCCGGCCGGCAGCAGCCAGAGCAGCCGGACCGCCACCACGACCGCGATGACCACGACGGCGTCGCCCAGGAAGCCGGTCCAGCCGCGGCCGGCCTCCTTGAGCACGGTGGCCAGCTCCAGGCCGATCAGGCCGAAGGCGACACCGGTGATCAGGATCTCGACCACCTCCCAGAAGGCGTTGCCGACCAGCCGGTAGGAGACGGCGTCGGCGTCGGAGGCCCGCTCGGCGAGGTAGAGCGCGCAGACCACCACGGCGAGCACGCCGGAGCCGTGGATCTCCTCGGCGACGGTGTAGGCGGCGAAGGGCACCAGCAGGTTGAGCGCGACCTGCTGGGTCGGGTCGTCCAGGCGCTCGGCGAGTTTGGCGTTCACCCAGCCGAGCACCACGCCGACGACCACCGCGAGCACCGCGGAGAGCACGAAGCGCAGCACGGCGTGGCCGACCGAGAAGTCGCCGCTGACCACGGCCTCGATGGCGAGCGAGTAGATGACGATCGCGGTGACGTCGTTGAACAGGCCCTCGCTCTCCAGGATCGCCACCAGCCGGCGGGGCAGGCCGACGCTGCCGGCCACCGCCACGGCGGCCACCGGGTCGGGCGGGGAGACCAGCGCGCCGACCGCGATCGCGGCAGCCAGCGGCAGCGCGGGCAGCAGCCAGTGCACGGCGCCGGCCACCGCGATCGTGGTGACCACCACCAGGGCGACGGCCAGCAGCAGGATCGAGCGGACGTTGGCCTTGAAGTAGCGGACGGTGGAGCGCCGGGCGACGGCGAAGATCAGTGGCGGCAGGACCAGCGGGAGGATCAGCTCGGGCTCGATCTTGACGTCCGGGATCTGCGGGACGATCGCCATGACGATGCCGAGCAGGGTCATCAGGACCGGTTGCGGCACGCCCGTCTTTCGGGCGAGTGGCATGGTCACCACGGAGGCGAGCAGCACCAGGAAGAACAGGGGCAGCTGGCCCACGGGGAGGTTCCTCTCGACGGCTGGGCAACGACGGGCGGCGGAGCCGCGGCGGATCGCCGGGCTACCGGCGGCCGGACGGGCCACGACGGATGCCGGGGCCGCGGCGGACGGCTGAGCGCCGCCCAGGATAAATCTGACAATGCGCCCATCGGTGGGGACACGCCGGACGAACGCTTGACCTCAAGCGCACTTCACGTTCGATGATCGGGGAGTTCGAGCAGCGAATCGGCGAGAGGAGCCCCCATGAAGGCGGTCACCGTACCGAGGTCCGGCGGTCCGGAGGTCCTGCGGGTCACCGAGGTGGCGGACCCCGAGCCCGCGGCGGGCGAGGTCCGGGTGCGGGTGTACGCCGCCGCGGTCCAGCCGGTGGACCTCGCGATCCGGGAGGGCTTCCGCCCGCCGGGACTGGTGGCCGAGGAGCCGTTCGTCCTCGGCAACGAGTTCGCCGGGGTGGTGGACCGGATCGGGCCGGGCGTCGACCGCTGGCGGGCCGGTGACGAGGTGCTGGGCTTCCGGATGCTGGGCTGCCAGGCCGAGCTGGTCGCGGTGGAGGCCGACCAGCTGGTGGCCAAGCCCGCCGGGATGCCCTGGGAGCAGGCCGGCGCGCTCTCCGCCTCCGGCCAGACCGCGCACGTGGCGCTCGACCTGCTCGGGGTCGGCCCCGGCGACACCGTGCTGGTGCACGGCGCCAGCGGCGGGGTCGGCACCGTCGCCGTCCAGCTCGCCCAGTCCCTGGGCGCCACCGTGATCGGCACCGCGAGCGAGCGCAACCACGACTACCTGCGCGAGCTCGGCGCGGTCCCGGTCGCGTACGGGGAGGGGCTGGTCGAGCGGGTCCGCGCGGTCGCGCCGCAGGGGGTGGACGCGGCCTTCGACGCGGCCGGGCGGGGCGCGCTGGCGGCCTCCGTCGAACTGGTCGCCGACCGGGGCCGGATCGGCACCGTGGTCGACTACCCGGAGGCCGAGCGGCTGGGCGTCCGGGGGCTGCGGGCGCCGCGCACCGCCGGGCGGCTGGCCGAGCTGGTCCGGCTGTGGGAGGCCGGCGGGCTGCGGATGGAGATCGCCGAGACGCTGCCGCTGGAGAAGGCCGCCGAGGCGCACCGGCTGGTCGGGACCGGGCACGTCCGCGGCAAGGTGGTGCTGACCGCCTGACCGTCTGGGCACCTGACCGTCTGAGCGCCTGGGCGCCTCCGGGCCGATTGTGTGTTTCGGCCGCTGACCAGGTAATGTTCTCCACGTCAGCAGGCGCCGCTAGCTCAGTTGGTTAGAGCAGCTGACTCTTAATCAGCGGGTCCGGGGTTCGAGTCCCTGGCGGCGCACAGACAGCCGAGAGGCCCCTTGCGAGAGCAAGGGGCCTCTCGGCGTTTCCGCCCGCCCGCGCCCGCGTCCACCGGTGGCAGGAAAGGTGGGAAACAGGTCATTGCTGCCATCACGGGCCGGTGACAGGCTGGCCGCATGAGAGCGCGCAGCGTGGTCGTCGTCCTCTACGACGGCGTGCAGAGCCTGGACGTCACCGGCCCCCTGGAGGTGTTCGCCGCGGGAGGCGCGGCCGCCGGGCGGCCGGGCGCGTACCGGGTGATCACGGCCTCCCCCGGCGGTCGGCCGGTGCGCAGCGCCAGCGGGTTGCGGCTGCTGCCGGACGCCGACCTGGCCGACGTCGGGCCGGCGCACACCCTGCTGGTCCCTGGCGGGGAGGGCTTCGAGGACCCGGACGCCGCCCTGGTGGCGCGGATCCGGGAGCTGGCCGGCCTGGCCGAGCGGGTGGTGTCGGTGTGCACCGGGGCCTTCCTGCTCGCCGAGGCCGGGCTGCTGTCCGGGCGCCGGGCGACCACCCACTGGGCCTACTGCGCGGAGCTGGCCCGCCGATTCCCGGACGTGGCGGTCGACCCTGATCCGATCCACGTCCGGGACGGGCGCCTCGCCACCTCGGCCGGGGTCACCGCCGGGATCGACCTGGCGCTGGCCCTGGTCGAGGAGGACCTCGGCCGGGACGCCGCACTGCTGATCGCCCGTCACCTGGTGGTCTTCCTTCGCCGGCCGGGCAACCAGGCCCAGTTCAGCACCCAGCTGGCCGCCCAGGTGGCGGCCCGGCAGCCGCTGCGCGAGGTCCAGCGGTGGATCGCCGAGCACCCCGAGGCGGACCTGTCGGTCGAGGCGCTGGCCGCCCGGTCGGCGCTGTCCCCGCGGCACTTCGCCCGGGCCTTCGCCGCCGAGGTGGGGGTGCCCCCGGGCCGGTACGTGGACGGGGTCCGGCTGGAGGCCGCCCGCCGGCGGCTGGAGGACACGGACGACGGCATCGAGGGGATCGCGCGCTCCTGCGGCTACGGCACCCCGGAGGCGATGCGGCGCGCCTTCGTCCGGACCCTGGCCGTCCCGCCCGCCGAGTACCGCCGCCGCTTCCGCACCCGACCGGACGACCCACCGCCCGTCGGTCCACCGCCCGTTGCTCCGCCGTCCGCTGCTCCACAGTCCGTCGGTCCACAGTCCGTCGGTCCACTGCCCGTTGGAGGTCACTGATGCGCATCGCGATCCTGCTCTACCCCGAGTTCACCAGCCTGGACGTGGTCGGCCCGTACGAGGTGCTGTCCCGGATCCCCGGCGCCGAGGTGGTGTTCACCGCCGCGGAGCGCGGCCCGGTCCGCAACGACCTGGCCGGCCTGGCGCTGACCGCGGACGCCCTCCTCGACGAGGTGGACTCGGCCGATCTGCTGCTGGTGCCCGGCGGGCCCGGGACGGAGGCGCAACTGACGGACGAGGCGGTGCTCGACTGGGTGCGGCGGGTGGACGCGACCACCACCTGGACCACCTCGGTCTGCTCGGGCTCGCTGATCCTGGGCGCCGCCGGGCTGCTCCGCGGCCGCCGGGCCACCACCCACTGGGGCGTGCTGGACCGGCTGACCCGGTTCGGGGCGGAGCCCACCGGCACCGAGCGGACCGTGGTCGACGGGAAGTACGCGACCGCGGCCGGGGTCTCGGCCGGGATCGACCTCGCGCTCACCCTGACCGGCCTGATCGCCGGGGACGAGACCGCGCAGGCGATCCAGCTGCTCATCGAGTACGACCCGCAGCCGCCGTACACCGCGGGCGCCCTGGCGAAGGCCTCCCCCGCGGTGGTGGAGGGGGCGAAGCGGCTGCTGGTGCCCTGACCGGGCCGGGCCGTGCTGCGGGGTCCGCGTGCCGCGGTCCCCGCAGTCGGCGGCCGGGTCAGCGGCCGAAGTAGGCGTCGAAGTTCTTGGAGAACTCCTGGCCGCCGAACCGGTCCCAGTTGACCGACCAGGTCATCAGCCCGGCCAGGTTCGGCTGGGCGCCCGAACGCGGCACGTACGCACCGCAGTTGGCCTGCTTGGTGAGGCAGTCCAGAGCCTTGTCCACCTCGGCCGGGGCGACGTAGCCGTTGCCCGCATTGGTGGTGGCCGGCATGCCGATGGCGACCTTCGAGGCGGGCAGCGGCGGGAACACGTTGTTCGCGTTGCCCGCGACCGGGAAGCCGTTGAGCAGCAGGTCGGTCATCGCGACGTGGAAGTCGGCGCCGCCCATCGAGTGGTACTGGTTGTCCAGGCCCATGATCGAGCCGGAGTTGTAGTCCTGGACGTGCAGCAGGGTGAGGTCGTCGCGCAGTGCGTGGATCACCGGCAGGTACGCCCCGGCCCGCGGGTCCTGACCGCCCCAGGGGCCGGATCCGTAGTACTGGTAGCCGAGTTGGACGAAGAAGGTCTCCGGCGCCATGGTCAGCACGAAGCCCGGGCCGTACTTGGCCTTGAGGGTCTTCAGCGCCGAGATCAGGTTGACGATGACCGCGCTCTTCGGGTTCTTGAAGTCGGTGTCGCCGGTGTCGAGGGAGAGCGAGTGGCCCTCGAAGTCGATGTCCAGGCCGTCCAGGCCCCACTTGTCGATGATCGCCGAGACCGAGCTGACGAAGGTGTCCCGGGCGGCGGTGGTGGTCAGCTGGACCTGGCCGTTCTGGCCGCCGATCGAGATCAGCACCTTCTTGCCCTGGGCGCGCTTGGCGGCGATGGCGGCCTTGAAGTCGGCGTCGGACTCGACGGTCGGGCAGTCGGTGGCCGAGCAGCGGTTGAAGCGGATGTCGCCGGAGGTCGGGGAGGTGGGTTCGCCGAAGGAGAGGTCGATGATGTCCCAGGAGCTGGGGACGTCGGCCATCCGGGTGTAGCCGGCGCCGTTGGCGAAGCTGGCGTGCAGGTAGCCGACCAGGGTGTGGCTGCCGGCGGGGGTGCCGGTGGGCGTTCCCGTAGGCGTTCCGGTGGGCGTTCCGCTGGGGGTGCCCGTCGGGGTCCCGGTCGGCGTCGGGGTCGACGTCGGGGTGGGCGTGGGCGTCGGGCTGGGGGCGCCCGGGCCGTCCAGCGAGATGTCGTCCGCGTAGTAGGTGCCCTGCCCGTACCACCCGTGGGTGTACACGGTGGCGGTGGTCTGGGCGGCGCCCGTGGTGAAGCCGACGCTGAGCTTCTGGTACGCCCCGCCGGTGCCGGGCGTCCAGGTGCTGGGGCCGCCGCCGTCGACGCCCAGGTAGACGTAGGAGCCGTTGACCCAGGCGCTGAGCGTGTAGGTGGTGTTGGGCGCGACGGCGACGGTCTGGGCGCACTGGGCGGTGTCGCCCGCGGTGGCCGCGGCGGCGAGCGCGTAGCTCCCGCTGTGCACCGGGGAGGTGACCACGCCGCCGGAGCCGCCGGAGCAGTTCCACGGGCCGAGCGCGCCGGATTCGAAGCCGCCGTTGACCAGGAACTCGCCGGCCGAGGCGGCGGGCGCCAGGCCCAGGGTGACGCCGACCAGGGTGGCCGCGGCGACGGCGGAGGCGGTGCCGGCCGCGAGGCCGTTTCTCAGGTTTCTGCGCATGGGGGTGCTCCTGCGGTGGCGCGGTCGTGGGGGACGTCCGAGGGCACGCCGGAGCACGCGCCAGTGGGGGGAACGGCCCGGCCTGGCACCCAAGTTGGACTAGACCACTGAAGTGGATCCGCCAGTGCGCTGTCAATGGTCCAGACCGGTACGGGAGGGTCGTCTCCGGTTGCCGGGGGTGACACCCCGTCGAAGGATGGAGGAGTGACCCCGCCCGGCTACCTCCGCCACCCCCACCTGCACGGCGGCCTGCTCACCTTCACCGCCGAGGACGACGTCTGGATCGCCCCGCTGGACGCCGGGGCCGCCGCCACCGGCCGGGCCTGGCGGGTCGGCTGCGACCGCACCCGGGTCAGCCATCCCCGCTTCTCCCCCGACGGCGCCACCCTCGCCTGGACCAGCTGGCTCGGCCTGACCCCCGAGGTGTGGACCGCCCCGGTCGAGGGCGGCGAGACCCGCCGGCTCAGCTACTGGGGCAGCCAGGACACCCGGGTGCGCGGCTGGCTGCCGGACGGCGAGGTGCTGGCCGTCACCTCCTTCCACGAGCCCTTCGGCCACTACACCTGGGCGCACGCCCTGCCGCCCGACGGCTCCCCCGGCCGCCGGATGCCCTGGGGCCCGGTCGGCGACGCCCAGCTCAGCCGGACCCGGACCGTCCTGCTCACCGGCGCCGCCCCGCACGAGCCCGCCGCCTGGAAGCGCTACCGCGGCGGCGCGATCGGCCGGCTCTGGGTGGACGGCGAGCTGATCCTCCCCGGGCACACCGGCCACCTCGCCTCCCCCATGCCGGTCGGCGAGCCCCCCGACGACCGGATCGCCTTCCTCTCCGACCACGAGGGCGTCGGCAACCTCTACTCCTGCCGCCCCGACGGCAGCGACCTGCGGCGGCACACCGACCACGCCTCCTACTACGCCCGCGAGGCCGCCACCGACGGCACCCGGATCGTCTACCAGCACGCCGGCGACCTCTGGCTGCTGGACGGCCTGGACGCCCCCGCCCCGCACCGGCTGCACGTGCCGCTCGGCGGCGCCCGGGCCGGCCGCCGCCCGTACCAGGTCGGCGCCGCCTCCCAGGTCAAGGACCTCGCCTGCGACCAGACCGGCCGGGCCGGGGTGATCACCGTGCGCGGCAGCCAGTACTGGCTCACCCACAAGGACGGCCCGGCCCGCGCGCTCGCCGACACCCCCGGGGTGCGCACCCGGCTGCCGGTGGTGCTCGGGCACACCGGGGAGGCGGCCTGGATCACCGACGCCGAGGGCGCCGACGCGATCGAGGTGATGCCGCTGCCGGGCCACGAGGAGACCGACAGGCACCGCCACCGGGTGCTCGCCGCCGGCCGGCTCGGCCGGGTCCTGGAGCTCACCGCCGCCCCCGACGGCACCCGGCTCGCCGCCACCACCTCGGACGGGCGGCTGCTGCTGGTCTCCGCCGAGGACGGCGGGGTGCGCGAACTGGCCGCCTCCGACCACGGGCCGATCGCCGGCGCCCGGTTCTCCCCCGACTCGCACTGGATCGCCTGGTCCCAGCCGGCCGCCGGGCGCTCGCTGCGCCGGATCCGGCTCACCCGCACCGACGCGCCCGCGGCGACCACCGACGTCACCGACGGCCGGTTCGAGGACGAGCAGCCGGTGTTCACCCGGGACGGCCGCTACCTGGCCTTCCTGTCCTGGCGCGGCTTCGACCCCGTCCACGACGTGCACACCGGCGACCTCTCCTTCCCGGTCGGCTGCCGCCCGTACCTCGTCCCGCTCACCGCCGACACCCCCTCCCCGTTCGCGGCCCCCGCCGAGGACGGCGCCCCGCGCGGGGACGGCGGCGGCGACGGCACCGTCCGGGTCGACCCGGTGGGCATCGGCGAGCGGCTGCTCCAGTTCCCGGTGATCGCCTCCAAGTACTCGGCGACCGACGCGGTGCGCGGCGGCCTGGTCTGGCTGCGCTGGCCGATCTCCGGCACCCTCGGGCAGACCTTCGCCAACCCCGACGACACCTCCGGCCGCCCCTCGCTGGAGCACTTCGACCTGGCCCGGGGCACCCGCAGCACGCTGGTCGACAAGCTGGACGGCTACGCGGTCTCCGGGGACGGCGGCTCGATCGCGGTCTACTCGGCCGGGACCCTGCGGGTGGTCCCGGTCGCCGCCCCCTCCGCCGGGACCAGCGTCGACCTGCGCCGGATCACCCACACCGTGCACCCGGCCGCCGAGTGGCGCCAGGCGTACCACGAGGCGGCCCGGATCGTCCGGGACCAGTTCTGGGACGAGCGGATGTCCGGCCTGGACTGGCCCGCGCTGGTCGCCCAGTACGAGCCGCTGCTGGAACGGGTCTGCTCACCCGACGACTTCGCCGACCTGCTGCGCGAACTCCTCGGCGAGCTCGGCACCTCGCACGCCTACGTCACCCCCTCCCGGCGCGCCGAGGGCCCCACCCTCGCCCAGCAGCCGCTCGGCCTGCTCGCCGCCAACGCCCACCGCTCCCCCGACGGCCGCTGGCTGGTCGACCGGGTGCTGCCCGGCGAGTCCTCCGACCCGCGCGCCCGCGCCCCGCTGGCCGCCCGGGGCGTCCGGGACGGCGACGAGCTGCTGGAGGTCGCCGGCCGCCCGGTGGACCCGGTGCGCGGCCCGCTGCCGCTGCTGGCCGGCACCGGCGGCACCACCGTCGAACTCGCCCTGCGCAGCGGCCCGGACGGCCCGGTGCGGCGGATCACCGTCACCCCGCTGACCGACGAACGGGCCGTCCGCTACCAGGACTGGGTGACCAAACGCCGTTCCCTGGTACGGGAGTTCAGCGACGGCCGGTGCGGCTACCTGCACATCCCGGACCTCGGCGGATCCGGCTGGGCGCAGTTCAACCGCGACCTGCGACGCGAACTGGACAAGCCCGCGCTGGTCCTCGACGTACGCGGCAACGCCGGCGGCAACGTCTCCGAACTCGTCCTGGAGAAGCTCACCCGGCACGTCCTCGCCTGGGACTTCAGCCGCGACCGCCAGCCCGTCCGCTGGCCCCGGCACGCGCTGCGCGGCCCGCTGGTGGCACTCGCGGACGAGGCGACCAGCTCGGACGGGGACGTGATCATCGCGGCGATCAAGCTGCTCGGCCTCGGCCCGGTGATCGGCAGCCGCACCTGGGGCGGCGTGGTCGGGATGACCGGGCGGCACACCCTGGGCGACGGCACCCAGATCTCGGTGCCGAAGAACGCCTCCTGGTTCAGCGGCGGGCTCGGCTGGTCGGTGGAGAACCGGGGCGTCGAGCCGGACGTGCACGTGCTGCGCGCCCCGCAGGACTGGGCGCGGGGGCGCCACCCGGAGCTGGTCGCCGCCGTCCAGCTGGCCCTGGAGCTGCTGGAGGACGCCCCGGCCGCCGCGCCCCCGCCGGAGTCAACGCCCCGGCCGGACCTGCGGCGCCCGCCGCTGCCGCCGCGGGCGCCGTGACGGCCTCGGGCCCCGGCCTCGGAC
The DNA here is from genome assembly GCF_040303105.1 of Kitasatospora sp. NPDC096128. Lineage (NCBI taxonomy): Bacteria > Bacillati > Actinomycetota > Actinomycetes > Kitasatosporales > Streptomycetaceae > Kitasatospora > Kitasatospora sp. NPDC096128. The sequence goes on along the minus strand of NZ_JBEOSP010000008.1, from coordinate 199,512 downwards.
CTCAGTCCCAGGGGTCGCCCTCGGCCGTCATGTTCTCGGCGGCCCGCCGGTCGGCCTCCTCCTGGGCGGCCGTCCGCTCCTGCGTCTCCCTGGTCCGCTCGATGTCGTCGCTGTACGCGTCGGCGGCCTCGTCGTGCGCGAGCGCGGCGCGCTCGGCGGCCTCCGGGCCGGTGGCCTCGTGCCCCCTGTGGAAGATCCTGTCGAGGATGCCCATCACTCCTCCTCCGAACGGATTACCGGGCTGCCCCCACTCTCACACCGGGCTCCGGCACCCGCACGTTGAGCCTTTGGTCCCGGCCCGACGCGCCCAAGGGCCGTAGCCGGGCGGTTCCGAACGGGCGGAGGGTGGCGGTGTGAGGAACTCGACCGAGGAACTGCACGACGGACCGCGCCGCCGGGTCGGCGCCCTGGCCGCGCTGGACGGACGGCTGCCCGGCACCCACGACCTGCTGCTGATGCAGTGCCCGAGTTCGCTGCGCCCGCTGGTGGGCGGCGAGCTGCCGGACTGGGCGCGGACAGTGCTGCGGGCGCACCCGTGGGTCACCGTCGGCCGGGCGCCCTCGCCGGTCGGCGCCCCGGCGGACGTCCCGCACCCGCAGCGCTGCACCCGGGACCGGGAGGCCGCGCCCGAGCACTGGACCCCGGTGACCGTGCGCGGCCCGCGCCCCGGGCAGCGGCTGGACGCGCTGGCCCCCTGGGCCGCGGTGGCCCGGGTCCTGCGGCCCGAGCAGCTGGCCGGCCGGCTGGAGCGGCTGGCCCCGGAGCGGGTCGCCGGGATCCCGGCGCTGGCCCTGCTGCCGGAGGTCGGCCGGCTGGTCGCGGACCACCGGCTCGCCTGGGGGCCGGTCGGCGCGGTCGGCTACGAACTGGGCACCGGCGTCCCGGTGGCCGGGCCGCTCAGCCCGCTGCGGCTGGTGCTGCGCACCCCGCACCCGGTCAGCCGGCGGGACGCGCTGCAGCTGCGGCGGGCGCTGAGCAAGCTGCCGGTCCCGGTGCAGGCCGAGCTGGAGACCCGCTACGGCGCGGTGCAGCTCGCCGAGTACGCGGCGCAGGTACACACCTTCACCCTGCTGACACCGTACGGGCCCCGCGAGGTCCACGATCCGTGGTTCCCCGGGGGCCCGCTCGCGTGAACCGGGGCCCGGTCAGCCGCTGACGCTGGGGGCGCCCGTCTCCAGGTGGCCGGTGAAGCGCTGCGACCAGCTGCTGTCGGCGTCCACGGTGACGGTGAAGTCGTACCAGCCGTTGTTGTAGGCGACCGCGTTGAAGAAGTCGCTGACGCTGCCGCCGGCCGGGACCTGGTACGTCCAGGGGCCGTCCGTGCGGTAGTTGGTGGAGGTGATGGTGAAGGTCATCGGCGCGCTGCCGGTGTTGGCCAGCTTGAAGTAGACGGCGAGCTTGCCGGTGCCCGGCTCCACCGCGTAGGAGGCGGTGGCCGCCGCGTTCTTGCCCGCCTTGGTGGCGTCGCCCTTGAAGCGGCGCAGGAAGCGGTTGGGGCCGACCACGGTGAGGTCGTACGGGCCGCCGCCGAAGCCGGTGCCGCAGTTGAAGAAGTCGCTGGTGCTGCCGCCCGGGTCGACGGTGTACTGCCAGGGGCCGCCGCTGCGGTAGGCGTTGGCGTAGGCCGCGAAGTGGGCGGACTTGGCGGCTGCGGTGCCCGTGTTCTCCATCTTGATCCAGACCTTCATCACCCCGGCGGAGCCGAACTCCAGGTGGTCGAGGTTGGCGTTGGGCTGGTAGGGCAGGGCCCGGGCCGGGCGGGTGCCGGGCTCCTGGGCGGGCAGCGCGTTGTTGGCGGGCGAGGGGTTGGGCAGCGGGCCGCAGGTGGACAGGCCGATGGTCTGCGAGGTGTCGGGCAGGCCGGGCATGCCGTAGACCGGGTTGGCGAAGTCGAAGACCGAGGTGAGGTCGCCGCAGACCTTCCGGCGCCAGGCACTGATGTTGGGGCTGGTGGCGGGCGTGCCGAGGGCGGCGGTCCACACCTCCAGGAAGCGCAGCACCGACGTGTGGTCGAAGGTCTCGGAGTTGACCCAGCCGCCGCGGGTCCACGGGGAGACGGCGATCAGCGGGACGCGGAAGCCGAGGCCGATGTTGGTGGAGTTGTAGAACTCGCCCGCGGTGCCGGCGGGCGCGGCCGGCGGCGGGACGTGGTCGAAGAAGCCGTCGTTCTCGTCGTAGTTGATCAGCAGGACGGTCGAGTTGAACACGTTGGGGTCCGCGTTCAGGGCGTCCATCACCATGTGGACGAAGTGCGCGCCGTCCTGCGGGGTGGCGTAGGGGTGCTCGGAGGACTGCTGGTCGGCGACGATCCAGGAGACCTGCGGCAGGGTGCCGTTCTGCACGTCGGCCCTGATCGCTGCGGCAATGTCGTCCGGGGTCCGGCCGGTGACGGCGGGGACGGAGCCCATGCCCTTGACGGCCAGCGGGCTGCCGGCCGCGGCGCCGGTGAACTGGCTGAAGTAGGCGAGGGCGTTGTCGCCGAAGTTGTCGTTGGCGTTCTGGTAGACCTTCCAGCTGACCCCGGCGGCCTCCAGCGCCTCGGCGTAGGTCTGCCAGCGCAGGTTGGACTCGGAGCCGCCGTCGTAGGCCGGGCCGCCGGCGGTGCCGGCCGGGTCGATCGTCCCGCTCCAGTGGTAGGTGCGGTTGGGGCCGGTCGCGCTCAGCACCGAGCAGTGGTACGCGTCGCAGACGGTCCAGTTGTCGGCCAGCGCGTAGTGGAACGGGATGTCTCCGCGCTGCAGGTAGCCGAGGGTGCGGACGGTGCCCTTGGCGGACACCCAGGAGTCCATCCTGCCGCCGTTCCAGGCCTTGTGCTGGTCGGACCAGGCGTGCGAGAGGTCGCCGTTGCACTGCGCCTGGGTCTCCGGGGAGCCGCTCGCGCCGGAGGGGTTGAAGGCCCACGGGTACTGGCGGGCGAACAGGCCGTTCGGCTGGTTGAAGACGCTGTTGCCGCCGGAGATCTGGATGGCGGCCCGGTCGGCGAAGCCGCGGACGCCCTTCAGGGTGCCGAAGTAGTGGTCGAAGCTGCGGTTCTCCTGCATCAGGATCACCACGTGCTGCACGTCGGTGATGGTGCCGGTGGTGCTGAGCGTGGTGCTGGAGGCGGCCGCGGCGTCCGCGGTGCCGGCGCCGGTGCCGGCCACCGCGAGGCCGGCCGCGGCGGCACCGGACAGCGTGACGAACTTTCTACGACTCAACTCGGCCATCAGCCCGGTCCGTCCCTTCACTGGCGATGTTGTGTGCACAACTCGGGGCCATCGATCGCGGAGCAGTCTCCACCTCGGCCGGAGCGGGCCACCAGATGCGCGCAGCAGGGTTGTCGGACTGTTCGTCCGGGTGTCACCGAACGACGCCGGGCTGAACGCCCGGCTGATGCCCCGGGGAGACCGCCTCCACCGGGGCGGACCGCGGCGCGGTCAGCGGTCCTTCACCTCGATGCCCAGCGCCTGGGCGAACTGCGGTGCCAGCTCAAGCAGTTGGGTGGTGCTGATGACCGCCCCGCGCAGCCCCTGGTGGCCGTCCGCCAGGCCGAGCCGGGCGGCCCCGCGCAGGTCCGTCTTGCTCAGCACGGCCCCGCGCAGCCGGACCTCCTCCAGCGTCGAGCCGGGGAAGGACACCCCGGTCAGCTTCGCCTCGCCGAAGTCCACGTCGCGCAGCAGGCAGTCCTCGAACACGACGTCCCGCAGCACGGCCGAACGCAGGTTGACCGCCTCCAGCTTGCAGCCGCGGAACACCACCCGGCGCAGCGCCGCCCCGTACCCGGCGACCCCGGCCAGCACCCCGCCGACGAAGGAGCTGTCCTGCCATTCGGTGTCGCTCAGGTCGCAGGCCACCCAGCGGCCGGCTTGCACCCAGACCTCGTTGAACCGGGCCTGGCGCAGCTTGACCCCGCTGAGCGCGACCCCGGTGAAGGCGCACTCCAGGAAGGCCGCCCCGGCGCCCGACTCGTCGGTGTGCGCGCCGCCGTCGAAGTGCGCGGTGTCGTACCGCTCGTCGCTGCGCAGCGGGCCGGTGTGCGGGCGCAGCAGCTCGGCGTACGGGAGGTCGGCGAGCTGCTCGGGGACGGGACGGGGCATGGCGGCGGCGCCTTTCGGAGCGGGGCGGACGGGTCTCGCCCGCATGCTCGCACGCGGCACCGACAGCCCGGCCCGCACACGCCCTCCGTACCCACCAGGCCCGCACGCGCCCTGCGGCGACGCACCGTACGCGCCCTCCGGCGACGCCCCGGCCCGGCCGCTGCGGACACGGCCGGGCCGGGGCGCTCACAGGTGGTGCCGGCGGGGGTTGTCGGCGGGGGTTGTCGGCAGTGCCGTCAGCCGCGCGCCCAGAGCGAGTTGACCCGGCTGCGCTCGGCGCCGTTCGGGTACGGGTTGGTGCAGGAGGTGCCGGGGCCGCCGCCCGACATCAGCTCGCTGCACGGGCCGGAGTAGTGGTCCGGCAGGCCGAGCACGTGCCCGGTCTCGTGGGCCGTCACCCGGAGCGAGTTGTACTGCCGGTTCTGCTGGTAGTCGAGGAAGACGTAGCCGCGCCCGTGCCCGTCGGTGCTGGCGTAGGAGCCGCGGCTGTCGTTGCCCTCGTAGTAGCGGAAGTCGGCGGCCGAACCGGCCCGCAGCTGGACGTTGCCGACCGAGCTGTTCCAGATCTGCGCGGCGCCGGCTATCTGGTTGCGGAAGGACGGGGCGGAGCTGGCGTCGTAGGTGACCACGACGGTGGCCAGGCCCGGGGCGGCGGCCTGCTTGGCCTTGGCGGAGGCCATCACGGCCTGGAAGAACGCCTGGTTGTTCGCCGTCTCCTCGGCCGAACCGGCGTACGTCGACGCGGTGTAGCCCTGGACCGCCGGGGCGGCCGGGGCGGCGGCGGCCGCGGTGGCGGGCAGGACGGCGAGACCCGCCGCGAGGGCGAGGCCGAGGGTCGCGGACAGCACGGATCGCTTCATGTGGGGGCTCCTGAAGGGGTCCTGGAGGTGTGGGGGACTCCGGGCCTGGTGCCGCGGCCGGGTTGGGGCCGGCTTGGGGGGACACCTGGCGACCGGGTGTCCCCAGAGCTTCGGGCAGCCCGGCGGCCCGGCGGATGATGTCAACCAGCGATAGCCCGGTCCAATATCCCCGGACCTCTCCGGATTCGAGCCGTCTTTTCCTTGTCTTGACCGAGCCATGCCCCTGGCATTCCGTTCCGGGGGCGGCTAGGCTCCGGGGCGGGGAAGTACCCATGCGGCGGGCCGCCCGTTTCCGGCCGGGCGGGCCGCCGCACCCGGTTCACCTGCCGGGCAGGTCAGTTGGCCGCCGCCACGCCGTTCGCCCAGAGCGAGTCGACCTGGGCGCTCTCGTTGGCGTCGGGGTGCGCATTGGTGCAGGACGTGCCGGGGCCGTGGCCCGACATCAGCTCACTGCACGGGCCGGAGTAGTCGTCGGGCAGGCCGAGCACATGCCCCGTTTCGTGGGCGACGATCCGGAGCGAGTAGTACTGCTGGGCCTGCTGGTGGTCGATGAAGATGTAGCCGTGCCCGTGCCCGTCGGTGCTGGCGTACGAGCCGTTCGGGTCGTCGCCCTCGTTGTACGAGAAGTCCCCGGTGCCGCCGCTCGCCTCCTGGAGCTGGACGTTGTGCACCGAGCTGTTCCAGATCTGCGCGGCGTTGGCGATGTCGCCGGCGAAGGAGGGTGCGTTGGTGGTGTCGTAGGTGACGGTGACGGCGGTCAGGCCGGGGGCGGCGGCCCGCTTGGCCTTCACGGCGGCCATCACGGCCTGGAAGAACGCCTGGTTGTTCGCGGTCTCCTCGGCCGAACCGGCGTAGGCCGCCCGGGCGGTGTGGGTCTGCGCGGCCGGGACGGACGGCGCGGCGGGCGCGGCGACGGCGGTGGCGGGCAGGGCCAGGGCGCCGGCGAGGGCCAGGCCCAGGGCTGCGGACAGCACGGATCGCTTCATGTGGGGGCTCCGAATTCGCGGCGCGCCGGCCCGCCGGGGCCGGTGGGGGCCGGCCGTGCGGCGGCGGCGCGCGGTGGGGGCCGTCCCGGCCGGGGCCGGGGCGGTGTGGTGCCCCCGAGCTTCGACCCGCCCGGGCCCGCCGCGGATGATGTCAACCGGCGATAGCCCGGCCGCATACGGGTGCCGGACCGGGACGAGCGGTCCTTCGGAGTGCCCTTGATTCCCTGTCATGTCCTTGGCGATGTGGCTCGGTGACGTCTATGCTCCCGTCGTGGAGCTCGACGTGAGACACCTCCGGGTGCTGTGCGCGATCGCCGACACCGGCAGCCTCCGCAAGGCCGCGCTCCAACTCGGCATGACCCAGCCCTCCCTCACCACCCAGCTGCACCGCATCGAACGGGCCATCGGCGGAACCCTGTTCACCCGCGAGCAGACCGGCAGCCGGCCCACCGCGCTCGGCCACTCGGTGCTGTCCCGGGCCCGGCCGGTGATCAGCGAGATGGCCGCCCTGGTCGCCGCCGCCCGCCAGGAGGCCCTGGACACCGCCGGGCCCGGCCGGCAGCGCCGGCTGCGGATCGGCAGCGTCGGCAGCCGGGCCGTCGCCGCCTGGCTGCGCCGGGTGCACGAGCGGCTGCCCGACACCGACACGACCATCCACGTCGACATCTCCGCCAGCGCGCTGCTGCGGATGGTCGCCGCCGACCAGCTGGACGTGGCCTTCGTGTACGAGAGCGAGGGCTTCCCGCTGCGGGTGCCGCCGGACGCCGAGCACCGGGTGCTGATGGCCCGCGAGCCGCAGTTCGTCGCGCTCGCCGCCGGGCACCCGGCCGCCGCCCGGCCGGTCGTCCACCTCGCCGACCTCGCCGAGGACACCTGGATGGTCGACCCGACCGCCGACCACGAGTACGCCGCGATGCGCCGGGTGTTCAGCGAGGCCGGGCTCAACCCCCGGGTGGTGCAGGTGCGGGACAACGCCACCGCCGCCGAGCTGGTCGCCTCCGGTGAGGCCGTCCGCCCCTGCCAGCCGACCTCGCTGCCCGGGCCGGGCACGGTGGTGCGCCCGGTGCACGGGGACCCACTGGCCGTCCGGCTGCTGTTCACCTGGCGCCCCCGGGTGCTCAGCCAGCCCGCTCTGGACGCGCTCTACGGCGAACTGCGCGCCGCCTACCTGGATCTGGCCAGGGTCAACCCGGCCTACCTGGCCTGGCTGGCCCGGCACGAGCCCGTCCTGCTGGAACGGGTCTAGCGCGCACCCTCCCTAGGCCCGCGCCCGGCTCTCCCGGCCCTCCCGGCTCTCCCGGCTCTCCCGGCTGTGGATCAGCACCCCGACAGCGACCATCAGCGCGCACACCAGGCCCGCCGCCAGCACCCCCGAGCCGCCCAGCGCGGTGCAGCCCAGCACCAGCACCGCCCCCAGCGGCGCGATCGCCTGCGCGACCAGCCCGCGCTTGGTGTGCCGGGAGTGCAGGTACCAGACGGTCACCAGGTAGAGCGCCGTCGGCACGGTGACCGTCGCGGTGGCGGCCGTCTCGGAGATCTCCGCCTTGTGCACGGCCGACTCCACCGCCACTTCCAGCCCGGCGCCGATCGCCGCCGCCGAGCCGAACACCAGGTAGTGCCCGTAACCCCACGCGAAGGCCTGCCGGTTGGAGCGCAGGTGGTCGTGGACCGGCCGGGCGAAGTAGATCCACCAGGCCGCGAAGCAGATCAGCAGCCCGCCGACCGCCACCGGCACCAGCCGGCCCAAGCCCTCGTGCTCGTCCACCGCCGACTGCACCGCCACCGTCGCGGCGGCCACCGTCTCGCCGAGCACGATCAGGGTGAACAGCCCGTACCGCTCGGCGATGTGGTGCGGGTGCCAGGAGGTCTGCATCCGCAGCTCGGCGACCACCGGCACGGCCAGCTCGCACAGCACCCCGATCGGGATGACCACCGGCCGGGCGGCGTCCGGCAGGAACAGCACCACCATCCAGAGGGCCTGGCAGATCGTGATCCCCGCCGCGTAGCGCAGCGCGACCCCGCGGGCCTCGCCCTGTTCGGCGGCCGCCGCGCGCAGCCACTGGGTGACCATCGCCAGGCGCATCACCACGTAGCCGGTGATCGCCAGGGTCAGGTCCTGGGTCGCGAACAGCCGCGGCACCCCGGCGGCCAGGATCAGCACCCCGGCGATCTGCACCAGGGTGGTGACCCGGTACGGCACGTCGTCGCAGTCGTACGCGGAGGCGAACCAGGTGAAATTCATCCAGGCCCACCAGATGGCGAAGAAGGCGATCGCGTAGCCGCGCAGGCCCTCGCCGTAGTGCCCGGCGGCGAGCGCGTGGGCGAGTTCGCGACCGGCCTGGCCGACCGCGACCACGAAGCAGAGGTCGAAGAAGAGTTCCAGCGGGGTGGCGACCCGGTGCGGCTCGGCGCGGTCGCGCGGGACCATCCGGCGCACCGGAGGCGGGTCGACGTGCTGCGCTCGGGGTGCCTCGGCGGCGTGCTCACTGGCCATCGGTGCTGCTCCGGGGGTCGGGAGGGGCGGACGCGGCCCGGGAGGGCCCGTCGTCCCGCGCATCCTGGCAGTGGCCGGGGCCCGACGCACGTACCGGCGCGGGCGCGTGCGCCGGTACGTGCGCCGGTACGGCAACTCCGTTCGAACCCGGGCACGATGCCCCCGTATGCCCCTTTTCTCCTTGCCGTCAGCGAGAGTTGACGCTCCGGTGCGCGAAGTGGGTGACAGCGCGGCGGGTTTCCGGGCGCGCCCCGCGCGCTGCGCCGCGAGCAGCCGGAACGCCGCTAGATTCGTCCCCGGTTGGAAGCGAGCACGGGCTCCTTGCGGAGCCCCACGACACGGGCGGCCTGCGGGCAACGCGGAAGGTCAAGGCCGGTGGCAGGACAGCGGGGGCGGCGAAGCCGACCCACCCGTGTCCGCGCCGCCGGCCTCGTGATCACCGCGCTGCTCGCCAGCGCCTCCCGTGCGGTCGCCCGCGCCGCCGCAGCGGCCGGGGTCACTTCTCCCAGCCGACCTTGGTGTAGTCCTCCTGGGCGAGGCCGAAGGCCCCGTAGTTGGCGAGCCCCTTGCGGGTCGCCACCACGGTCGGCCGCTGGTAGAGCTCGACGGTGTGGCCCAGCTCCCAGATCTTCGCGTCCGCCTGGTTGTAGAGCTTCGCGGCCTCCACCGGGTCGACCGTCCCGGCCGCCTTCTTCAGCAGGTCGTCGATCTCCTGGCTGCCCAGGCGGGACGGGTTCTGGAAGGAGTTGTCGCCCACCGGCAGACGGAAGTTGGCCAGGCTCTTGGAGTTCGGGAAGGAGTCGGTGTTGCGCCAGCTCGCGAGGTCGAACTTGCCCGGGGTCACGTACTTGGAGAAGAAGTCGTTGGCGGCCACCTTGTCCAGGTCGACCTTGACCCCGGCCGCCTGCCACATCGCCGCCGCCGCGGTGGCGAGGTCGAGCTGCGCCTGCGGGGTGCCGTCGCTGAGCACCCAGTGCAGTTCCAGCGGCTTCCCGTCCTTGGTCCGCGGCTGACCGCTGCCGGCCTCCTTCCAACCGGCGTCGTCCAGCCCCTTCTTGGCGGCGGCCAGGTCGAACGTGGCCCAGTCGCCGGAGTTGTCCTGGTAGCCGGCCTGGTTGGGCATGATGATGTGGTTGCCGAGCGGCTTGAACTCCACCGGCACCCCGTTGTTGGCGATCTTGATCAGCGCCGAGCGGTCGAGCGCCCTGCCGAGCGCCTGCCGGACCTTCTGGTCCGCCAGGGCGCCGTTGCCGCCGAAGGAGATGTGCACCTCGTCCCACGGGCTGGCGGCCCGGATCACGGTGTCCTTGGCGCTCTTGAGCTGCCCGTACGCGGCGGCGGTGCTGGCCGAGGCGAGGTCGATCTCGTTGTTGAGGTAGGCCTGGATGCTCGCCGACTTGTCCATCACCCGGAAGGTGATCTTGTCCAGCTTGGGCTTGGTCCCCCACCAGGCCGGGTCCGGGACCAGGCTGAGGGTCTGCGCGGTCTTGTCCGCCGTCCCGATCTTGAACGCGCCCGCGGTGACCGGGATCTTCTCCACCCAGCCCTTGTTGAAGTCGTCCGGAGTCGAGATGGCGGCCGCCGGGACCAGCGGGCGGAACAGGTTCTGCCAGTCCGCGTACGGCTGGGCGAAGGTGACCTTCACCTCGGTCGGGTCGGCACCCTGCTCGACCGCGGAGATCAGCTCGTACCCGGACGGGTCGGCGATGTTGTACGCCGGGTCCTTGCCGTTGCTGGTCTGCCAGTCCGCCTTGAAGTCCAGGTAGCTGAGCGGCTTGCCGTCCGACCACGTGGCCTTGGGGTTCAGCTTGTAGGTGACCACCTGCGGCGAGGTCGAGGTGACCTTGGCGTCCACCAGGTAGTTCGGGTTCGGCTGGAAGGTGCCGGAGGCGTCGGTGCCGAACAGCGTCGGCTCCAGGGCGCGGATGAGGTCCACCGTGTCGGTGTACGCACCGCCGTCCACCTGGAGCGGGTTCCACTGGGTGATCCACTGGTCCAGCTGGAAGCGCACCTCGCCGCCGTCCTTGACCTGGTCCAGCGGCTTGGCGTTGATGTCCTGGGAGTCCTGTCTCGGCGGCTCGCTCTTGGCCACGTTGTCGGCCGAGCCGCTCCCGCCCGAGGTGCACGCGGTGACCGCCAGGGCGACGGCGACGGCGAGGGCGGCCGTCCGGCCGAGGCGACGGGCCGTGCTGGAAGCGTCCATGAGAGTCCCCCTGGAGTCGATGGCAGGCGTCGGGCGCGTGCCACGGATCGGGTTTCGTGACACGAGTTGGGCCGTACGAGGCATGACCGGGCTTGAGCGTGGGCACTCAATCCGACACCGAGCCAGAGGAAGGTAACAGCGGATCAGATCCGCCACCAGGGGGAGGAGCGGACGCCTGATCAAAAAGTCACACAGGGCAATCCGGCCGCAACATCACGGCCGTACCCCGGTGCCACACTGCGACCTGCCGGTTCGCCAACTCCCGCTCTCTCCCTGCTGTCTGACGCCCTGACCGGGCCCCGACCGAAGGCCACCCGCCGATGCCCACCAGACGCGTCGCCCCCGCCCCCACCCCGGGCGGCCGCTGATGCTCCGCTACCTGTCGAAGCGGCTGAGCTACTACGCGGCGCTGCTGATCGCCGCCGTGTTCCTGGCCTACGCGATATCCGCGAGCGCCCTGCAGCCGCGCACCTACTTCGACGCCAAGGTGCCGCGCCCGTCCGCCGCCTCGGTCGAACGCCAGCTCACCGCGCTCAACCTGAACGACCGCACCCCGGTCGTCGAACGCTTCGGCCACTGGGCCGGCGGGCTGCTCCACGGCGACCTCGGCCGGACCATCCACGACACCCCGGTCACCGACGACTTCGGCCGCCGGGTCTGGGTCTCGCTGCGACTGCTGCTGATCGGCAGCCTGCTCGGCGCCGTCCTCGGCGTCGCCGCCGGGGCCTGGAGCGCCGTGCGCCAGTACCGGATCTCCGACCGGCTGCTCACCGTGGTCTCCTTCGTGCTGCTCTCCACCCCGGTCTTCCTGGTCGCGCTCTTCCTCAAGAACGGCGCGATCGCCGCCAAGGACGCGGCCGGCCACGAGGTCGTCCCCTTCACCGGCTACGAGACCCCCGGACTGTCCGGCGGCCTGGGCGCCCACCTCGCCGACTGGGCCCTGCACCTGCTGCTGCCCACCGTCTCGCTCGCCCTCGGCGGCCTCGCCACCTACAGCCGCTACCAGCGCGGCACCATGCTCGACGTGCTCGGCTCCGACTACCTGCGCACCGCCGAGGCCAAGGGCCTCACCCGACGCCGGGCCCTGCTCAAGCACGGACTGCGCACCGCCGTGATCCCCATGTCGACGATGTTCGCCTACAGCTTCCTGGGCATCTTCACCGGCGCGATCTTCACCGAGACGATCTTCGGCTGGCACGGCATGGGCGAGTGGCTGATCCAGTCGATCAACGAACAGGACGTCAACTCCGTGGTGGCGATCAACCTGTTCACCGCCGTCGTCGTCCTCGCCTCCGGCTTCCTGGCCGACACCCTGCACGCCGCCCTCGACCCGCGCGTGCGGTCCTGACCGGAGGTGAGCCGAGATGACCGTCGCCGCTGCCGCTGACACCCCGACCCCCGAGCCCGCCCCCGACCCCGCCTCCGCCCCGGCCCCCGCCGACCGGCTGCGGGCCGCCGGCCGGGGCCGGCTCGTCCTGGCCCGGCTGCTCGCCGCCCGCAGCGCCGTGGCCGGAGCCGTGCTGATCCTGCTGCTGTTCGTGCTCGCCTTCGGCGGCCCGTACCTGACGCCCTGGGACTACGCCGCCCCCGACTTCACCGCGCTGCACCAACCCCCCTCCGGCGCCCACTGGTTCGGCACCAACGGGGTCGGCCAGGACGTGTTCGCCCAGACCGTCCGCGGGCTGCAGAAATCGCTGATCATCGGCCTGCTGGTGGCGCTCTTCTCCACCGCGCTGGCCTCCCTGGTCGGCGCCTGCGCCGGCTACTTCGGCGGCTGGACCGACCGGGCGCTGATGTTCCTGGTCGACCTGATGCTGGTCTTCCCCAGCTTCCTGATCATCACCGTGGTCTCGCCCCGGCTGCGCAGCAGCGGCTGGATCGCCTTCGTGCTGCTGCTCGCCCTGTTCAACTGGATGATCACCGCCCGGGTGGTCCGCTCGATGACCGTCTCCCTGCGCGAGCGCGAATTCGTCCGCGCCGCACGGTTCATGGGCGTCCGGCCGCTGCGGATCATCAGCCGGCACATCCTGCCGAACGTCGCCTCCTTCCTCATCGTCGACGCCACCATTACGGTCGGCGGCGCGGTGATGAGCGAGACCGCGCTCTCCTACTTCGGCTTCGGCGTCCGGCCGCCGGACGTCTCGCTCGGCACCCTGCTCGCCGCCGGCACCTCCGAGGCCCCGGTGTTCCCCTGGATGTTCTACTTCGCGGCCGGACTGCTGGTGCTCTTCGTGCTCGCCGTCAACCTGGTCGGCGACGGGCTGCGCGACGCCCTCGACCCCACCGCCGGGAACTCACCACGCCGCACCCGCCGCCTTCGGAGGAAGCAGAAGTGACCACTGCCGTCGAGACCCCGCTGCTCGCCGTCCGGGACCTGCGGGTGGACTTCGCCGGCCCGGACGGACCGGTGCCCGCCGTGCGCGGGGTGGACCTCACCCTGCACCGCGGCGAGACCCTCGGCATCGTCGGCGAGTCCGGCTCCGGGAAGTCCGTCACGGCGCTGTCCGTGCTCGGGCTGCTGCCGGGCACCGCCCGGGTCGACGGCTCGGTGCGGCTGGACGGCCGGGAACTGGTCGGCCTGCCCGGGAAGGAACTCGCGGCGATCCGCGGCCGCCGGGTCGCCATGGTGTTCCAGGACCCGCTGTCCGCGTTCACCCCGGTCTACCGGATCGGCGACCAGATCGCCGAAGCCGTCCGGATCCACCAGCCGGTCGACCGGGCCACCGCCCGCCGCCGGGCCGCCGAACTCCTCGACCTGGTCGGCATCCCGACGCCCGACCGGGCCCTGGACAGCTTCCCCCACGAGTTCTCCGGCGGCATGCGCCAGCGGGCGATGATCGCCATGGCCATCGCCAACGAGCCCGACATCCTGCTCGCCGACGAACCCACCACCGCGCTGGACGTCACCATCCAGGCCCAGGTGCTCGACGTGCTGCGCACCGCCCGGGAGGAGACCGGCGCGGCCCTCGTCCTGGTCAGCCACGACCTCGGGGTGATCGCCGGGGCGGCCGACCGGGTCGCCGTGATGTACGCGGGCCGGGTCGTCGAGACCGCCGGGGTGGACGAGCTGTTCGCGGCCCCGCGCCACCCGTACACCCTCGGACTGATCGGCGCGCTGCCCCGGCTGGACGGACGCGGCGGCCCGCTGGTGCCGATCCCCGGCAGCCCGGCGCCGATGGCCGAACTGCCGCCGGGCTGCCCGTTCGCCGCGCGCTGCCCGCTCGCGGAGGAGCGCTGCTCGGCGGCGGAGCCCGAACTGACGGGCACTGAGGCCGGACCGGCGGGCCGGGAGGCCGGACCGATGGGCGGGGAGGCCGGACCGATGGACACGGACGGCCACCTGGCAGCGTGCGTGCGGTCCGCGGAGCTGGCCGAGCGGCGGCCCGCGCCGAGCGAGGTGTACCCGGTGCCGGAACTGCCGCCGGGGCCTGCCGCCGGGGACCGCTCCGGCCGGCCGCAGGTGCTCGCGGTGAGCGGGCTCGGGAAGACGTTCCCGCTGCTCAAGGGCACGGTGTTCAAGCGGAGGGTCGGCGAGGTCTACGCGGTGGACGGCGTCGACCTCGATCTCCGGGAGGGCGAGACCCTCGGCCTGGTCGGGGAGTCCGGCTCGGGCAAGTCCACCACCCTGTTCGAACTGCTCAGACTGGGCGCCCCGGAGACCGGCCGGATCGAGCTGCTCGGCCACGACACCGCCCGGCTGACCCGGGCCGAGGCCCAGCGGCTCCGGGCCGAACTGCAGATCGTCTTCCAGGACCCGATGGCCAGCCTCGACCCCCGGATGCCGATCGGCGACATCGTCGCCGAGCCGCTGCGCGCCCAGCACGCCCCGCGCGAGGAGATCGCCCGCCGGGTGCCCGAACTGCTCCGCCAGGTCGGCCTCGACCCGGACCACGCGGTCCGCTACCCGCACCAGTTCTCCGGCGGGCAGCGCCAGCGCGTCTCCATCGCCCGGGCGCTCGCCGTCCGGCCCAAGCTGCTGGTGCTGGACGAACCGGTCTCGGCCCTGGACGTCTCGATCCAGGCCGGGGTGCTCAACCTGCTGCAGTCGCTCAAGGCCGAACTCGGGCTGTCCTACCTGTTCGTCTCGCACGACCTCTCGGTGATCCGGCACCTCGCCGAGCGGGTCAGCGTGATGTACCTCGGGCGGACGGTCGAGCAGGGCGCGGTCGCCGACGTCTTCGACCGGCCCCGCCACCCGTACACCCGCGCCCTGCTCTCCGCCGTGCCGCTGCCGGACCCCGCCGCCGAGCGCGCCCGCGACCGCATCCTGCTGGCCGGGGACCCGCCCTCCCCCACCGAACGCCGCACCGGCTGCCCGTTCCGCACCCGCTGCCCGCTCTACGCCGGGCTCGCGGACGCGACGGCCCGGGCGCGCTGCGAGCAGCAGCGGCCGACCCTCGACGGCGACCGGGCGGGTGACCACCGGGCCGCCTGCCACCACCCGGGGTGACGGCGGCGTGGTCACTTGTGGTGATCGGCCGAATACGATTCGGCGGATGGGGCTGTCGGCGTGTACTGTCTTCCACGTCAGCAAGCGCCGCTAGCTCAGTTGGTTAGAGCAGCTGACTCTTAATCAGCGGGTCCGGGGTTCGAGTCCCTGGCGGCGCACAGACAGCCGGAAGGCCCCTTGCGAAAGCAGGGGGCCTTCCGGCGTTTCCGGCGCTCGGGATACCTTCCGTCCATGGCCCCGCACGACGCCTTGCCGTTGCCCGAGGAACTGCTGCTGCTCTGCGCCGACCCGGCGCGCGGCCGGTTCCTGAGCCCGTCCCTCCACCTGAACGAGGTGATCGCGGGCGCCGTCCTCGCCGAACTGGTCCTGAACGGCGCGATCTCCGTCGAGGTGCACCGCTTCGGCGGTGCCCGGATCGCGGGCTACCAGCCGTTCGGCGCCTTCGACGAGGTCTCGGCCGGGGTGCTGGCCCGGTTGGCGGCGAAGGGCAAGAGCCGATTCCGGCCCTGGCTGCCCGAGGCGGTCCAGTGGATCCCGGAGCGCCCCGGGTACCGCTTCTACCTCGACCGACTGGTGGCCCAGGGCTACTACGCCGTCGAGGAGAAACGCTTCCTCGGCCTGCCGAGGAAGCGCTACCCCGCACAGCGGCCCGACCTCGCCCGGCAGATCTCCGACCGGGTGGCGGCCACCCTGTCGGCGCCCGACGGCGGCACCGCCCGGCCGACCGCGGAACGGGACCGGCAGCTGGCCGGCCTGATCGACGTGGCCGGGCTGGACCGCCGCCGCTACCCCGGCCGGGACGGCGCCCCGATCAGGCGCGCCGCCGGGCGGCTGGCCCGGGACCTGCCCGTCTGTCGCGCGGTCCGGCACGTGATCGAACGGAAGTCCGGCGACTGAGCCCGGACCGGGGGCCGGCCGGCACCGGCCCGGCCGTCCGGCACCGTCAGCGGGTGTCGAGGACGGCGGAGGCCACCGCGTCCGGGCGGTCGAACATCACCAGGTGCCCAGCCGGTGCCGTGGTCCGGTAGTCCGCCCCGAGCAGCGTCGCGAGCGCCCGCTGCTCGGCCAGCCAGGACTCGGTGCGGCCGGTCCGGCAGCCGTCGTCGGCGGCCAGCACGGTGATCGGCAGGTCCTCGGGCAGCGGCCGGGTGCGGCGCAGCCCGTCCAGTTCGGCGGCCATGTCGAGGTAGCGCCCGTTCTCCCGGAGCAGCGCGCGCAGGGCCCGTCCGGTGCGGTAGCAGTGCCGGACCAGCGGCGCCGGGGCCAGGTCCTCGCGGCGGACGGTGGACAGCCGGGCGGTCACCCGGCGGGCGGTCGGGCCGAGCAGGTACGGCACGGCCAGGGCGGTCGCGGCGCCCGCCACCGCCCGGGCCGCCAGGTCCCGCGCGGCCGGTGCCGGGTACGGGCGGGCCGCCGCCTCGACGCTGCCGTCGACCAGTACCAGCCCGGCCGTCCGCTCGGGGTGCAGCCGGGCGAAGGCCTCCACGTGGAAGCCCGCGAGCGAGTGGCCGACCACGGTGCAGGGCCCGCCCAGCCCGAGGCCGTCCAGCACCGCACGGATCCGCTCGGCCTCGCCCGCCACCGTCGGGGCGGGCCGCCGCCCGGTCGCGGGCTCGGCGGCGCTGAGCCCGTAACCGGGGCGGTCGAAGCGGACGACGGTGCGGTACGGGGTGAGGAACGGAACGACCAGGTCCCAGTCGAACCAGCTGCTGCCGAGGCCGCCGGTGAGCAGGCAGAGCGGGCCGCTGCCCTCGGTGCGGACGTGCACCGGGACGCCGTCGATGCGCAGGAAGCGCACCCGGACGGCGGGGGTGCTCACGCCGGCCTCCGGTCGGCGGCGGGGCCGCCCGGGGTGCCCCCGGTATCCGCCGCGCACCGGTCGTCGCCCTCCGTCGCACGCGGGGCGGATCGCTCAGCCGTACGCGGGGCGGATCGCTCCGTCGGGCCGGTGGAGCGGGCGACGGCCACGGCGAGGACGGCCAGCCAGATCGCGACCAGGAGCACCTGGAGCCGTTGCCCGGCACCGAGCGCCCAGGTGCCGCGACCGGCCTGGAAGGCGGCGATCGCGCCGAGGCTCCAGCCGGTGGCGAGCAGTTCGGCGCCGAGCAGCCAGGGCCCGAGCCGACGCACCGCCGGCCACTGGTGGTGCCGACGGGCGGCGACGGTGAGCGCGACCAGTCCGGTGAGCGCGCCGAGCACGGCGAGGCTGCTGGTGACGGCGTGCGCGGTGTGGGTGGCGGGGACCAGCCCCGCGGTCTCCCGGGCGGCGCACATCTCGTCGCTGGTGGGGGCGCAGCTCAGCGGCAGCCGGGAGTCGGCGGCGGTGGCGGCGCCGAACAGGGCCAGGGCGGACCAGCCGACCAGGGCCCAGCGGCTCCGGCCGGGGGTGGCGGGGTTCCGGCCGGGGGCGGCGGAAGGTCGACCGGCGGCCGCGGGGTTCCGGGCCTGCCCGGTGGCGAGGGCGGTGACGGCGGCGGCGAGCACGCAGAGCCCGGCGGCGAGGTCGGTGGCGCGGAACAGGCCGCCCAGCGGCTGGTCCTCGGCGGCGAGCTCGCTGATGTACGCCTGCACCGGGTCGAGCCCGGTGCTCAGCACGACCTCCAGCACCCACGCGGTGTAGGCCACGGCGCTGAGCAGCAGCAGCGCGGCGACCGTCTTCCGTGCGCGCCCGGACCGGGGCTGGGGCCGGGGGCGGCGGGGGTGGGGTCGGGAGCGGGGGTGTCCGGGCGGGGAGCTGGGCACGATTCCACCCTAACCGGGCGGGAACTCCGCCCCAACCGGGAGGAAACGGGCACCCTGAGCGCCGGGCGGAGCCCGGGTGGTGCGGGGCACCCCTCGGGACCGTGTATTGTTCTCCAGGTCAGCAGGCGCCGCTAGCTCAGTTGGTTAGAGCAGCTGACTCTTAATCAGCGGGTCCGGGGTTCGAGTCCCTGGCGGCGCACAGACAGTTGGGGAGCCTCTCGCAGCAGCGAGGGGCTCCCCGATTTTTTGGCCCTCGATGTCCGTTTTATGTGTGATGTCGGTCTCGATTGCCGTTCCGGTGGAGCCATGAGGCCCGCCCGGCTCGTCCAGGGCAGTAAACCGGAATCGGGACAAAGGTCCCTAACCGCCGATGTCCCCGTCTGTGCAGGCTGGCCCGGTCCGCCCGCAGGAAAGGCCGCGCCTTGTTCCGAAACGCCCAGAGCGGCGGCCGGCCGCCGATCGGTCTCCGACCGGTCAAGCGGCTCAAGCGCTCCACCCCCACCACGCCGGGCGGCAAGAAGCCGCGCCGCCCCAAGCGCACCGGCTGGCGCCGACTGATACCCACCTGGCGGATGACGCTGCTCGGCTTCGCCACGGCGCTGCTGCTCGGCGTCGGCCTGTTCGCGCTGGGGGTCGCGCTGGTGAAGGTCCCCGACGCGCACGCCGCCGCAACCGCGCAGAGCAACACCTGGCTCTACTCCGACGGCTCGGTGATCACCCGCACCGGCCAGACCAACCGGCAGAACGTCGGCCTGGACAAGGTCTCCCCCGCCGCCCAGCACGCGGCGCTGGCCGCCGAGGACCGCAACTTCTACAACGAGGGCGCCGTCAACGTCCAGGGCCTGGTCCGGGCCGCCCTCAACACCGCCAAGGGCGAGGGCACCCAGGGCGGTTCCACCATCACCCAGCAGTACGTGAAGAACACGTACCTGGACCAGAAGCAGTCCATCACCCGCAAGGTGAAGGAACTGTTCATCGCCATCAAGGTGGACGCCACCGAGAGCAAGGACGACGTCCTCTCCGGCTACCTGAACACCTCCTACTACGGCCGCGGCGCCTACGGCATCCAGGCCGCCGCCCAGGCCTACTTCGGCATCGACGCCTCCGCGCTCAACCCGGCCCAGGGCGCCTACCTGGCCACCCTGCTGAACGCCCCGAGCGCCTACGACGTGGCCACCGCGACCCCGGCGGGCAAGCAGAACGCCGTGAACCGCTGGAACTACGTCATGGACGGCATGGTCAAGAAGGGCTGGCTCGGCGCAGACGAGCGGGCCAAGAGCGCCTTCCCCGACGTCAAGGACCCGCAGCCGAACCCCGGCCTGTCCGGCCAGTCCGGCTACCTGGTCAACGCGGCCACCCAGTACCTGACCTCGAACAACATCATCAGCGAGACCGAGCTGGCCAAGGGCGGCTACACGATCAAGCTGAGCATCGACCCGGCCCGCCAGCAGGCCCTGCAGGACTCCGTCCAGGCGCAGCTGCACGACACCCTGAACCCGGACAAGCGGAAGAAGGACGCGGCCGCCCAGGCCGGCGCCGTCTCCGTCGACCCGAAGACCGGTGCGGTCGTCGCCCTGTACGGCGGCGTCGACTACGTGAAGCACTACGTCGACAACGCGACCCGGCGCGACTACCAGGCCGGTTCGACCTTCAAGGCGATCGCACTGGCCGCCGCCTTCGAGAACAACGCCAAGACCCAGGACGGCCGGACCGTCACCCCGCGCACCGTCTACGACGGCACCAGCGGCCGCAAGGTCCGCGGCGGCAAGGGCACTCCGTACGCGCCGCCGAACGAGGGCGACGTCAGCTACGGCCAGATCACCCTGCAGCAGGCCATCGACAAGTCGGTGAACTCGGTGTTCGCCCAGCTCGCGCAGGACACCGGGCTGCAGAAGGTCAAGGACACCGGCGTCGCGCTGGGCCTGCCCGCCAACACCCCGGGTCTGGACCCGGTGCCGTCCATCCCGCTGGGTGCGGCCACCCCGAGCGTGCTCGACATGGCCGGCGTGTACGCCACCCTGGACAACGGCGGCAAGCAGACCACCCCGTGGCTGGTGCAGTCGGTGGACCGCGCCGGCGAGGCCGTGCAGCTGCCCGCGCACAAGACCACCCAGGCGATCAGCTCCGACACCGCCAACCAGGTCACCTCGATGCTCCAGGGCGTGGTGAGCGACCCGGGCGGCACGGGCTTCCGAGCGAAGGCTCTCGGTCGCCCGGTCGCGGGCAAGACCGGTACCACCGACGACCAGAAGTCCGTCTGGTTCGTCGGCTACACCCCCGAGCTGGTCACCTCGGTGGCACTGTTCGGCCAGGACCCGGGCACCGGCGCCCAGGTCAGCCTGAGCGGCGTCGGCGGGATCGACGGTGCGGCGGGCGGCCAGTTCCCGGCACAGATCTGGACCGCCTACATGAAGGCCGCGCTCAAGGGCCAGCCGGTGAGCGACTTCCCGACCCCGGCGGACGGCGGCGACTCCGGTGCCGGCGACCTGCCGACGGCCCCGACGAGCACGCCGAGCAGCACCCCGTCGACCGGCAGCGCCACGCCGAGCACCGGCGCGGGCAACCAGCAGGGCGACAGCTCCGGCACGGGCTCCGGCAGCAGCTCGGGTTCCGGTTCCGGTTCCGGCGGGTCGGGCACCGGCCCGACCACGGCCCCGACGGACCAGCCGACCACCCAGCCCACCACGCGGCCCACCACGCGGCCGACCCCCCGGCCGACGCCGACCACCCAACCCACCACCGACCCCACGAGCCAGCCGACCACCCAGCCCACCGGCGGGACGGGCGGGCTCACCGGGGCGGGCGCCGGGGGCTGATCGCCTCCCGGGCCCTCGACCACCCGCCTCGGCCGTCGGCCGGACCACTGACCCCGGGTCGGTGGTCCGGCCGACGGCCGACGTCGTTGTCGGAGGTTTCGGTGATCCGCTCGGTGGCGGTCGGTGGCTGAGGTTTCGGCGATCCGCCCGGTGGCGGTCGGTGGCGGTGATCACGCCTCTGCGGACAGTTGAGACCAGGACCAAATGACGAAATGGTGCCTTACCGAGATATCGGTATGACTGTCACAATGCGCCAGTGCACAGATCAACGGCCTCTCCCACCCGCCCTTCGGGCAGAACCCTCGGCCTCGGCCTCGCGCTGGTCTCCGCCTTCGCCTTCGGCGGCTCCGGCACCGCGGCCAAACCACTGATCGAGGCGGGACTCTCCCCCCTGCACGTGGTGTGGCTCCGGGTCACCGGGGCGGCCGTCGCCCTGCTCCCGATCGCCTACCGGCACCGGGACGCCGTCCTTCGCCGCCCCGGCCTGCTGATCGGCTTCGGCCTGCTCGCCGTGGCCGGCGTCCAGGCCTGCTACTTCGCCGCGATCTCCCGCATCCCGGTCGGCGTCGCCCTGCTCATCGAGTACCTCGGGCCGCCGCTGCTGATCGGCTACGTCAAGTTCGTGCAGCGCAAGCCGATCAGCCGGGGCGCGGCGATCGGCGCCGGCGTCGCGGTGGCCGGACTGGCCTGCGTGGTGGAGGTCTGGAACGGCCTGAGCTTCGACGCGCTGGGCGTGCTGTTCGCCCTCGGCGCGGCCTGCTGCCAGGTCGGCTACTTCGTCCTCGCCGACGCCGGCCGCCGGGGTGAGCGCCCGGTCGACCCACTGGCCGTCAGCGCGTACGGGCTGCTGATCGGTGCCGTCCTGCTCACCGTCCTCACCCGGCCCTGGCAGGCCGACTGGAACCCGCTCGGCGGATCCGTGGTGATGAACGGGCACAGCCTGCCCGCCCTGATCCCGGCCGCCTGGATGGTGCTGGTCGCCACCGTGCTCGCCTACTTGACCGGCGTGATCTCCGTCGGGTACCTTTCGCCGCCGATCGCGGGAGTGGTGGCCAACCTGGAGGCGGTGGTCGCCACCGTGCTGGCCTGGGTCCTGCTCGGCGAGCACCTGGGGCTGCCGCAGGTGGCGGGCGGCCTGCTGGTCCTGGCGGGCGCCTTCGTGGCGCAGACCAGCCGGCCGCCGGCGGCGAAGCCCGCCGAGGCGGGCGCCGCTGCCGGGACGGTCGATGCTGGCACGGTCACTGCTGGCGGGACGGTCGCTGCCGGCGCGGGTGCGAGCCCCATGGGCGTGACGGCCTCGGGTGCGATCGCCTCGGGGGCGAGCACTGCCGGGGCGGGGGCCGCGGGAGCGGGGGCCGCAGGCGCAACCGCCTCCGGGGTCAGCGGCCGGTCCAGCCGAACCAGTCGAGGTGACTGACCGGCCACACCACGGCCGACACCGGGCCCACCACGTTGCCCACCGGCACGGCGCCGCCGCCCGGCCCCTGCCGGTGCCAGCGGGAGTCCGCCGAGTCGCTGCGGTGGTCGCCCTCGACCCAGATGTAGCCCGCAGGCACCTTCACCGGACCGAAGTCCAGGCCCGCGCAGGAGTCGTCGCCGGGGTGGAGGTACGGCTCGTCGACCTTCCTGCCGTCGACGGACAGCGTGGTGCCCGTGCACTGAACGGTCTGGCCACCGGTCGCGATGACCCGCTTGACCAGGTAGTTGTCGTCCTTCGGCGGCACCAGCCCGACGAAGCTCAGCACCGAGCTCACGGCATTGGTGAGCGGGTTGGTGTCGACCGGCTGCGGCGGCAGCCAGTTCCCCGGGTCCTTGAACACCACCGGCTGCCCCGGCTCCGGCGTCCAGCCGGTCAGCGGCGCGAGCTTGTTCACACCGACCCGGTCGCCGATCCGCAGGGTGTTCTCCATCGACCCGGACGGGATGGTGAAGACCTGGAACAGGCAGGTCTTGATCAGCAGCGCAACCACCAGCCCGACCGCCGCCATCGCCGGAATCTCGATCCACCACGGCCGGGGCCTGCGCCCCGCCCGACGGGCCTTGCGACCGCGCGAACCGCCGGCCCGGCGACGGGCCCCGGCACGGCCACCTGACGCACCCGGGCCGTGCGGCCCGTCCTGGGCGGCCCGGGCGGCTGGTACGGCGGATCCGCTGGGAGCTCCGCTCGGCGTTTCGGGCAGGTTCACCGCCATCGTCGCTGCTCCACCTCTCCGGCTGGGGGAAACCTGCACGCTACGCCAACCGGAGGGCCGTACGAAATCCGGGACTTAGCCTCTCCCGACATCGCCCGGCCCCGGGGCAGAGCCGGTCCGATACCGGCTCGGCACGGGCTCGGCACCGGCTCGGCACCGGCTCGGCACCGCCCTTGGAATTGTCCGGAGTCGCCCGGGGGACGCCGCGGGGGCGCGTTCAGGCGCGGGCGATGGCCTCGTGGTGGCGGATGACCTCGGCAATGATGAAGTTCAGGAACTTCTCGGCGAAGACCGGGTCGAGCTTGGCCCCGGCGGCCAGTTCCCGCAGCCGCTTGATCTGGTCCCGCTCCCGGGCCGGGTCGGCCGGCGGCAGCTTGTGCTCGGCCTTGAGCCGGCCGACCCGCTGGGTCGCCTTGAAGCGCTCGGCCAGCATGTGGACCACCGCGGCATCGATGTTGTCGATGCTCTCGCGCAGGCTGGTCAGCTCGGCCCGCACCGCGTCGTCGATCCCCACCGGCACGCCGGCGTCGGGGGTCGTGGGCTGGTCCGTCATCGGGGCGGCTCCCGGTGTCTGGGGGTGGGCGCCCGACCGTACGGCGGCCGGGCTCGGACCCCGGCAAATCTAACAGGGCCCCCGCGCCGGACCGGCACCGTCCGGAGGAACCGTCCAACATCCGGACAGCCGGTCGGACCGTCCGCCGCCCGGCTCCGCGGCGGCGCAGCCCGTAGTCTGGTGCGTGCATGACCGGAAGTGACGACTCAACAGTCCCTCAGCACTGTCAGCACTGGAGGAACCGATCGTGGCAACCACTCGTACCGCCCGCACGGCCTGGGAGGGCGACCTCCTGCACGGCAAGGGGCAGGTGACCTTCGCCTCCTCCGGGATCGGCGAGTACCCCGTCTCCTGGCCGGCCCGCGCCGAGGAGCCCAACGGCAAGACCAGCCCCGAGGAACTCATCGCGGCCGCCCACTCCGCCTGCTTCTCGATGGCTCTCTCCAACGGCCTGACCAAGGCCGGCAACCCGCCCACCACGCTGGACACCCAGGCCGACGTCACCTTCCAGCCCGGCACCGGCATCACCGGGATCCACCTGACCGTCACCGGCGCAGTGCCCGGACTGGACGAGGCCGGCTTCGTGAAGGCCGCCGAGGACGCCAAGGCCAACTGCCCGGTCAGCCAGGCCCTGACCGGCACCACCATCACCCTCACGGCCAAGCTGGCCTGACCGCCGCCCCGGCCCGTCCGGGGCGCACCCCGGCCCCGCCCCGGCGCGCAACCAGCGCCCAGGGGCGCGGTCTCGGCGCACGCGCTCCCGGCGCACCTCATGTGAGGTGTACCGGGGGCGTCTGAACGTTCGCCACGCATGATCACAAACAGGGCGAATCACCCTGCCGGCGGTCACCGCGCGTTGCCGTCGCGGCCTATGATCGGCCGCAGCGCCCTGTTCTCAACCCGGGTCCCCGCGCGACAGCGCCCCACGGCGGACGCCCCTCAGCGGACCGGCACCGAGACCTCGACAGAGTGCGGAGCCGGCCGCCGGAATCCCGATCGGCCAGGCGGACCATCGTCAAGCGTCAGCAGCGGACGGGAGCATGCCGTGCCGGGCCAGAACGAGGGGGCCGACGCACACCACCCAGGCGTGCGACACGAGGAATCGTCACACCACCGCTGGTCCCACCACCGCCACCCCGCCGCGCCGCTCCTCGATCCGGTGGACCCGGAGCCGGTGAGTCTGGAACCGGTGGACCTGGCAGTGGGCCTGGAAGCGGTGGAGCCGGAACCGGTGAGCCTGGAGCCGGTGGGCCTCATGGCAGCGGTGGCTTCCTCCACCCCCTCCTCCGTCTCCGCTGTCCCCGCTGTCCCCGCTGTCCCCTCCGCTTCGTCGGCCACGGGCTGCGGCACCCTGGAGGCTCCGGAGGTGCGGCTCTGCCCCACCTGCTCGGCCCCGTTGGCCGACGGTGCGCACACGGTCGGCGCCGACGCCCCCGGCCGGCCCGGCGGCGACACCGACCGGCTGCTGACGGCCCTCCGGGCCAGCGAGTCCCGCTTCCGGGCCGCCTTCTGCGACGCCGTCATCGGCATGGCCCTGATCGACCCCGAGGACCGGATCATCGAGGTCAATCCCGCCTTCGCCGCCCTGGTCGGCCGCGGCGTCGACGAGCTGGCCCGCACCCACCTGCACGAGATCATCGACCCGGAGGGCCTGCCGCACCGGCTCTTCGACGGCCTCGTCCACGGCGAGCGGGAACGGTTCCGCGTGGAGAGGCAGCTCAGGCACCGCGAGGGCCACACGGTCTGGGGCAAGGTGACGGTCTCGCTGATCCGGGACCCCGCCGGGCAGCCGCTCTACACCCTCGCACTGGTCGAGGACCTCACCGAGCAGCGCCTGCTCGGCGACCGCCTGGAGTACCAGTCGCTGCACGACCCGCTGACCCGGCTGCCCAACCGGACCCTCTTCTTCGAGCGGCTCGACGCCGCCTGCCTGCCGACCACCGAGGCCCCAGGCAGCCGGGGGAGCAGGGAGCCCCGCGCGGACCGGGGACGGCCTGCGACCGCGGCGAACGGACGGCGGGTGGGCGTCTGTTATCTGGACCTCGACGGCTTCGCGGCGATCAACGAGACCCTCGGCCACCACATCGGCGACCAGCTGCTGATCGCCGTCGCCACCCGGCTCCGGCGCGGACTCGCCGAAGCTGCGGAGCGGGACGCCCACCTGGTGGCCCGGATGGGCGGCGACGAGTTCGCCGTCCTGGTCACCGACAGCGTCGGCAGCGAGCAGCTGACCGCCCTGGCCGGACGGATCCTGGAGACGCTGGAACGCCCCTTCGACGTCGCCGGGCACCGGCTGGTGATCACTGCCAGTGTCGGCGTCGTCGAACGGTCGGTGGACGAGACTACCCCGACCGACCTGCTCAAGGACGCCGACGCCACCCTCTACTGGTCCAAGGCGGACGGCCGCGCCCGCTGGACCCTCTACGACCCGGACCGCGGCGCCCACCAGCTCACCCGCCAACTGCTCGCCACCGCACTGCGGCCGGCCCTGGAGCGCGGCGAGTTCACCATCGAGTACCAGCCGCTGGTCGGCCTGGCCGACGGCACCGTGCACGGTGCCGAGGCGCTCGTCCGCTGGCGCCACCCCCGCTACGGGACGCTCTCCCCCGACCGCTTCATCCCGCTCGCCGAGGAGTCCGGCGCCATCGTGCCGCTCGGCAAGTGGGTGCTGGAGGAATCCTGCCGCCAGGCCCGGCAGTGGCTCACCGAGTTCCCGGACACCGAGACCTTCGTGAGCGTCAACCTGGCGGCCCGCCAGATCTGGGACTCCGACGTGGTCGCCGACGTCGCCCGCGCCCTCGAACGCACCGGCCTGCCCGCCCGGCTGCTGCAACTGGAGATCACCGAGAGCGCCCTGCTCGGACCGGGCGGCCGTCCGCTCCAGGCGCTCCAGGCGCTCGCCGACATGGGCGTGCGGATCGCGATCGACGACTTCGGCACCGGCTACTCCAACCTGGCCTACCTCTCCCGACTGCCGGTGCACGTCCTGAAGCTCGACGGAACGTTCATCGAGGGCTTCCGCGACCCGGCCCCCGCCCCGGCAGCGGCCGTGAGCGCGACCGACGGCGCGACCGACGGCGTGACCGAGGGCACGGTGGCCACGGACCGGTCGGCCCGCCCGGAGCTCCGCTCCCGGCGCAGCGACGCGGACGAGCAGATCGTCGGCGCGATGGTGCAGCTGGCCCACACCCTCGGACTGACCGTCACCGCCGAGGGCATCGAGAGCGCCGCCCAGGCCGAGCGGCTCCGCCTCACCGGCTGCGACACCGCCCAGGGCTGGTACTTCGCCCGGCCTGGCGAGGCCGAACTCGTCGCGGCGATACTCCGCGAGGGCCGCCCCACCCCGAGCGGCCGCTAGCCGGACGGGGTGGGAGCGGAGCAGAGCGAGCCTGGTCAGGCCGTCGCGGTCAGACTGTTGCGGTCGGCTGGTTGGCGTCAGGCCCTCGCCGTCAGGCCCTCGCCGTCAGACCGACGCTGTCAGACCGTCGTCGTCAGACCGTAGGCCTCGGCGATCAGGCCGTAGGAGCGGAGCCGCGCCTCGTGGCCGTGGATGTGCGAGGTGACCATCAGCTCGTCCACACCGGTCCGCTTGCGCAGGGCCTCCAGGCCGTCCGCGACCTGGCCCGGGGCGCCGAGCACCACGTTGTCCAGCCAGTTGTCGATGAAGTCCGCCTCGACCGGGCTGTACGGGTACTCCTCGGCCTCCTCCGGGGTGGGGATCGGGCCGGGGTTACCGCGCCGGAGCCGGAGCATGCCGAGGGCCGCGGAACGGGCCAGGCGACGGGCGGCGGTCTCGTCATCGGCCGCCACGGCGCTCACCCCGATCAGCGCGTACGGCTCGCTGAGCACGGCGGAGGGGCGGAAGGACGTCCGGTACAGGTCCAGGGCCGGGATGGTGTTGGCGCTGCTGAAGTGGTGGGCGAAGGCGAAGGGGAGGCCGAGGCGGCCCGCCAGCTGGGCGCTGAAGCCGGAGGAGCCGAGCAGCCAGACCGGCGGCCGGCCCTCGCCCTTGGGCACGGCGGTCAGCCGGTCGTAGGGGTGACCCCGGGGGAAGTCCCCGTCGAGGAAGTGGGTCAGCTCGGAGAGCTGCAGCGGGAAGTCGTCCGCGCCCTCGGAGACGCCGCGGCGCAGCGCGCGGGCCGTGGCCTGGTCGGTGCCGGGGGCGCGGCCGAGCCCGAGGTCGATCCGGCCGGGGTGCAGGGCTTCCAGCAGGCCGAACTGCTCGGCGATGGCGAGCGGCGCGTGGTTGGGGAGCATGACACCGCCCGAGCCGAGCCGCAGCGTCGTGGTGTTGGCCCCGAGGTGGGCGATCAGGACGGCCGGGGTGGAGCTGGCCACTCCCGGCATGCCGTGGTGCTCGGCGACCCAGAAGCGGTGGTAGCCCCACTGCTCGGCCCGGCGGGCCAGCTCAGTGGTGGCGGCCAGGGCCTCGCTGGGCGTGTAACCGACGCCGACGGTGGCCAGGTCGAGGATCGAGAGCGGAGCGGGGGCCGTGCCGCGGGCGGTGGCCCGGATCGCCTCGCTGGCCCCCGGCCCGGTTCCGTGCTCCTGCTGGTCCTCGGTGGTCATGCCGTCCGCCCTCCTGCTGTGGTGGTCCGGCTCTGCTGCGAACCGGCCGTCGTGGGCGGCCGCGCGGGCCTCGGACGGCCCGGCGGTCGCTGCTGCCGACGGGGGTCAACCACGGTCACGGGCGTGCTGTTCCCGCGCCTGCCGCTCGATCTCGGTGCCGTTCCTGTGCGATTCGCGTGCGGTTCGCGTGCGGTCCGCATGAGATTCGGATGAGTTTCGGGAACGGTCCGTGCGCGGTCCATGTCCGGGCGGGCTGGTGTTCGTCGGGTTCGCACGGGTCGACCGACCGACCGTCCGGATGACTCAGGGCCATCAGTCCGACACGGATGGCGACTTCACGCCAGGGTCGGAACTCGCCAGCCGCAGCGCTCGCGATCGGCCGCCGGCTTCGGGCAGGCTGATGATCAGGAGCTGGATCATCGAGCGGATCCGTGTTCCGTCAGCAAGGTCGTCGGGCTGGACCAGCACCGATCGATCCCTGCGAGCCCTCGGTGCGGCACCCCGCCCCGGGGGCTCGTTCCATTTCCGGCGGCCCCGCCCCGCCCTGGGCCACCGGCGCGCCACCGCCCACCCCGGAGCCCACCCGACCATGGCGGGCCGCTCTCCGGTCGGCGGGATCCGCACGCCGCGGTCGCCTGCTGTGACCTCCGCCGCACCGGGGTGCTTCATGGCATGAAAAGTCGAAGCGCTAGCGTTGACCTCACAGCCACCTGCTCCACCAGGGCGGCGTGGAGGGAGTAGGGCCTTGAACTTCGTGGCGGCGATCGGATCCTCGTGGATCTGCGCCCTTGCGCTCTTCGCCGTACTCGGCGACGCGCTGCTTCCCTTCATCCCGAGTGGCACCCTGGTCATCCTGGCCGTGCTCAAGACGGCGCAGATCAACGGTGCCCCGATACTGCTCGGCCTGGGCGTGGCGGTGGCCTCCTTCCTGGGTGACGTCCTGCTGCTCCACCTGGCCCGGCGCGGCGCCCCGCTGCTGCAGCGCCGGCTCGCCAGACGCCCGAAGCTGGCGGCCAGCGTGGCCAGGGTTCAGCAGTCACTGCTCGAGCGCCCGCACGGCGGGGCGGCCGCGATGGTGGTGATCGCGCGGTTCGTCCCGGCCGGCCGGACCGTCCTGGACCTGGCCATCGGCCACTCCCCCGCGCATCCGCACCGGTTCCTGCACTGGTCGGCACTGGCGGCGCTGGTCTGGGCCGCCTACATCGTGACGCTGGGCTGGCTGAACAGCCACTGGTTCAACACCGCCTGGCTGAGCCTGGCCGTCTCGTGCGCGGCGGCCACCGCCGTCAGCACCGCGATCGCGCGAGTAGTGCGCCGTCATCGGCGACTGGCCATGGCCTGACCGGTCCGGGAACGCCCTGTGGCCTCCGCGCGGCGACACCCGGCCGTGTCCGGCTCTCCCATTCGCTCCTACTCGCTCCTGGCCAGGCCCGACCGAGGGGTGCCGCCAGGAGCACAATTGCCCCTTGCAGGCGATGCTCCGTACCGAGCGCCGACGAACTCCGACCGGTACGGGTGGAGCGGCGGTACCGTACTTCCCTGACGGCACGCAATGCGAAGCGTCACAGGACCGCAACAGACGACGAATCCCTGCAGCCCAGCCGGGCACCCCCGGCGTGTTGTCTGTCGTCGGAGCCCGGCGACCTTGGAAGCCGCTACGGCGACATGACATGCTAACGGCGGAATATTCATCAATTGCCCGATTTGACCGGTGCGGCCCCGGGTCGCCCTCACCACCGGTCGATCGGTACCAGGGGAGACCATGACCAGCATCTCGCGCAGGACGGTGCTCAGTGCAACCGCCGCGACCGCAGCCCTCGGCGCGGTCTCGGCCTGTTCCAGCGGCGGATCCGGTTCGGGGCAGAACTCCACTTCACCTTCCTCCGGCGGCAATGCCAACGCCGGCCAGAGCGGCACCACCGACCCGACCCAGGCGGTGGTTCCCAAGGGCGCCCCGATCGGCGACGGATCCAACGCGGACACCGGTCCGCAGCCGAACCAGCCCAAGCCCGAGAAGCTCAAGCCGGGCGAGCGCCCGCCGCAGTTCGTGGTCTTCTCCTGGGACGGCGCGGGCGGCACCGACGACGGCCAGTTCCCCCGCTTCCTCAAGCTGGCGGAGCAGTACAAGGCCACGATGACCTTCTTCCTCTCCGGCATCTACGCCCTGCCCAAGGGCAAGTCCCAGCTGTACCACCCGCCGAAGCACTCGGTCGGCGCCTCCGACATCCCGTACCTGTCGGACGGCGCGGTCAAGAGCACCCTCAAGCTCATCAGCCAGGCCTGGCTCGCCGGGCACGAGATAGGCACCCACTTCAACGGGCACTTCTGCTCCAGCCGTCCGGACAAGAACGGGGTCAACATGTGGACCCCGGACGACTGGCAGAGCGAGATCGACCAGGCGATATCCTTCGTCACCCAGTGGCGGACCAACACCGGCTTCACGGACGTCGACCCGCTGCCCTTCGACTACAAGAAGGAGCTCATCGGCGGCCGCACCCCGTGTCTGGAGGGCCAGAAGGCGCTGCTGCCGACCATCGCCAAGCTGGGCTGGAAGTACGACGCCAGCTCCGCCGGTGGGCTCCAGATATGGCCGCAGAAGGTACAGGACGGCAAGGTGTGGGACTTCCCGCTGCAGTCCATACCCTTCCCCGGACACACCTTCCAGGTCCTGTCGATGGACTACAACATCCTGGCCAACCAGTCCAACGGCAGCACCAAGGGCGACCCCTCCAAGTACAACGACTGGCGCACCCAGGCCACCAACTCCTACCTGGCCGGGTTCGACCGCGCCTACAACAGCAACCGGGCGCCGTTCTTCGTCGGCAACCACTTCGAGCAGTGGAACGGCGGCATCTACATGGACGCCGTCGAGGAGGCCCTCAAGGCCATCGCGGGCAAGCCCGAGGTCCGGCTGGTCTCCTTCAAGCAGCTGGTCGAATGGCTGGAGGTGCAGGACCAGTCGACCCTGCGCAAGCTGCGCACCCTCAACGTCGGCCAGGCGCCGGCCGGCGGCTGGGAGAGCTTCCTCGGCGCGGCGGGCTGACCCGCCCGGACTCCGGCCGGCGGGACGTCCGCACCCCGCCGGCCGTCGTCCCGGCGCGGGGCCGCCGGGCCCGTTCCCTCGCGGACCTATTCGGCGGCGGGGGCGTCCGCGAGCAACTTGCGGACGATGAGCTCGGCCCCGGCTTCGCCCCAGAGGATCGAGTAGTGGTTGCTGTCCGGCACGAGTGAGGCCGGCACCCGCGCCCGGTCCAGCCCGGACAGCCCGATCCGCTGCTCGTCGTAGAGGCCCTGCGGCTCGTCGAGCAGGCCGCGCTCCGCCCAGAGCAGCTCGGCCGGGCAGGGCAGCCGGTGCACGGCCTCGGCCGCCTCCCGGTCCAGCAGGACCTGGGCGCCGTCGGTCTGCACGGCCTCCAGCAGGCAGGAGGACCGCAGTTCGGGCTCCGAACCGACGAGGTCGCGCTGGGTGTAGGCGTCGATCCCGGCGGACCAGTCGCTGCCGAGAGCCGGGTGGCGCTGCCAGAACTCCCGATAGGCGGCACGGTCCGGGAAGGTCATCGACAGCCGGGCCAGCGCGGGGCCGAGCACCGCGGCCAGGGCATCCTCCTCACGGACAGCGCCCGGGAGCGGGAAGCTCAGGGCACCGTCCACCAGCAGGACCCGGCGGACGAGTTCGGGGTGCCGGACGGCGGTCAGGGCGGTGACCCAGGCCCCCATCGAGTGGCCGACGACCACGACGGGCCCCGCGCCGAGCCCGTCGATCAGCGCGGCCACGTCGTCGGCGTGCCGGGCCAGCCCGTACGGTCCGGCGACCGAGCGGCTGGCGCCGCGGCCCCGCAGATCGGGGGCCAGCAGGGTGGCCCGGCCGGCGAGCCGGCGGGCGACCTCGTACCAGGCGAGGCCGTTGGCCGTGATGCCGTGCACCGCCACGACCGTCGGGGCCCCCGGCCGGTCTGCGGGCCAGGACAGGACGGCCAGGTCCCCGCCGGGTACAGGGACGGTCGATTCCTCGGGCTTCAGCGGCGAGTGGCTCACGCGGGAGTACCTCCGGTGGGGCGGGCCGGGCGCGCGCCGGCCGGTGTGCGGGCCGGGCGGGCGGATCGGGCGGCGCGGATGCGGGCGGGCAGTCTAGCGAGGCCGCCGGGCAGCAGGTAGACCACCGCGACGAACAAAGCGCCCAGCAGGAAAAGGGGTTGGGAGAGCGGCACCCGCAGCGCCGCGGGCAGGTCCGCGACGGTGTGCGAGTTGGCGAGGTCGCCGAGCCGGTGGCCGGCCCAGGTGTAGAGCACGCCGCCGAGCAGCGGCCCCCAGCGGGTGCCGGATCCGCCGAGGACCACCATGACCAGCAGCGCGAGCGTGGCGTCCGAGCCGGCGGCCTGCGGAGTCGCCCCGCCGGTGAGCAGCAGGTAGACCACCCCGCCCAGCCCGGCGAGCACTCCGGACAGCACGAAGGCGACCAACTTGTAGCCGTAGGGCCGCAGTCCGAGCACCTCCACCCGGCGCTCGTTCTCCTTGATCCCCTCCCAGACCCTCCCGGCCGGGGAGTTGACGGCCCAGTGGACCGCGGCGACCGTCAGCACCAGGTAACCGACCGCGATCCAGTAGAGGTTGGCGGTGTTCTCGATCCCGAGCAGGCCGGACGGCAGCAGGTCGGCCGGGGCGGAACGGCCCTCCTCCCCGCCGGTGACACCGCCGGGGTTGCGCTGGACGAGGATCGCACCGGCCTGGGCGAAGGCGAGGGTGACCATGGAGAAGCCGATGCCGGTGACCCGCAGGCTCACCGAGCCGAGCAGCAGGGCCAGCGCCGCGGCGCAGGCGATGCCGAACAGCGCGGCGGCGACGAAGGGGAGTTGCAGTTCGAGCATGCCGAGGTCGGTGCCGTAGAGGCCGGTCGCGAAGTAGAGCGCGTGGCCGAAGGAGAGCAGTCCGGTGCGACCGAGCAGGAGGTCGTAGCCGGTGGCGAGGGCCCCGTAGAGCAGGCACAGGGCGATGAGTTGGAGACTTCCGGGGCTGCCGAGCGGGCCGTCGACCAGTCCCGGGACGGGAAGCACACTGTATGGGGCGACAAGGAGCGTGATCAGCAGGGCGATCGGCCACCAGCGTAGCGCTCCGTGCATCACTGTCCAGCGATTAGTGATTGGATCACTCGTTCGAGGGATGGCGCCGGGCTCGTCCTTGTGTTCACAATGGGTCTCGGCAAGGCTGGTGTCAGTCCCCCTTGCCACAGTGGCGGTGTCGGCAGAGCTGGTGTCAGTCCCCTCTGCTGACATGGTGGTTGCGACAGGGCTGGTGTCAGTCCCCCCTGTCGAGGTGGCGGAGCTGCGGGCGACCGCGGGGCCACCGGTGCTCGTGATCGGAGTTTCGGCGCTCACGCGAGCCTCCCGGTGAGTCCACGGGGTCGGACCAGAAGCAGTACGGCGAGCAGGACGACGACCGAGAGGTCGCCGAGCCCGGCACCCGTGTAGTAGTTGGCGAACTGCTGGACGAGGCCGACGCCCACCGAGGCGGCGGCGGCCCCGGTCACGGAGCCCATGCCGCCCATCACGACGACGACGAAGGCGAAGATGAGCAGGCCGGTCCCCTGGCCGGGGTTGACCGAACCGAAGTAGAGGCCGCCGAGGGCGCCGCCCAGCGCGGCGGCCGCCCCGCCGATGGCGAAGACGAGGGTGAAGGCCCGCCGGACGTCGATGCCGAGCGCCGTGACCATCGCGCGGTCCTCGACGCCGGCCCGGACGATCAGCCCGTAGCGGGTGCGGGCGAGGAACAGCCGAAGAGCGAGCAACAACAGCACAGCGGCGGCCACGAGCACGAAGCGGTTGACCGGGACGGTCGCACCGAGCACGTGCCAGGTGCCGGCCAGGAGGGCCGGCTGCGGGAAGGGGCGGGCGTCCGCGCCCCAGATCCCCATGAGCAGGGCGGGTACGGCGAGTCCGACCCCGACGGTGGCGAGGATCTGGTCACGCGGGCGGCTGTAGAGCGGCCGGATCAGGAACAGTTCGAGCAGGACGGCGGCGACCGTCCCGACCAGGGTGCCGAACGGCACCGCGAGCCAGAAGGAGAGGCCGGCCTCGGCACCGGCCCACCAGGTCGCATAGGCGCCGATGGAGAGCAGGGCGCCGTGCGCGAAGTTGAGCACATCCATCAGACCGAAGATCAACGAGAGACCGGAGGCAACCAGGAAGTACAGCGCACCGAGCCCGAGACCAGTACAGGAAAGGAGAACGACGGTGTCCATCAGGGCTTCACCTCCGCGGTGACGACAGGGGTGGCCGGGGAGGCCGCGGGCTGGGGCCCGCCGGCGAGCGGGTGACGGGAGCCGACGCCGAGCAGGCGGCGGGCGGCCTCCTCGTCGGCCAACAGCTCGGCAGTGTCACCCCGGTGGGCGGTCCGGCCGTCGGCCAGGACGGCGCAGGTGCCGGCCAGGCGGCCGACGAGAGCGAGGTTCTGCTCGACCAGGAGAACGGGCACGGCCTCGGCCGCCCGCGCCAGCACCCCCGCCACCTCGGCGACGATCTTCGGCGCCAGGCCCTTGGTGGGCTCGTCGGCGATGATCAGCCGGTTCCGGTTGAGCAACGTCCGGCCGATCGCCACCATCTGCTGCTGGCCCCCGGAGAGCGTTCCGGCCAACTGTCCAGCCCGCTGCTTGAGTTCGGGGAAGAGCTCGTGGACGAGTGAGTAGTTCGGCTCACCCGCCTCGGCCCCGCCCCGGGCTCCGCGCTCGGCGAGGCGGAGGTTCTCGGCGACCGTGAGGCCAGCGAAGATCCCCCGGTCCTCGGGGGCGTACCCGATGCCATGGCGAACCACCGCATGAGTAGGGAGGGAGCTGAGTTCAGTACCGGAGAGTCGAATGCTCCCGGTGCGCGGCACCAGGCCCATGACGGCCTTGACCGTGGTGGTCTTGCCGGCGCCGTTGCGCCCCAGCAGCGCAGTGACACCGGCGGGGGCCACATCGAGGTCGACGCCGTGCAGGATGTGCAACCCGTCGATGACCACCCGCAGGTCGCGGACGGAGAGGAGGGGTTCGACAGTGGACAGCCCGGCAGCGGACGGCGGGACGGAGGACGGCGGGACGGAGGACGGCGGGACGGAGGACGGCGGGACGGAGGACTGAACAGAAGCCCGGCCGGAGGACGGGACGGAAGCGGAGCGCAGAGGCGCCGAGGGGCGCGGAGAGGAGGTCACAACGCCTCACCCAGGTAGGCCTGTTGAACGGCCGGGTCGGCCATCACGGCCTCGGGGGTGTCCAGGGCTAACAGGGTGCCGTGGTGCATCACCGCCAGGCGGTCGGCCAGGCCGAGCAGGACGTCCATGTGGTGCTCGACCATGAGGACGGTACGGCCGAGCTCGCGGTGCACGGAACGGATCAGCTCGGTGAGGGCCGGTACCTCCTCCGCGCTGACACCGGCCATCGGCTCGTCCAGCAGGATCAGCCTCGGGTCCGAGACGAGCAGGACGGCGAGTTCGAGTTTGCGTTTCTCGCCGTGCGACAGCGTTCCGGCCAAGGTGTCGGCACGGTGGGTGAGTTCGGTGCGGTGCAGGATGTCGGCCACCTGCTCGGGGTAACGGTCGGCGCGGCGCCAGAGGCGGTACGAAGCCTGCGGCCCGGCGGCGGCCTGAGCCGCCAGCCGGACGTGGTCGGCGACCGTCATCCCCGGCCAGAGCGAGGAGGTCTGGAAGGTGCGGCCGAGACCGCGGCGCGCCCGGGTGTGCACGGCCTCGGCGGTGATGTCCGCGCCGTCGAGGTGGAGGCTGCCGCGGGTCGCCGGGTGGATGCCGGAGATCAGGTTGAAGAGGGAGGTCTTGCCGGCGCCGTTGGGCCCGATGAAGGCGATGAACTCGCCTTCGCCGACCGAGAAGGAGACGTCCTCGACGATCGGCACGCCGCGCACGGACCAGCCGAGGCCGTCCAGGCGCAGCACCGGCGAGGAGACGTCAGGAACCCGGTTCGAAGGAGCGGAGGAAGCCGGAGTGGAGGAATCGGAAAAGGAAGCGGCAGGAACGGGCATCGGGATCAGCCCGCCATCGGGGTGACCGGGGGCGCCACCTCGTCGGCGGTCAGGGCCTTCTCCACCGAGGGCTTGGCGGCGGCGCCGGTGCCGGTCAGCCGGACCTGGAACATCGGCTGGAGCAGGGCGTGATCCTCGGCCCGGACCGTGGTGCGGCCCTTCACCCCGTCGAAGCTCCAGCCCTCGAGCGCCTTGACCAGGGTCGAAGTGTCGTCGGCGGAACCGTGGCCGGCCTCGATCGCGTGCACGATCATCTGGGCGGCAGTGAAGCCGTCCGGGGTGAAGATGTCGGTCCTGCCGCCGGCGGCGGTGACGGCCTCGGTCATGGCCTTCTCCACCGGGGTCCCGGCGGCGCCGTCGAAGTAGTGGTTCAGGAAGGAGATCTTCTCGCCGGCCTGGCCGAACAGCGGGTAGGAGGCGGCCAGGTCCAGGCCGGTGACGACCTTGGTGTCGGTGAACACGTCCTGCTGGTTGAGCGCCGTCCACAGGGCCGCCGCGGTGCCGCCCGCCCAGGCGACGAACAGCAGGTCGGGCTTGGCGGTCTTGGCCTGGGCCGCGAAGGGGGTGAGGTCGGTGGCGCTCGGCGGGGCGAGCACCTGCTCCACCGTCGCCCCCTGAGCGCCGAGCACGGCCTTCACCGCGGCCACGTTGGCCTGGCCGAAGGCGTTGTCCTGAGCGAGCACGGTGACCTTCTTGCCCTTGGCGTCGCCGATGAACGAGGCCGCCGTCCTGATGTCCTGGTAGGACTGGCGGCCGGAACGGAAGGTGTACTTGTTGAGCCCGGTGACCTTGTCCGCGGCGGCCGGGCCGCTGATGAAGAGCACCTTGTTCTGAGCGGCGATCGGGCCGAGCTGGAGGGCGACGCCGGAAGCGGTGGAGCCGGCCAGGACCTTGTAGCCCTTGCCGATCAGGTCCTTGGCCGCGGACACCGCCTTCGCCGGATCGCCCGCGTCGTCCTGCTCCTCGAACTCGATCCGGTGCCCGGCG
The DNA here is from genome assembly GCF_040303105.1 of Kitasatospora sp. NPDC096128. NCBI lineage: Bacteria > Bacillati > Actinomycetota > Actinomycetes > Kitasatosporales > Streptomycetaceae > Kitasatospora > Kitasatospora sp. NPDC096128. The sequence continues at coordinate 162,578 of NZ_JBEOSP010000008.1, read as the reverse complement.
ACCTCGCCGGTGCCCTTGGTCGCGTAGCCCAGGCCGGCCTTGAAACCGTCCAGGTACTGCTTGCCGTAGGCCGCCAGCGGCCCGGTCTTGGAGTACACCAGGCCGACCTTGACCGGTGCCTTCGCGCCACCACCGCCCGCCCCGTCCGTTCCGGCGGTGCCCGCCTTGGCGCAGCCGGCGGCGAGCAGGACGCACGCCGCGAGGGCGGCGAGCCTCCGGGTCGGGCCACCGGTGCGGGCCCTGCCCGGGCGGGTGCCGGAGGCGGTCCTGGTGGGGACTGTGGTGCTGCGCATGGTGACCGACTCCAGGGGTGCGGCGGGGTGGATGCCGGAACCGTAGGTGTGCGGTGCGACCGGCGACATGTGACCGATCGACGTAGCGACGTGCCCTGCTGTGGCTCCGGTCGACATACCGCCGGCCCGGTGTCGCCGCCCGGGCATCCGGATGTGGCTCGTCGACAGAGGTCCGCGATCGGCCATGGCGATCACCGCCATGGCCGCGACGCCCCACGGCCGGGGACGGTGGGAACGGTGGGAGCGGCTCGGCCGCCGGGCAGGTCCGGCCAGACTCGCCCCCCAGGCACAACACATCCCCTCCGGCACCCCCATGAGGTGATCCCTCGGAAGGATCCTGGCCTCCCCCGCCACCGCGGTCGGGGACATCCCCGACGGCGCGGTGCCGGCATCCCGGCGTTCTTCACCCCGGCAGGGGTCGGCACCCAGGTCGGGGAGGGCGGACTGCCCTGGCGCCACGCGTCGGACGGTTCGGTGGCGCTGGCCTCACCACCCAAGGAGGTAAGGGAGTTCGGCGGCCGCCGGCACCTGCTGGAGGAGGCGATCACGGCGGACTTCGCGCTGGTCCGGGCGGAGGTCGCGGACCGGCACGGCAACTGCGCGTTCCACACCGCCGCCCGGCACTTCAACCCGCTCTGCGCGGCGGCGGGCCGGATCACGCTGGTCGAGGCGGACCGGATCGTCGGACCGGACGAGCCGGCCCCGGACGCGGTGCACCTGCCCGAGGTGCGCGTGGACCGGGTGGTGGCCGCCGATCCCGTCGACCGCCGCATCGAGCGCCGGACCGTCCGCCCCGTCTTCCAGGAGTCCTGACCCTTGGCCCCGGAGGGGCTGCGCCTGGTGGAGACGGCCCCGGGGGTGAGCTCGGACGAGGTCCGGGCGGCCACCGGCGCCGCCCTGCTGCCGCTCCGACCCGCGCCGCACTCTGCCCCGTGCACTCTGCCCCGCACAGAACTGTGGCCTGTATCGAACTCTGACCTGCACCAATCCGGTTCGACGCAGCCAGCCGCACCCGGCCGGACCGCCGGTAAACAACTCCCCTCGGTGGCCCGGCCGTTCGCTTACCCGCTGTGGCATCGTCCACTCGCCGCCGTGCCGAATTCCGCTGCATTAGCACCATCGCAAGCCACCGTGGCCGGGAACCGTAGTATCTTCACGCCTGAGCAGTGATCGTCGCGTGGAACGGTTGCGATCAGCGTGACGCTCCAGGAGAGTTGAGCAAGCCACGGATCCCTTCGCGCCCGGTGGGGAAGCTGGATAGTGCGCCGGGGTCCCGCATTGGAAGCCGCCGTGCCGGCTCACGACCGAACCGGTCGCACACACTCCACGTATCGGGTTCCCGATACGGGATTCCCGGTGTCGTGTTCTGCCCGGGCGGCTCCGGGGCGAGGCGAGCACCGCCAAGCACAGCACGTCGCAAAACTCCGGGGGGAGCACGTCATGACCGATCCGTCCTCGCGACGAAAGGACGGCGGAACGGCCCGTCAAGGCACGGACCTTGACCGCCGTCGAGGCCACAGCAGTAGCCGCAGCAGCAACCACAGTCGTAGCCGAGGCCACAGCCGCGGCCGCGGCCGAGGCGCCGGGCAGGTCGACGAGGTCGCACTGCGCGCCGAGCCGGTGCCCGAGGCCCCGTACGACTACGGCTATTTCAGCCGCCTGGCCGGCCCGGCCGTCGATCCGGACGAGGACCGGGAGCGCGGTGGTGGTGTCTACCGGCGGACGCCCGCCGACACCCCGGGGGCCGTGGGCACCGAGCCGGGCGCCCCCTACCGGGTCCAGTACCGGAGCCTGCTGCGGCACGATCCGCACCGGTTCCGGGCCGCCCTGCTCCTGATGGCGGCCCCGCTGGTGGAGGCGATCCTGCTGGTCTGGCTGCTGCTGCCGGAGCACTGGCCGGAGCGCCCCGACGAGACCGACGTCCTGGTGCTGCTCGGGGACAAGGTGATGATCGGCATCATCGCGGTGGTCGAGGTGTTCCGACTGGTCAACGTGGTCTCCAACACCCACGCGACCCTGGTGGCCCGGGACCCGATACCGGTGACGCCGGAGTCCGGCACCCGGGTCGCGTTCCTCACCACCTGCGTGCCGGGCAAGGAGCCGCCGGAGATGGTGCGGGCCACGCTGGTGGCGGCCCGCAGCGTCCGGCACGAAGGACCGTACGACGTCTGGCTGTTGGACGAGGGAAACGATCCTGCAATGCGGGCCCTCTGCACCGAGCTGGGCGTCCGGCACTTCAGCCGCGCCGGCCGTCTGCACTGGAACCAGCCGAAGGGGCGGTTCCGCGCCCGGACCAAGCACGGCAACTACAACGCCTGGCTCCAGGCCCACGGCGACGACTACGACTTCTGGGTGTCCGTCGACACCGACCACGTACCGCTGCCCGACTTCTGCGAGCGCATGCTCGGCTACTTCCGCGATCCGGACGTGGCATTCGTGGTCGGACCCCAGGTGTACGGGAACTACCGCAGCTCGGGTTCGGCCGTCACCAAATTCTCCGAGAGCCAGCAGTACCTCTTCCACGCACTCATCCAACGCGCCGGAAACCATTACGGCGCACCGATGTTCGTCGGCACCAACAACGCCGTCCGAATCCGCGCGCTCCAGGCGATCGGCGGGTTGTACGACTCCATCACGGAGGACATGGCGACCGGTCTGGAGTTCCACCGGAACCGGAACCCGGAGACCGGGGCGAACTGGAAGTCCGTGTACACCCCGGACGTGCTCGCCGTCGGCGAAGGCCCGTCCTCCTGGACCGACTTCTTCTCCCAGCAGCTGCGCTGGAGCCGCGGCACCTACGAGACCCTGCTCACCCAGTACTGGCGGGTGCTCTGGCGACTGTCACCCGGCCGGCTGCTCAACTACACGCTGATGGTGGGCTTCTACCCGATGGCGGCGCTCACCTGGCTGCTCGGCGGCGTGTCCAGCGTGCTCTACCTGGGCTTCGGCGCCTCCGGCGTGCACGTCTCCTCGGAGCTCTGGATGATGCTCTACAGCGACGCCGCCGCGCTCCAGCTACTGCTCTACACCTGGAACCGCAAGCACAACGTGAGCCCGCACGAGCCGGCCGGCTCCTCCGGGGTCGCGGGCATGGTGATGTCGGCGCTCTGCGGCCCGGTGTACGCGGCCTCGCTGCTCCAGGCCCTGGTGCGCCGCCGCAGCGGCTTCGTGGTGACACCCAAGGGCCGTGAGGCCAGCGCCGACCGGATCGGCACCTTCCGCTACCACCTGTTCTGGACCGTGGTGTTCGGCGGCGCCGTCGCCGCGTCCTTCCACACCGGCTACGACCACGTCGCAATGCGCACCTGGGCCTGCATCGCCCTGGGGCTGACCGTGCTGCCGCTGCTGATCTCGGCCGGCGACGCCGTCCGCCGCCTCCGCACCCGGCCCACCGCCGCCCTGACCGTGACCGGGGACCCGGCCGGGACCCCCAAGGTCCTGCTGGAGAAGCGCCCTCCGCGCCACGCCCGCGGCCACCCGGGAACGGGAACGGGACCGGCGACATCAGCGGCACCGGCAGTCACCCCGCCCCGGCCCGACGCGCTCGACAGCCCGACCCTCGCGCTCCGCCTGGCCGTGCCCGACAGCCCGACGGTCACGCTCCGCCTGGTCCCACCGGACGACCTGGCGCCCGACCACGCCGAGCGCAGCACGCCCACCCACTGAGCAGCAGGCCCCGACTCAGGCGCCAGCCCAGGCCCAGGCCCACCGAACCAGTCCCGCCCGCCTCCCGAGGGGACCACCACCGTGAAGATCCACAAGACCGGCCGCACCAAGCGCTTCGCCCTCGGCAGCACCGTCGCGCTGACCGTCGCCGGGATGAACGCCCCGGCCGTCCTCGGCTTCGCCGGCGACCAGTACCACCAGTACGTGATCAACCGCCCCGAGTACAAGGCGCGGTACGGCCACTGGCAGACCCTGTCGCTGCCCGCCGAGTTCCGGGTCAACGCCGTCCACGCCACCCTGCTGCGCACCGGCAAGGTGCTCATCGTGGCCGGTTCCGGCAACGACGAGAAGCAGTTCAACGCGGGCACCTTCAAGAGCCTGCTCTGGGACCCGGCGAAGAACACCTACAAGCTGATACCGACCCCCGCCGACATGTTCTGCGGCGGCCACGCCTCCCTCCCGGACGGCCGGGTGCTGGTGGCCGGCGGCACCCAGCGGTACGAGAAGCTGGACGGCGCGGTGAAGAAGGCGGCCGGCGTGATGCGGGTGCGCAACGAAAGCCCGGACCGCGACCGCACCTTCCCCAAGGGCACCGTGTTCGTCGCCCCCAACGGCCGGGAGTACGCGAGCACCGTCCCGGTGACCGTTCCCGCCGCGACCAAGAGCGGCGCCGGGAAGCAGACCGTGGTCACCGCCGGCGAGCAGCACGTGTTCGTCGAGGCGCTCGGCGAGGGCCGGGACTACGTGAGCGACTCCCCCGCCCAGTACCGGATCAAGGGCCTGACCGGCGCCGACGCCCACAACCTGTACGGGCAGAGCGAGAAGCTGACCCTGGACAAGCAGGAGTACCAGGGCATCCGCTCCGCCTTCGAGTTCAACCCGGACACCGAGCTCTACGAGCAGGTCACCGACATGGCGCACGCCCGGTGGTACCCGACGCTGACCGGGCTGGGCGACGGCCGGGTGGTCACCGTCTCCGGCCTGGACGACACCGGGCAGATCCTCAACGGCAACGACAACGAGGTCTACGACCCGAAGTCCAAGACCTGGGCGAAGGGCCCCGACCGCTACTTCCCGACCTACCCGTCGATCTTCCTTACGGCCTCCGGCAAGCTCTTCTACTCCGGTTCCAACGCGGGTTACGGCCCGGCCGACAAGGGCCGCCAGCCGGGCGTCTGGGACCTCTCGAACAACGGCTTCCAGCCCGTGCCCGGCCTGCGCGACCCGAACCTGACCGAGACCTCCGCGTCGGTGCTGCTGCCGCCCGCGCAGGCGCAGAAGGTCATGGTGCTGGGCGGCGGCGGGGTGGGCGAGTCCCCGCTGTCCACGGCCCGCACGGACATCATCGACCTGTCCGCGCCCAAGCCCGCCTTCGTCCCGGGCCCGGACCTGCCGGCCGGCGGGACCCGCTACCTCAACAGCGTGGTCCTCCCGGACGACACCGTGTTCACCACCGGCGGCTCCAGCGGCTACCGCGGCCGGGGCGACAGCGACCTGCTCAAGGCCCAGGTGTACCACCCGGATTCCAACACCTTCAGCACCGCCGCCGAGCCCGCCGTCGGCCGCGACTACCACTCCGAGGCACTGCTGCTGCCGGACGGCCGGGTCGCCGTGCTGGGCTCCAACCCGCTGTTCGCCGACAAGGCCGAGACCCAGCCCGGCGGCTTCGAGCAGCGCATCGAGATCTACACCCCGCCGTACCTGTACCACGGCGACCGCCCCGAGGTGACGGCCGCGCCGACGGCGGCCAAGCTCGGCGGCACCGTCCGGGTCGGCACCGCCCGGCCGGACGCGGTGACCACCGCCAAACTGATCAGGCCGAGTTCGGTGACCCACGTGACCGACGTCGAACAGCGCTCGGTCGCCCTGGACATCACCGGGCGCACCGCCGACGGGGTGTCGCTCACCCTCCCCGGCAACCCGAACCTGCTGCCGCCCGGCTGGTACATGCTGTTCCTGACGGACGCCGCCGGCACCCCTTCGGTCGCCCGCTGGGTCCAGGTCACCGGCTGACCGCCCAGCGCAGCACGGCTCAACTCGCCACGGCCCAAAGCACCGCAGCCCAACACGCCGAAGCCCAACGCGGACCGAAGCGGCTCAGGGAACCGCGCCTCAGCGCGCCGCCTGCGCCAGCCCGAGCGCGTACGGCAGCCAGAACTGGCCCGCCCGGGGTTCGCCGCGGCCGCACTCGCCGTCCGACTCCCCCGGGTTCTTGATCCACAGGTAGGCGTCGACCCCGGACCGCCCGGTCTCGGTGGTCGGCGCCTCGCCGAGCGCCCGGCCGGGCGGGTTGCACCAGGAGTCGGCGCCCGCCGAGCCGTTGCCGCTGCGGCTGGTGTCGATGACGAAGTGCTTCCCGCCCAGGGCGGCGGAGAGCCGGTTGCCGTAGGCCACGTTCCGGTCGGTCGGGTAGAAGTTGGCGACGTTCACGGCGAAGCCGTCCGCCGCCGCGATGCCGGACTTGCGCAGCGCCCCGGCCATCTCGTCCGGGTCCTGCGCCCAGCCCGGGTTGCCCGCGTCCAGGTAGACCCGGACGTTGGGACGCCTCTTCAACTCCTGGACGGCGAAGGCCAGCAGGCCGTAGCGCTCGGCGGCCAGGTCGCCCTTGATCCCGCAGGTGTCCAGGGTGTGGGCGACGGCGTCCGGCTCCAGCACCACCCAGGCCTTGCGGTCGCCGAGGACCTCGGCGACGCCGGTGATCCAGGAGCGGTAGGCGGCGGCGTCGGCGGCGCCACCGGCCGAGTACTGGCCGCAGTCCCGGTGCGGGATGTCGTACGCGACGAAGACGGCCGTCCGGCCGGCCTCGGTGGCCCGTCGGCTCACCTGGTCGGCGATCTCCCGGGCGCCCTGTTCGCCCAGCCACTGGGAGGACGGCTGGGCGGCGATCCGCAGCAGGGCGTCGGCCTCGGCGGTACGGCCCTGGCCGCGCAGCACGGCGAGTTGCTGGGCCGCGTTGGTCCGGTCGGAGACGTAGAAGTCCTGCCCGGGAAGCTGGTCGAGGCCCGCGGGGCCGACCGTCGGACTCACGGCGGCACCTCCGGAAGCTCCGGGCGCTCCGGAAGCTCCGGGGGCCTCGGGGCCACCGGGAGATCCGCTCAGTGCGCCGCTCCCCCCGCTCCCCCCGCCGCCCTCGGCGCTGCACCCGGCGACCGCCAGCAGCGCCAGCAGCGCCGGACCCGCGATCAGCCCGACCCACCGAATCGTTCCTGCCCGCCCCACCCCGCGCACGTACCGCCCCTCCGAGCCGACTCCCGCCCCCGTCAAACCGGTCCGGCGACCGATCGGCACCAGCTAAGCACACCCGTCCCGGGCCGACGGCCGGCATCGGTGAACGACAAGTGGCCGTGGGCGCACGGGAATCCGAACCCCGTCCACCCACGGCCACCGACAGCCCGGCTGTGCGTCAGCCCTGCTTGAGGTCCGGCACCCGCCAGTCGATCGGCTCGCCGCCGAAGCCGTCCAGCGCAGCGTTGATCTGCGAGAACGGACGGCTGCCGAAGAACAGCTTGGCGGACAGCGGCGACGGGTGCGCGCCTTGGACCACCACGTGCTTCTCGGTGTCGATCAGCGGCAGCTTCTTCTTGGCGTAGTTGCCCCACAGCACGAAGACCACCGGCTCCTCGCGCTCGCTCACCGCCTTGATCACCGCGTCGGTGAACTTCTCCCAGCCCTTCGCCTTGTGCGAGTTGGCCTCGTGGGCACGGACCGTGAGCACCGCGTTGAGCAGCAGCACGCCCTGCTCGGCCCAGTGCATCAGGTAGCCGTTGTCGGGGGCGGGGATGCCGAGGTCGGCGTCCAGCTCCTTGAAGATGTTGCGCAGCGAGGGCGGCGTCTTCGTCCCGGGCAGCACCGAGAAGCTCATGCCATGGGCCTGGCCGTTGTCGTGGTACGGGTCCTGGCCGAGGACGAGCACCCGGACCTTCTCGTACGGGGTGGCCTGGAGCGCGGCGAACTCCTGGCCGCTCGGCGGGAACACCTCGTGCTCCGCGCGCTGGGCCGCCACGAAGGCCGCCAGCTCCGCGAAGTACGGCTTCTCCGTCTCGGCACCGAGCACCGCGCGCCAGGACTCGGGCAGCTCCAGCCCGCCGCCCTCGCCGGCCTCGACCACGCCCGCCTCGACCGTGTCCGCCTCGACCGTGTCCGTCACGACATCTACCTCCCACACCGCGGCTGCTGCGCCGCCCGCCCTCTTACACCCCGAACGCTACACAGCCCCACCGACAACTCACTCCACGGTCGCCGACGCGGGTGCGGACACCGGAGCCGACGCGGACACCGGAGCGGACGCGGGCGCGGGCGCGGACACCGGGGCCGCCCCACCGGCCCGAGCCGCGCGCCCCACCTTCACGTGCTCCACCCAGTTGAGCCCCACCAGCAGCACGGCCAGCACCACCAGCACCACCAGCGCCGGCAGCCGCACCATCGCGGGCAGCAGTGCCAATACCACCGCCGCTGCGGCGATCCGGGTGGTCGAGACCCGGCGGAACATCATCCACCGGGTGTACCCGAAGGTCAGCAGGTACAGCCCGCAGCCGCCGTACAGCAGCGCCACCGACCCGGCGCCGAGCGCCCGCCACGGGTCCGCGACCGTCTCCCCGAAGCCGACCGCCACCCCGATCACCCCGGCCGCCAGCACCAGGTGCCCGTACTGGAAGACCCGCCGGATCACGTCCCGCCGGGAGTCGGCGACCTCCACCGCGTGCCGCATGGCGTCCGCCGCGAACACGAAGTACTGCCACCACAGCCCGGCCGAGATGGTGAACGCGGCCGCGACGGCGACCAGTTCGGGCGGGTCCAGCCGGGCCGTGGCGGCCGAGCCGCCGATCCCGACGACCGATTCGCCGAGCGCCACCAGCAGGAACAGCGCGAACCGCTCCGGCATGTGCGACGGGTGGTACACCACGTTCGCGAGCCGCCGCCGGAACACCAGCGGCGCGGACAGGTCGCAGAGCGCGGCCGCCGCCCACAGCGCCAGCCGCGGCCCGTCCGGCAGCAGTCCGCCGACCAGCAGCAGCGGCCCGCTGACCAGCACGCCCGCCCCGTACGGGCCGCGCCACACGCCGGGGAGGCGCACCAGCAGGAGCAGCAGCACCACTCGGGCCAGCCAGTACGCCGCGCCGAGCAGCACGCCCCGGCCGCCGTACGCGCCCGGGACGGCGAGCGCCATGAACAGGCCGGCCAGTCCGACCAGCAGGATGCCCAGACGGTCGCGCGGGTTGTCCACGTCGCGGATGTTGGCCTGCACGGTGGTGCCGACCCAGCACCAGTACACCGGCACGAACACCACCAGGGCCCGGACCAGGCCGGTGAGGTCGTGCTGGTGGTGCAGCAGCCCGGAGACCTGGGTGATCGCGAAGACGAAGACCAGGTCGAAGTACAGCTCCGCCCAGGTGACCCGCTTCTCGGCCTCCTGGGCTCCCTCCCCGGCCGCCTCCCCCACGACCTCCCCCACGACCTCCCCCACGACCTCCCCCACGACCTCCTCCGCGACCTCCCCGGCCGCCTCCCCCGTCGTGCTCATCCGCCCGGTCCTCCCCACGCGTACGGAACGAGCCCCGCCCCGGCGCTCGGCCGGGACGGGGCTCGCGAGTGCACCGCAGAGGCTAGACCAGCTCGACCAGGTCCGCGATGGACTTGACCACCCGGGTCGGCCGGTACGGGAAGCGCTCCACGTCGGTGGCGGAGGTCAGGCCGGTGAGCACCAGGATGGTCTCCATGCCGGCCTCCATGCCCGCGACGATGTCGGTGTCCATCCGGTCGCCGATCATCACGGCGGTCTCGGAGTGGGCACCGGCGGTGTTCAGCGCCTCGCGCATCATCAGCGGGTTGGGCTTGCCGACGAAGTACGGGTCGACGCCGGTGGCCTTGGTGATCAGGGCCGCGACCGAGCCGGTGGCCGGCAGCACGCCCTCGGTGGAGGGGCCGGTCTCGTCCGGGTTGGTGCAGATGAACCGGGCGCCCGCGTTGATCAGGCGGATCGCCTTGGTGAGCGCCTCGAAGGAGTAGGTCCTGGTCTCGCCGAGGACGACGTAGTCCGGGTTGTTGTCGGTCAGCACGTACCCGGCCTGGTACAGCGCGGTGGTGAGGCCGGCCTCGCCGATCACGTACGCGGTGCCGTTCGGGCGCTGGCTCTTGAGGAATTTGGCGGTGGCCAGCGCGGAGGTCCAGATGCACTCCTCCGGCACCTCCAGCCCCATTCCGGCCAGTCGGGCGCTGAGGTCGCGCGGGGTGTAGATCGAGTTGTTGGTGAGGACGAGGAAGGGCTTGCCGGACTCCCGCAGCCTGCGCAGGAACTCCTCCGCGCCGGGGATCGGCGTGCCCTCGTGGATGAGGACCCCGTCCATGTCGGTCAGCCAGGACTCGATGGGCTTGCGCTCTGCCACGTGCGTGTCTCCCGAAGTGATGCAAGGTCTTGCGGTGGGGCCCTGACGCGGCACAGCCTAATCCGCACGGGTGGCCGGGGACAGGACGTCCCGTCCACCGGGATGCGACGGCTGTGGGGTGGAAACCGGGAGCAATGGGAAAGCGGGGGCGGGCGGGGGCATCGTGATTGAGTAGGGCGCATGAACCCGCTGACCGCCTCCCGTCCCCTTCGTGTCGGCCTGATCGGCTACGGCCTGGCCGGCTCCGCCTTCCACGCCCCGCTGATCGCCACCACTGCGGGGCTGCGGCTGGACGCCGTGGTCACCGCCAATCCGGAGCGCCGCGCGCAGCTGGGGCAGGAGCACCCGGGTGCGCGTGCCGTCGACACTCCTGAGCAGCTGTTCGCCGACCCGGACGCGCTGGACCTGGTCGTCATCGCCTCGCCCAACCGCACCCACGCGCCGCTGGCCCGTGCCGCCCTGCGGGCGGGCCTGGCCACCGTGGTGGACAAGCCGCTGGCCGGTACCGCGGCGGAGGCGCTGGAGCTGTGCCGGCTGGCGGAGGAGCGGGGCGTCCTGCTGTCCGTGTTCCAGAACCGGCGCTGGGACGGCGACTTCCTCACCGCGAGCCGGCTGGTGCGCGGCGGCGCGCTCGGCCGGGTGCACCGTTTCGAGTCCCGGTTCGAGCGGTTCCGCCCGAAGCCCAAGGCGGGCTGGCGGGAGCTGGCCGACCCGGCCGAGGTCGGCGGCACCCTGTACGACCTGGGCAGTCACCTGGTCGACCAGGCGCTCACGCTGTTCGGGCCGGTCGAGACGGTGTACGCGGAGATCGACGTGCGGCGGGACGGCGCGGTGGTGGACGACGACGCCTTCGTCGCCCTGACCCACGCCTCCGGCACCCGCTCGCACCTGTGGACCAGCGCGATCACCCCGCTGATCGGCCCCCGGCTGCGGGTGCTCGGCGACACCGCCGGGTACGTCAAGCACGGCATGGACCCGCAGGAGGCCGAGCTGCGCGCGGGCCGGCGCCCGGGCGGCGCCCAGCGGTGGGGCGCCGACCTGCCGGAGCACTACGGCACCCTGGGCAGCGACGGGTCCGCGATCACGCTGCCCACCGACCCGGGCGACTACCCCGCGTTCTACGCCGGCATCGCCGCCGCCCTGGCCGTCCCCGGCACCCCGCCCCCGGTCGACCCGCGCGACGCGGTGGCCACCCTCACCGTCCTGGAGGCCGCCCGCACCTCAGCGGCCACCGGCTCGACGGTCCGGGTGGGCTGAGACCGGCCGTCCCCACGGCCTGCCGCCGCCCCGGAGCGCACTCCTAGGATGCTCGGATGAGCAACCACCGGGGACGGCAGGCCGACGCCGACGAGCGTCGCGAGCGCGAACGGGCGTGGTCCGCGGGGCAGCAGGAACGCGAACGGGCCTGGAGCGCGGAGTTCGAGCAGCGGCAGCGGGACCTCGAAGTCGAGTACCGCGAACGCCACCGGGTCGAGGCCACCGCCCGGGAACGCCGGGCCTGGGCCGGGGGCGGCCGGGACGGCGGCATCGGCTGCGTCGACGTCACCGGGCCGGACGACCGGCGCGTCCGGCTCGCGCTGGTCTGGCTCGGCGGCTTCCGGGCGACCCGGAAGCCCCTCAGCGACCAGCTCCCGCTGCGGAACCTCGGCACCCCGTCCGACGCCGTGGGGCTCCTGCTGACGGTCCTGGTCCTCACCGTCCTCGGGCTGGACTTCTGGCTCCGCTGGACCGTCCTCACGCTGCTCGGCCGCCCCCGCTGGGCCGTCGCGGCCGCGGTCGGGCCGCACATCGGCACCGCCGGCAACAACCTGGTGCTGCGGCGCTGCCGGAGCCGGCGGGAGGCCCTGCGGTACGCGGCCGCCGTCGCGGACGACGTCGAGCGCGACGGAGCGGCCGCCCTCACACCCCGATGACCTCCACCGCCGAGCCCAGCCCCCGGAAGTCCGACACGTTGCGGGTGTACAGCGGCAGTCCGTGGGCGGAGGCGACGGCGGCGATCATCAGGTCGATCCGGCGCGGGCGCGGCTGCCGGCCGGCGGCGATGGTCAGGGTGACGAGGGTCCCGTAGCGGGCGGCGGCGGCCGCGTCGAAGGGCAGCGGGTCGAAGTCGGCCATCGCCGCGCCGAGCACCTCCAGCCGGGCCGCCCGGCTGATCGGGTCGCGGGCCATCGAGACGCCCTGCTGGAGTTCGGCGAAGGTGATCGCGGTCAGCTCCGGCACGGCGGGCAGGTCGCCGGGGTTGAGCAGCGCGAGGTCGATGTAGACGCAGGTGTCCAGCACTCCGGCGGGCCGCCGCCGGGGTGCCCTCCGGCGCTCAGCCACGTCGCCGCTCGAACGGGTCGTCGCCCTCGTCGCCGACGAGCTCCTCGGGGCCGAAGTACTCCTCGGCCTCCTTGCGCATCTGCTGGTAGTCCACCCGCGGCAGCTTCACGTGCCGCGCCACCAGCTCCTCCGCCGTGAGCCGCCGCCGCCCGGACACCGGCCGCAGTTCGGCGACCTCGACCCCGTTCCTGGTGATGTGGAAGGTCTCGCCGGCCTCCACCGCGTCCATCACCGCGGCGGAGTTGTTCCGGAACTCCCGCTGGGTAATCGTCTTCATGCCTTCCACGGTAGCCCCGTGTAGCACCGGTGGCTACGCCTCGCGCAACGGCAGGGTGGGACGGGCGGCGGGACGGGAACCCGGCAGGCCGTACGATCGTCCTGTTGAACGTCCCGAGCGTCCGAAGCCGGGAGGCAGAGGCCGGGAACACCGTCGAGAGGGGGCCTGCCGTGAGTGTCGTCGCGATGCTGCTGGGCCTGCTCCGGGTGTTGACCGGACAGCTGGTGACCGACGGCGGCGCGCTCGCCTCCGTCGCCGCCGTGGCGGCCATGGTCCTGGTGGCCGGGGCGGTCGCGGGGGCCTTCGCCGGGACGCGGCTGCTGGGGGCACGGGCCCCGGCCGCGGTGCGCAGCGGGGTGCTGCGGCGCCGGGCGTTCCGCACGGCGTTCCTTCCGCAGCGCGATCCGGACGCCCGGGGCAGGCGACGCCCCAGGGCTCCGGGAGCGGCCCCGGCGGCCGCGTAGTCCCGCAGTTCCCCCGTACGGTGCCCGCGCTTCCGCGGCCGCCGGTACGCCACGTCCTTCGCGGCCGTCCTCCGCCGATCACTCATGTCCTGAGACCCCGGAGGGCTCGCTCCACCATGTCCGTTCTGTCTGTTCTCGACCCGGCCGTCACCGTCGCCCACGCCGTGGTCGCCACGATCGCCCACGTCCTGCCGACCGCGCTGGCGATCGTCCTGTTCGTACTCGCCGTACGGCTCTGCCTGCACCCGCTGGCGCGGGCGGCGGCGCGCGGGGAGAAGGCCCGTTCGAAGCTGGCGCCGAAGGTCGCCGAGCTGAACAAGAAGCACCGGAACAACCCGGAGAAGGCGCGCGAGGCGCTCGCGGAGCTGTACCGGAAGGAGCAGGTCTCGCCGTTCGCGGGCTGCCTGCCGATGCTGGTCCAGATCCCGTTCTTCTCGGTGATGTACCGGCTGTTCACCACCCCGAACGACCTGCTGGACCACACCCTGTTCGGGGTGCCGCTGGGCCTGCACGTCGGGAACGCGCACGGCGCCGGGCAGTTCGCGGTGTTCGGCCTGCTGTACGCCGGGCTGGCGGCGGTCGGGTACGTCAACTACCGCCGGGCCCGGCGGGCGACGGCTGCGGCGCAGACCGCCCCGCAGCCGGGGGCGGCGCTGCTGCCGTACCTGTCCTTCGCCTCGGTGCTGTTCGCGGCGCTGGTGCCGGTGGCCGCCGCGCTCTACCTGCTGACCACCAGCGTGTGGTCGGCCTCGGAGCGCGCCTGGCTGTACCGGGGCACCGGCCAGGTCCCGGCGACGGCGCTCGCGGTCTGACCCGGAGGACGCAGCAGGACCGCCCGGCGCCCGCCCGGCGCCCGCCGGGAGCCCACCGGGAGCTCAGAAGTGGCGCAGCAGCTCCGGGAAGGCCGCGAGCTGCAGCGTCGCCTGCTCCGGTCCGAGCTCCTCGTGCTCCAGCACCCAGGTGTGCTCGTGCGGGATGAACACGGTGCGCAGACCGGCCCGGTGGGCGGGGGCGATGTCGGACTTCGGCGAGTTGCCGATCATCCAGGTGCGGTCCGGGTCGAGGCCGAGCTCGGCGGTGAGCTGCCGGTAGGTGTCGACGGACTTCTCGGCCACGATGTGGACGCTGCGGAAGTGGTGGTCGATCGTGGAGGCCGTCACCTTGGCCCGCTGCTCCTCCTGGTCGCCCTTGGTGAGCAGGAGGAGCCGGTGGCGGCCGGCCAGGGCGGTGAGGGTGTCGGCGACGCCGGCGATCAGTTCGACCTCGCCGCGCCGGGTGAGCGGGGTGAGCAGTTCGTCGATCCGGGCGAGCTCGGCCGCGGTGGGGGTGCGGTCATCGTTCAGCTGCCGCAGGCAGTCGGCGAGGCTCTGCCGGAAGACGGTGGCGCCGTAGCCGAGGGCGGCGGCGTTGGCGGCCTCGATCCGGTCGAGCAGGGCCCGGGCGCCGTCGCGCTCGCCCGGGGCGGCGGCCCAGTCCAGGAAGCCGTCGATGACCCGCTCGAAGAGGACGTTGTTCTCCCAGAGGGTGTCGTCGGCGTCGAAGATGAGGATCTGGTCGGTGTGCATCAGGGGTCCTTGGTCGAGGGCGTGGTTCAGCCGGGCAGGCGCTCCACCGGGCAGGCGGCTCAGCCGAGCAGGCGGCTCAGCCGAGCAGGCGGGCGGCGCGGTCGAGGGTCTCGCGGAAGTTCTCCTCGGTGGTCCGCTGCCGGGCCTCGTCGATGCTCAGCCACTCCAGCGGGGAGGCGGGGTTCTCCGGCCGGGCGTCGTCGGGGGTGCCGGTGGCGAGCAGGAAGCGCAGGTCGGCGTGCTCGTGGGCGGGTTCGACGGGCGAGGCCGGGACGGGCACCACGGCGAGGTGGACGAGGGCGGCGTCGGGCCAGGGGGTGAGGTCGGCGAGGCCGGTCTCCTCCAGGCCTTCGCGCCGGGCGATGTCCAGCGGGAGGGTCTCCCCCGGGTCGCCGTGGCCGCCGACCTGCAGCCAGGCCTGCTGGCGGACGTGCCAGCGCAGCAGCACCCGGCGGGTGGGCGGGTGGACGATCAGCGCGGAGGCGGTGAAGTGCAGCGGGGTGCCACGGTCCCAGGCGTCGGGGGCACCGGCCAGGGCGGTGGCCCGGGCGTGGTCGGCGGTCTCGACCGGGCCCTGCGGCCGGTGGCCGGCCAGGAGTCGGGCCAGGTCGGGGCTCTGCGGGGCGGTGTCCGTGGTCGCCATGGTGCTGGACTCTCCTCGTTCCGCCCCGGGGCGCGTCCGCTCCGCCGCCCGTCGGACCGCCTCGCACGGGACCGGGCACGCCGGGCGGCGTCGCACGGAACGGCGTCAACGGGCTTGCGGGGACGGGCGATCGGGCCCGGGGGCTCCGGTTCCGGTGAACCCGCGAAGCCTAGCCCGGGGGTGCTCGGGCGGCCCACCGGTTTTCCCGGTCGCGGGGGGCGTACCGGCTGGTCGGGCGGCCCGTCCGGAGGCCGTAGCCTGTGGTGATCGTTTCGGGACAGGTGGAGGGATGTCGTCATGGTGGCTGCTCCGGCGCTCGCCGAGCTGCGCGAGGTGTGCCAGCCGCAGGCCAAGCTGCAGAGCCGCAACGGTGAACACTGGGCGGGCCGGCTCTACATGCGGGCGATCTCGCTGCGGACCACCCGTCAGCTGGTGCGCACCTCGGTCTCGCCGAACACCCTGACCTGGGTGATGGTGGTGTGCGGGGTCGGCGGCGGCGCGGCCCTGCTGATCCCGGGGCTGACCGGCGCGGTGCTCGCGGCGGTGCTGTTCCAGCTGTTCCTGCTGTTCGACTGCGTGGACGGCGAAGTGGCGCGCTGGAAGCGCCGGTTCAGCATGGCCGGGGTGTACGTGGACCGGCTCGGCGCCTACCTGGCGGACGCCGCGCTGATGATCGGCGCGGGCGTACGGGCGGCGCGCGGCGGCTCGGAGCTGTGGGTGTCGGCGGGCCTGGCGGCCGCGCTGGGCGTGGTGCTGCTCAAGGCCTCGACGGACCTGGTGGACGTGGCCCGGGCCCGCAGCGGGCAGCCGCCGGCGGACGAGGAGTCGACCCAGCCTCGGTCCCAGGGCATCGCGACGGCCCGCCGGTTCGCCTCGATCTTCAAGATCCACCGGGTGACGAACGGCATCGAGGCTTCGCTGGTGCTGCTGGCGGCCGCCGCGGTGGACGCCGGGCTGCACAACCTGGCCGCGACCCGGTGGACGCTCGCCGGGATCGCGGTGATCACCTGGGGGATGGTGGTGGCGCACCTGGCGTCGATCCTGTCCTCCTCGCGGCTGCGCTGAGGCTGAGGCCGACGGAGCCGCGGCGGGCGGAGCCGAGGCAGGCAGCTGCGGCTGCGGCTGCGGCCAGGCCAGGCCAGGCCAGGCCGAGGCGCCCCTCCCCCGGCAGGGGGAGGGGTCCGGCGCAAGCCCGTCGCCGGGCGGACGCGGCGCCACCGGCCCGGGCGGGAGGGTGGAGCCATGACGACGCCCCGGCCGACCACCGCCACCCGCACCACCGACACCGAGACCCCCGCCGTCCCCGCCCCGCCGCGCTGGGCCGTCCGGGCCGCCCACGTGGCCGCGGTGACCGCACTGCCGGCCGGGCTGTGGCGGCTCGGCCTGGTCCTGGGCCGGCACGGCGGGTACACCGACGCGGGGTACCACGCGGTGGGCTTCACCGGCTGGGACGCGGTCTGGCCGGTCGCCCTGAGCGTGCTCACCGAGGCGCTGGCCCTGCTCACCCTGGGCCTGGTCCGACCGTGGGGCACGGTGCCGCCAGGCTGGATCCCCCTCCTCGGCGGGCGGCCGGTGAACCCGCGCCGGGTCGTCCTGGCGGCCTCGCTCGGCGCCGCCGGGCTGACGGCGCTCTGGACGCCGTTCCTCGCCTGGTGGGCGGTGCCGCACCCGAACATGACCCCGAAGGGGCACCTGCTGGTCGGCTTCCTCTACCTGCCCGCGGTCGCCTGGGGCCCGCTGCTGGCGGCGGTCACCGTCTCGTACCACCGCCGGCACCGCGCGGCCGGCGCCTGACCCCGGCCACGACCGCTACCCGTGCCAAGTCGCCTCCGCTCCGGTCTCATTGCGCGCGAGCGCGGCCAGGACGGTGTCGAGCAAGCCGGGGAAGCGCCGCTCCAGATCGACCGTGCGCAGCGCGGAGAACCGTCGGTTGGCCTCCTCGCGCTGGCTGATCACGCCGGATTCGCGCAGCACCTTGAAGTGGTGGCTGAGGGTGGAGGGGGCGACGTCCACCGGGAAGGTGCCGCAGGCCCGTTCGGGCTCGGCGCGCAGAACGCGGACGATGGTCATCCGGGTGGGGTCGGAGAGCGCGTGCAGGACGTCGTACAGGTCGATCTCCTCGGCCGCGGGGTGGGAGAGCGCCGGTCGGCGGCGGGTGCTGCGGGGCACGTTCAGACCTCCTCTGATCTGCGATGTTCGACAAACGCCGAAACGGAGTGGTACCACTTTGCCACGGCAATTTCGTCGTTCGTCGAACATCGTAGTCGAGGGGGCCCGACATGCGCGCACTGGTGATGACCGCACCCGGTGGAGCCGAGCAGTCCGAGATCCGGCAGACCGAGGCGCCGCGGCCCGGCCCAGGCCAGGTCGCGATCGACGTCGCCTGGGCCGGGCTCAACTTCGTGGACGTGATGGCCCGCCGCGGCGACGGCGGCTACACCGCCGAGTGGCCGTACCTGCCGGGCAAGGAGGTCGCCGGTACGGTCCGCGCGCTCGGCGAGGGCGTCACCGGACTCGCCGTCGGCGACCGGGTGGCGGCCGCGCCCGTCGGCGGCGGCCTCGCCGAGGTGGCGCTCGCCGACGCCGTGCTGACCGTGCCCGTCCCGGACGGGCTGGCGCTCAGTGCGGCGGCCGCCGCCCCGCTCGGCCTGGCCACCGCCGTCCTGCTGCTCACCGACGCGGGCCGGCTGACCGCCGGGGACAACGTCCTGGTCCACTCGGCCGGCGGCGGGATCGGCAGCGCCGTCGCCCAGCTCGTCCCGCTGCTCGGCGGCGGGGGCGCCCTGATCGGCACGGTCGGCCGCCCGGAGAAGGCCGCGGCCGCCGTCGACCTCGGCTACCACCACGCCTTCGCCCGTGACGAGAAGCTGGCGGACGCCGTCCGCGCCGCCACCGACGGCCGGGGCGTCGACCTCGTCCTCGATCCGCTCGGCACCGCCGCCCTGGACCTCGACCTCGCCGTCGCCGCGCCCGGCGGCCGGATCGTCCTGTTCGGCAACGCGGGCGGCGGCGAGGTCGGCGACCTGCCCCCGCTCGGCCGGCTGATGGGCGGCAACCTCTCCGTCACCGGGTTCAGCCACCGCGCCTACGCCGCCACCGCCCCCGAACGCCTCGCCCGGGCCATCCGCACCACCCTCGACCTCCAGGCGCACCGCGGCCTCACCGTGCCGCTCACCGAACTGCCGGGCCTGGAGGCTGTACCGGCCGCGCACGACGCGATGCAGGAGGGGCGGGCCACCGGCAAGTACGTGGTGCGGGTGGGTGGTTGACAACACCGCACCGACTCGGGGCGGTCAGACCGTGAAGACCGCTCCCGGGTCGGCGTGCCCCACCGGCCCGGCGAAGCGGGACGCGGCACGGGCCACCGCCGCCCCGGGCGTCAGCGCCCGGCCGACGTGGGTGACCACCAGCCGGCCCGCCCGCGCCGCCGCCGCGGTCTCCCCGGCCTGCTCGGCGGTGTGGTGCGCGGGGTCGTCGCCCTCCGCCTCGCACAGCAACAGGTCGCATTCGGCGGCCAGTTCGGTGAGCGCGGCACAGGGCGCGGTGTCGCCGGAGTAGACCAGCGACCGGCCGCCGGCCTCCGCCCGGAGCGCGAAGGCCGGCATGCCGTGTACCACCGCCCGACTGGTCAGCGTGAGCGCGCCGGGGCCCCGGCCCAGCACGGCCCGGTGTCCGTCGGACAACTCGGTGACGGCGAAGGCCGATTCGACCGGGCTGCGGCGCGCCGAGTTGGTCAGGAAGTCCGCCAGCCGGTCGGCGATGCCGGGCGGGCCGTAGAGCGGGATCGGCGCGTCGAGCCGGACGTCCGCGTACAGGGCGCCGTAGTAGGCGGTGAGCAGGTCGGCGCAGTGGTCGGCGTGCAGGTGCGAGATCCAGATGGCGTCCAGCCCGTCCAGCCGGACGTACCGCTGCAACGGCCCGAGGGTCCCGGTGCCCGCGTCCACCCACACCCGGGCGCCGCCGCCCGTCACCAGGTAGCCGGAGCACGGGTTGTCCACGGTCGGGTAGGGGGTGGCACTCCCCAGGACGGTGAGTCGCAGGGGCGCATCGGAGCCGAGGTCGGACATCGGATGAGCCTAACGCCTCGGTCGCCCCGCGCACCGGTACGGACAGTTCCGGTCACGATCGGCCAATGAACCGAACCCGCTTGTGATCAGTGCGGACCGGCCCCGAGACTGTTGGCCGCTGGGAGTCCGTTGCGGGTCCATTGCGCCGCGCCACCGCGACATCCGTGCCACCACCCCCGGGGAGGGGAAGCCGTGATCAGACGAGGACGGATCCACCGGATCCCCGTAGTGGCCGGCCTGTTGGCCCTGTCCCTCGGCAGCGCGGTGACCACCACCGCGCCCGCCCACGCCGCCACCACCCACGCCGCCACCGCCCTGGCCGCCACCTCCCTCGCCGGCATCAACTGCACCGGCTGGAGCTACACGACCTACAGCCCGGGGCTCACCCACACCGTGCGACCGACCACCGTCGTCGTCGACGGCGACCTCGACGTCATCGACGAGCACAGCCCGACCGGTAGCTGTCTGCCGGTCAACTCCACCGCCACGGCCGGGGAGCGGGACGTGACGGCCGTGATCGACCTCAGCTGCAACCAGCTGATCGGCGAGAGCGGCGTCGAGACCATCCGCTGGAACAACGGCACCAGCACCAGCTTCCCGTTCACCGCGACGGTGGTCCGGGGGCTCTCCACCACCGTCCTCACCGAGACCGGCACCGTCACCTCCGGCGAGTTCGCCGGCGGCCACGTGGTGGAGACCTTCACCGCCGCCAACCTCGACCTCACCGGCTGCCTCACCCCCACCGGGGTCACCAGCCTGAACTACGCGACGGTGCTGACCATCGTCCCGCTCTGATCGCCTCCGCTCCGAAGGCCTCACACCGGAAGTCGGCCGAGCCGACTTCCGGCACGACCGGCAACTCCTCGCACCGCTTCCACTTCACCGACACGGCGGACCGCGCGATCGACGCCGCCGACTGGGCCTGCCCCGGCCGGAGTTCGGGGCCCACGGCCCCGTGAACCGCAGCGGGCATAGGCCGGGGCGGGGCCGTGTTGGGCCCGGCATGACCAAGATTCTGGTGATCGGCGCGAACGGCAGTGTGGGCAGGCACGTGGTGGCGTCGCTGGTCGAAGGCGGGCACGAGGTAAGGGCGTTGGTGCGGAACGCGGCCACCTCCGCGCTGCCCGCCGGGGTGGAGGCCGTCGAGGGCGACCTGTCGGCACCGGAGAGCCTCGCCGCCGCGCTGCACGGCGGGGTGGCCGGCGTCTACCTGATGTGGCCCGGGATCCCCGTCCAGCCGCGGGTGGTGGAGCTGATCGCCGAGCACGCCGAACGGGTCGTCTACCTCTCGACGGACGTGCCGGACCTCGCGGACGACGAACCGGCGGCGATCTTCCACCAGGAGATCGAGCGGCTGATCCGCCGCTCCGGCCTGGCCTGGACATTCGTCCGGGCGATCGACTTCGCCGGCAACGCGCTCGGCTGGGCCGACCAGGTCCGCGCGGGCGTCGTCCGCTGGCCGTACGGGCGGGCCCGCCGCTCGCTGGTCCATGAGCGCGACATCGCGGAGGTGGCCGTCCGGGCCCTCACCGAGGACGGGCACGACGGCGGGAAGTACCTGGTCACCGGGCCCGAGTCGCTCGCCCACGCCGAGCTGGTGCGGATCATCGGCGAGGAGCTCGGCACCGAGGTCCGCTGGGAGGAACTGGCGCCGGAGACGGCCCGCAAGGAGCTGACGGCGGCCTGGGGCAACGCGGCCTTCGTGGAGTCCCGGCTGCGCGCCTGGGAGTCGTTCACCCGCGAGCCGGAGCGGGTGACGGACACGGTCGAGCGGGTGCTCGGCCGCCCGCCCCGCAGCTTCCGCTCCTGGGCGCGGGAGCACACGGCGGACTTCAGGTGACCACTCGGGCCGGGCGGCACGGGACTCAGCCCCGCTCGACCGCCAGCTCGATCTCCCGGTGGGTCTCGTCGCCCGGCACCGGCACGGACACGCCGGAGCGCCGGAAACCGGCCCGCAGGTACATCGCCTCGGCGCGGGTGTTGGACTCGTGGACGAACAGGCGGACCCGCTGGATCCGGGGCTCGGCCAGCGACCAGGAGCACTCCTGGGCGGCCCGGATCAGCTCGTGCGCCAGGCCGGTGCCGCGCGCCTCGGGGCGGACGTAGACGCCGACGATGTGGGTCTGCGGGACGGTGATGACGTCGCCGCCGAGGGCGCCGTCCCCGCCGGGCCGCTCGACCCGCACGGTCATGGTGCCGAGCCAGCGGCCGTCCGCGGCCTCCGCGACGAGCTGGTGCACGGCGTCGCCCTCGGCGGCTCCGGCGGTGCGCTCCTGCCAGAAGCCGTCGGGCCTGGCGGCGGCGCTCTCGTAGGTGTCCAGGAAGGCGATGCTCGCGGCCGGGTCCTGCAGCGCGGCAAGGCGGATCTCCTTGACCCGCTCCCACTCCTCGGTCCTTACACGTCTGATCACTGTGCTCATCACATGATCGTCAGCGGTTGGCTGCCTCCGCACAACCCCCTTTTCCGGAGGCCTCGGAGCCGCCGGCCGGTTGACCGCGCCCCCGCAGGTTGATGACGCTCTCATGGGCGCTTGAAGGCATCCACGGCATGGTCGGGGGCTTCGATCACGATGGAGTGCATGCCGTCGATCCGGGAGACGATCGCCTCGCGCGGGCCCCGGCGCCAGACGTCACTGGCGTAGAACGCGTCCTCCTGCGCGCGGTGCTGCTCGACGGAGTCGAACGCCCGGATCAGGTAGGCCTCTTCATGGCCGTCCTCGGCGACGAGCGAGGCGCCGTGGTCGACGACCCGGATGCCGGCGGCTTCCAGGAGGGGAACGGACTCCTCGGCCATCACGCGGACGAACTCGGCGCCGGTGCCGGGCAGCAGGCGGTAGGTGCGGATTTCGAGGATCACGACGGTTCCCCCCCTCTCGTGGTAGTGGTCGGTCAGTCGGCCTTGGGCTCGGCGAGGGTGTGGGCGACCAGCGCGTTGGCGTGGCCGTGACCGAGGCCGTGCTCGCTCTTGAGCCAGCCGACGAGCTCCATGTGCTTGGTGAGCGGCGAGGTGCGGATCAGGCCCTTCCACTCCTCGATCGGACGGCCGTACTTCTTCTCGATGGCCGGGAAGTAGCTGGCGGGGCCCTTGACGGGGGTGGTCATGGCGCGGGTGTCCTGTTCTCTGGTCGGGCGACGGTCTGGCTGGCTGGCTGATACGACGTTAGCGGCTGGCACTGACACGGACGATGGCCGCCGTGAGGGCGAGGAGGCCGAAGCCCGCGCCGACGGTGAAAGCGATGACGGTGGCCCCGGAGCCCGCGAAGCCGGCCAGGACGACGACCGGGGCGATCCGGTAGGCGAGGGCCCAGCCGCGCTCCCCGCGCGAGGCGAAGTGCCGGGCCAGGGCGAGGAAGGCGAGGCAGAGCGCCAGGTAGCCGAGGGTGCCGGCGAGCAGGTGGACGGTGCCGTGGCCGCTCAGTTCGCCCGGGCCGTCCGGCGTTCCGGTCGGGAAGCCCGCGCCGGGGTCGGCCTTGAACACGCCGGCCAGGAGGAAGGAGGCACCGAAGGCGGCGACCAGCCCCGGGGCCCAAGTGCCGCCGGGAGCACCGCCGATGGTGCGGCGCAGGCCGACCGCGCCTGCGGTCAGCAGCAGGCCGGTGAGCAGGAAGCTCGCGACCTGGATCCAGCCGAGGTCCCCGAGGCCGAGCTGGCTGATGGCGTTGCGGGAGAAGTCGAAGCCCTTGCGGGTGAGGCCCTGGGCCACTCCCAGGCCGAGGAACAGCGGGCCGGCGAGTGCACCGCCGACCAGCAGGGCGCGGCGGGTGGTGAACGTGGTGGCGGCAGTGGCGGAACGGGTGCTGAAGGCCTGCTGGGCCATGGAAATCCCCCCAAGGATGTGAGGCCGCCAGAACTGGACTGTCCAGTACTGGGGAACTGGACGGTACGGTACTGGGAGAGGAACTGGACTGTCCAGTACTGTTCGGTCCAGGACGAGAAGTCGAGATCGAGAAGGAGGAGGGAGACAGGGGTGGAAGCCAACGAGCCCGGCAACCGGTCGGCCCGCAAGCACCAGGCGATCATGGAAGCCGCGACCACGGTCTTCATGGCCAAGGGCTACGCGGGCACGAGCATGGACGACATCGCCAAGCTCGCAGCCGTGTCCAAGCAGACGGTGTACAAGCACTTCGCCGACAAGGAGAAGCTGTTCGCCGAGATCGTGCTCGCCACGACCGACCGGATCGAGGCGATGATCGACCTCGTGTCCGACATCCCGGCGGACGCGGCCGCACTGGAGGAGAACCTGGGCACGCTCGCCCGGCAGTTCCTCACCACGCTCACCCGGCCGCAAGTGCTCCAGCTGCGCCGGCTGATCATCGCCAACGCCGACAGCTTCCCCGAGCTGGGCGCCACCTGGTACGAGCAGGGCTTCGAGCGGGTGCTCGCCACCCTCGCCGAGACCTTCCAACGACTTGCCGACCAGGGCGTGTTGAAGGTGGACGACGCACTGCTCGCGGCCAACCACTTCTCAGGGCTGCTGCTCTGGATCCCGGTGAACAAGGCGATGTTCCACGGGAGCCCGCAGCACACGGAGGTCGAGCTGGAGCGCTACGCCGACGCGGGCGTACGGGCGTTCCTCGCCGCCTACCGCTGACCGCTGACCGCTGACCGCGTCCGAGCAGAACGCGCCCCGCCCGCCGGGCGGCGGGGCGCGGGCCCGGAAGTCCGGCCCCTCCCGTGGCCGCTCCGGTCGCACGAGTGATCATGGATCGCGCGAGGCCGGCCAGGGCAGGCGGGGGCGTGCACAGGAAGTCGACCGGACCGACTCCCCGCGTACGGACGGGAATTGGCTACCGGTGCTGGACGTCACCGGAGGGGTGCTGCACCTCGATCGGCTTCCGCCGGAAGCGGGATGAGCGGGTTTCGCAGAGGCCGCCGAAGAGGGCGGCGATGAGGTTGAGGATCAGGAGTCCGAGCATCGATGGTGGCCGCCGTCGCGGTTGCGCTTGTACTCGCGCAGGAGCGCGAGGAGGTTGATGAGGGTGCTCGCCGGGACGTTGCCGAAGTTGACGAGTCGGCGACCGCTGAGGCTGGTCTCACCCGAGTGGGCGGAGGGCCAGAGGAGACCGAACTCACGGCCCTCGGTGCGGAGTTCGATGATCAGCTCGGTGAGCTGGGGACCGGTGACGTGGAGCAGGGCCGGGTCGGCGGGGTGGATCGGGTGGTGGGCGCTCACGCGGCACCGTCCAGCTCGAACCAGACGGTCTTGCCGAGCTCTTGGGGACTGACGCCCCAGCGGTGGGAGAGGCCGGCGACGAGCTGGAGGCCCCGGCCGGACTCGGAGAGGAGGTCGTGCGAACGCTGCTCGGGGAGGATGGTGGAGCGGTCGGAGACGCCGACGCGGAGGGTGTTGTCACGGAGGACGATGGCGACGACCGGGGCAGGGGTGTCGCCGTGGCGCCAGGCATTGACGATCAGTTCGACCAACGCGAGCTGGGCGTCGGCGACGAGGGACGGGGGCCAGCCGTCGAGCGCATCCCGGAGGGTGTCGCGGGAGAGGCCGAGGGAGGGGGAGTTGAGGTTGCGCACAGGGATCTCCCAGAGGGGAACGGGTGAGATCGGCGGATGCGTCGCCGTGAACAAGCCCACTGGACATGGGTGTTCTTCGGTGCCCGAGCGGCGTTACTGACGATCCGTTCGGTGATCGGTGCATCACAGACTGTAGAGCACGTGATGGCAAATTTGCTAGCCAGCTCGGGAAGATGTGCCTATAGGCTCGCTGGACTCGTCACGCACGCGCGGTGGATGCTGGGAGGATGCCACCTACCCCAACCGCACGTCGGAAGCGCGTCGGCACCGAACTGCGGAAGATGCGCGAGGCCGCCGGGCGCTCGGCCGGAGATGCTGCCGCAGTGCTCGGCCTGGACCGCAGCAAGGTCACGCTGATCGAACAGGGCGCCTACCCGATCAGCGCCGAGCGGGTCCTCGCGCTCGCCGCCGACTTCGAGGAGGCCGACTCCGCCTACGTCGACGCCGTCGCCGAGATGGCTGCCGACCGCACCAAAGGGTGGTGGGAGGAGCACAGAGGTCTCGTCCCGGCCGGAATTCTTGAGATCTCAGAGGTGGAGCACTACGCCAACACATTGTTGACGTATCAGATCTGCCACGTGCCGGGCCTCATGCAGACCGAAGAGACAGCTCGGGCCATCTTCCGCGAGGTCTATCCGCCGCTCCGACCCCTGAACATCGAAGCCCGAGTCGAGAACCGGATGCGGCGAGCGGAGCTTCTGACACGCAAGGATCCGCTTGAATACGAAGCGATCGTCCACGAGGCCGCACTGCGCATGGAGTTCGGCGGCGCGACCGTTGCGCGCGACCAGTTGAAGCAGCTGCTCGCGCTCTCAGAGGCACCCAACGTGACTCTCCGCGTGTTGGAGTTCAAGGCTGGTGGATTCAAGGGTGCAGGTCAGGCCGTGCTCTACGCGGGCGGGCCTGTGCCTCGCCTCGATACGGTTCAGCTGGACTCCGTAGGATCACCAGCGTTCCTGACCGAAACGAACCAGCTGGAGAACTACCGGAACATCATTGGAGACATGCGCGATCGCTCGCTCGATCCGTCAGCCTCCCGTGATGCGATCTTCAGCATCATGAACAGGCTGTGAGGCCCTGGTGGAAGAACTCGCTTGGCAAAAGCCCATCGCTTGCGGCGATGGCAATAACTGCCCCGAAGTGGCTATAGCTCCCGACGCCGTCTACGTTCGCAGCACTCTGCTCCCCGACGCCATCGCCCAACTCACCCCCGACGAGTGGCGCGACCTCGTCGCCGCCATCCGCAACGGCGAGTTCAACGCCTGACCCCCGACCGCACCGGCCGCCCGTTTTGGATCACGGGGCTCTGAGCTGCTAACGTTCTTCTTGTCGCGAGGAACACAAATCCTCGCCAGGCGTCAGTGGTACTACCAGAGTACGTCCTACTTTCAGTAGGAAGAGTCCGTGCAACCCGGGCCTGGCGCTCCACAGTCGGACGGCCCGGCACCTTTCACAGGTGCCGGGCCGTCCGCGTTTCCGACCCTGGCCGGACCCAAGCCCGGCGGACTAGGACCAGCGCCCGATGGCACCCGGCCCCCGGCTCCCTAGGCTCTCTACCGTCCCCCTCCCCGCCCCAGGAGCCAGAACCATGCCGGCCGACGCCACCGCGCACATCCGCATCGCCCGCCCGTCCCGCAACCTCGAAGCGGCCGAGCGCTTCTGGGCCGCCGGGCTCGGCCTCGACGTCCTCTACCGGCACACCACGGACGGCACCCCCGGCGAGCACTCCCTCCTCATGGTCGGCTGGCCCGACGCCGCCTGGCACCTGGAGCTCGTCCACGACCCCGCCGCACCCGTCGAACCACGCCCCACCGCCGACGACCTCCTCGTCGTCTACCTCGGCGAACCCGTCAGTGACGCCCTGCTGGAGCGGCTCGAACAGCACGGCGGCAAGCGCGTCCCCGCGCACAACCCGTACTGGGAGGCCTGGGGCGTGACCGTCCAGGACCCCGACGGCTACCTGCTGGTGCTCTCCACCCGCTCCTGGTCCAACACCTGAGCCCCCCTTCGTACCGGAACCGAACGGCCCCGCCGGAGCGTCCGGCTTCCCGAGGTGCCGTCGTTCGCAGCCGGGAGGGGTTCGGGTCATGGTGTGGGCCGTCGTCGGGGTGCTGTTCGCGCTGCTACCGCTCGTCCACTGGCTGCTGCGCGCCCGGCCGACCCCCCTGCGGGTGCCCATCGCCGCCGCGCTGCTGCTCTGGCTGGCCCTCGTCCTCTCCGTACCCCTCGGCCTGCTGCACCCGCAGAGCAAGGCCGAGCTGTACCTGCTGTACACGCCGCTCGCCGAACTGGCCGTACTCGTCGGGCTCCGGGCGGAGCGGCGCTTCGCCGGACCGCGCACGGAACGCCCGCGCGGCTGGTCCCGGGCCGTCGGCATCGCCTTCCACGCCCAGCTGGCTCTGGTCCTCCCCGCCACCCCGCTGCTCGCGCTCCTCTTCTTCCACGAGGCGAGCGTGCCCGCCGCCCAGACCCTGCCGGAGGCGCGGCCCGGCTACACCACCATCCGCACCGGCCAGGGCTGCGGCAACGGCCACCACTCCACCTGCTGGCGCACCCGCTACCTCACCGGCCCGGCCGGCCTCTCCACGGAGGAGGCCGCCGACAGGCTCCGGCCCTCCCAGCGCTGCGAGGCGAACGGCTGGCTGATCGACCGTCGCGACCTCTGCACCGAAGTGAGCACCGACGGCGCCACCATCGTCTACCGCGTCCTCCTCGGCGGCGGGCTCTGACGGGTTGTTCAGCCCTGCGACCCCACGACACGGCAGCGGGTAGCAGACGCCTCCTCCCGATCCCGTGCGGACCTCCCGACCTGGGGAGATGAGCAGGGCCCCTGTTATCGTGCGCCGATGTCAACGATCAGACAGTTCCAAGTGACCTTCGACTGTGCGGAGCCTGCGCGCCTCGCCGCCTTCTGGTGCGAGGTGCTGGGGTACGTCGTGCCGGCGGTCCCGGAGGGCTTTGCCACGTGGGAGGAGTACCACCGCTCGCTGCCGCCCGAGGATGAGATCTACTTCGCGTGCGCTGATCCCTCGGGCGTGGCCCCGCGCTTGCTCTTCCAGCGGGTTCCCGAGGGCAAGGTCGTCAAGAACCGGGTGCACCTCGATGTGCGGGCCGGCGCCGGGCTCGTGGGTGAGGAGCGCCTGGCCACCCTGGAGGCCGAATGCGCACGGCTGACGGCGCTCGGCGGGAAACACGTGCTGACGCAGCGCGCCGACGGCGTCAACGAGTCGTGCATCACGATGCAGGACATCGAGGGCAACGAGTTCTGCCTCGCCTGACTCTCCTCCGGGACGGCGAGGTGGGAAGCCGTCTCCGGCCTTCGGGAGCATCGGGGCATCGGGGCATCGGGGAGCATCAGGACAGCCGACATCGGCTGTCCCGATGCCCGACCCGACCGGCGGCACGGTGCTGCACTCCACCATCCCGCCGCACGAGGACGAAGCCTGAGCAGGCGCCGGCCGTCAGGCGTCCTCGTCGCTGCCGAGCACAGCGGGTCCGAGGTCGGCGGGAAGGTGGGCGACGGCCAGTGCGACGGCCTCCTCCGCCGTCCCGGCCTCGGCGATCAGACCACCGTGCGGGAACCGCTGCACCCTGTACGGGCGGCCGTCGTACGCGGGAGCGATCGCGAGCACCACCCCGCAGGGGAAGCCGGTGCGGGGCCGGAAGACGAGCACCCGGTGGCTGACGACCGGGGACAACTGCCGGAGCCTCGGCTCCGCACCGGCCGCCTCGACCAGCAGGCCGAACCCGGTGAACTCCGCTTCCCCCGCGGCCCGTTCCCGGAGCCAACGCCACTGCAACCCGACCACGGCTTCAGCCCCGTGCTCATGGGCCTCGGCGAGTTCCGAGGAGGCGAGGAACGGGAACCGCTCACGCAGCTCCCGCGGACTCCGCCCGCTCCCCCAGGCCGTGGCGGCCCGGATGACCTCTTGGATGTCCGCCGTCCCGCCCGTGATCATCTCGACGCCCAGACTCCGGCCGCTGAGCCAGAACCAGCGCTTCTCCGCGCCGAGATGCACCCGGAGCGGACGGCGCACGGGCATCGTGCCCGCTGAGACGGCGATGCCCGCC
Organism: Kitasatospora sp. NPDC096128; assembly: GCF_040303105.1. NCBI lineage: Bacteria > Bacillati > Actinomycetota > Actinomycetes > Kitasatosporales > Streptomycetaceae > Kitasatospora > Kitasatospora sp. NPDC096128. The sequence continues at coordinate 133,301 of NZ_JBEOSP010000008.1, read as the reverse complement.
GAGGCCGCGTCGCCCCGGGTGCCCGGCACCAGGGCGACGTCCACGGCCAGTTCGGCGGCCGCCGACTCCAGTGCGGCGGCGAGGCTCCCGGCGGCGGCCACGTCCGGGTAGAGATCAGGATTCATCCGCCCAGTCTGACCATACGAATTACCTGAATCCAGAAAACGGCCTGATCCGACCACTTCCGAACGAACCGTACGGAAGCGGGTTTTCCGCTCTCCAAGGCCCGGGTAGGGCGGAGACGTTCGCACTCCGACGATCGGCCGAGACCGGAGCGGAGGCGAATCCTTGAGAATTTCCACGGAAGGAACCCGCATGAACAGGACCGTTCGCAACGCCCTCGTCACCGTCGTCGCCGCCGGCGCGCTCACCGCCGCCGTCGCACCCGTCGCGATGGCCGCCGAACAGACCCGGACGAGCACCGTTGCCCAGGCCCGGCTCGCCAACCCGAAGACCGTCAAGGCCGCCGCCTACAACCAGGCCCGCAGCACCCTCGCCCAGGCCGGCAGCCAGACGGCCGCCAAGTCCCACCCGGCGCACGGCACCAAGGACGTCCCGGTCTCCTACGGCACCAGCCTGCTCGCCGCCGCCCGCGACGAGTTCCGCGCCGCCGACAAGAACCTTCCGGCCGGCCAGAAGAAGTCCGACATGTCGATCCCGCACTACAACGCCATCCACAGTGCGGCCGACACCATGGGCATCACCGTCTGGTGACCGGCGGCCCGGCCGCCCCGGGCAGCGCGGCCGCCCCGGGTTGACCGCCGTCCCGCGCGCTCAGGCCCCCTGGGCGCGCGGGGCCGCTCCCGCGTACGGGCCCGTGCGGAGGAACGCCCGGCGCAGCGGGGCGGCGGTGACGAAGACGAACAGCCCGAAGAGCGTCATCGCCGGCAGCCCGACGACTCCCTGGAGGTAGTCGAGCGGGTGACGCACGACGTCGTCCCAGTTCGCCCACCAGTTCGCCGTCAGATCGGCCACCATGACCCCCGCCCCGAGCCACGCCCCCGCCGGGCGCGCCCGGGCCACCAGCACGGCGGCCAGCGGGTCGAGCACGAGCAGCGCGTGGAACAACACCTGGCTCGGCAACGGCCACCACGCGTACGCGTGCAGCCCGCCGCTCAGGACGTCGAACGCGTGCACCGCCGCCCCCTCGACGAATCCGACCACCCACACCGCCGCCACCCACCGCACCCGGCGCGGCCGCGCACCCCAGCCCCCACGGATCTCCCGCATCCCCTGTGCCCCTGGTCCCCCCTGTGTCACCGCGCCAGCCTAGAGGGGCGGTTGACCATCCTCGGGGCGCCCTACGGCCCGTCCGGCTCCTGCCTCGGGAGGACCCGGGGCTCGCCCGGGCTGCCGTCGGGGAGGACGTCGAAGACGGTGAGCGAGGTGCGGCCGGTGACGGTGATCTGGTTCGGGCCGGACCAGTCGACGCGGACGAAGTCGCCGCCGCGGGTGTTCCAGGTGCCCATGCTCCAGTGGCGGGCGGACCAGCCGGTACCGGTCTCCAACTCCACCCGGTAGACCGGGTCGATGGAGAAGGCGACGTTGGTGACGGTGAGCACCCGGTCCGGGCGGTCGGGGCTGACGAACCGATCCTCCCGGCCGCCGTGGCCGCTGAACACGAAGGACAGGAACAGGATCGGCACCGCGGCCAGGACGAGCGGCGCCAGCACAGCGGCACAGCCGATCTGCGAGAACCGGGAGCGGAACTCCAGCTGGATCACCAGCGAGACCACGAGCAGCACCACCGCCGCCCCGATCAGCAGGACCGGACGGTTGAGCCAGTGCTCGAGCAGCACCAGTCCGCCCGAACGGGAGGCGTGCCAGCCCGGCAGGTACACCAGCAACGCCGCGAGCGCCGAACCCCTGAGCGCCCACGCGATCTGTCTGCGACGCCTCGCCGTCATCCGTCCCCCCGGGCGGTCTTTTGCCGACCTTTGCGCGGACTTTACTACAGGGGCCGACTGCTGCCCGGGGAGCGCTGCCCGCGGCCCGAACGGGCCGGGAATCGCCTCCGGGCGGTCAGCGGAGCGTCACCGCCGGGCTGCCGGGATCACCGTCGGGGGCGAGGGTGACGACCCTGGCCTCGCGGACTCTGGTCACCGTGATCCGATCGGGGGCGGACCACTCGGCGCCCCGGAAGGGTCGTCAATCGGTGACGCACCGTCACCCCCTCGCCCCCAGCGATGCTTTGCCGATCCTTGGCGTGGGCTTTACCTCAGGGCTCAGCGGCAGGGCCCGGCAGCGGAGCAGGGCCGCGAACGCCACGGCGGCCCGGGCGCGGGTGTCCCCGCTGCCCGGGCCGTCCGACGGCTACCGGCCGTACCCCCGTCACCGCCGGTAGAAGACGCTCCGCGACCAGAAGTAGCCGAGCAGGGTCAGCCCGGTGCACCAGGCGAGGGCGATCCAGCCGCTGTTGCCGATGGCGGTGCCCATCAGCAGGCCGCGCAGGGTCTCGATGATCGGGGTGAAGGGCTGGTACTCGGCGAACCAGCGCAGCACGGTCGGCATCGAGTCCGGCGGCACGATCGCGCTGCCGATGAAGGGCAGGAAGGTCAGCGGCAGCGGCGTGTTGCTCGCACTCTCCGGCGTCTTGGAGACCAGTCCGATCCCCGCCGATATCCAGGTGAGCGTCAGGGTCACGAACAGCAGCAGGCCCGCTGCCGCCAGCCATGCCAGCGGCCCGGCGCTGGACCGGAACCCCATGGCGAAGGCCGCGCCGGTCACCATCACCAGCGCGATCACCGTCTGGACCACGCTCCCGACCACGTGCCCGGTCAGGAACGCCGAGCGCGAGATCGCCATCGTGCGGAACCGGTTGACGATCCCCTCGGTCATGTCGACGCAGACGCCGACCGCCGTGGCGACCGCCCCCGACGTCGCCGTCATCAGGACGATCCCCGGCGTCACGTAGTCGATGTAGCTCCCGCCCCCGATGCCGGCTCCCAACGCGCCTCCGAAGGCGTAGTTGAAGAGCAGCAGCATCATCACCGGCATCAGCACGACGGAGAAGGTCATCGCCGGGTACCGCTGCGCGCGCTTGAGGTTCCGCCGCAGCATGGTCAGCGAGTCGCTGACCGCATACGTCGCCGTGCTCATCGTGCTCCCTCTCCGGTGAGTTGCAGGAAGACGTCGTCCAGGTCCGCCGTCTCCACGACCAGTGACTCGGCCGGCAGCCCGGCGTTGTCGAGCACGTCCAGCACTGCCCGTACGGTGAGCACGGAGTTGTCCCCCGGGATGTCCAGCCGCAGGGCCTCCGCGTCGGCGGTGGCATAGTCGAACAGCCCGGCGGCGGCGGTGAGTCGGCCGGTGTCCGAGAACTGGAGCCGGATCCGCCCGCCGGGGACGATCCGCTTCAACTCCTCGGCCGTGCCCTCCGCGACGATCCGGCCAGCGTCCAGGACGGCGATGCGGTCGGCGAGTCGGTCGGCCTCGTCCAGGTACTGGGTGGTGAGGAAGATCGTCACCCCGTGGTCGGCGACCAGGCCACGGATGATCTCCCACATGGTGCGCCGACTGCGCGGGTCCAGCCCGGTGGTGGGCTCGTCCAGGAAGATCACCTTGGGGTCTCCGACCAGGGTCATCGCCAGGTCGAGCTTGCGCCGCATGCCCCCTGAGAAGGTGACGGCGGGCTTGCCCGCGGCTTCGGCGAGCTCGAAGCGCCGCAGCAGTTCCTCGGCCCGCCTCCGCCCCTCCCGACGGGGGAGGTGGTGGAGGTCGGCCATCAGCATCAGGTTCTCCTCGGCGGTGAGGAGGTTGTCCACCGCCGAGAACTGGCCGGTGACCCCGATCGCCTTCCGCACCCCGTCGGCCTGGCGGACCACGTCGTACCCGGCCACCCGGGCCGAGCCGCCGTCGGCGGGGATGAGGGTGGAGAGGATCTCCACCGTGGTGGTCTTGCCCGCGCCGTTCGGGCCGAGCAGGGCGAACACGCTGCCCGCCGGGATGGACAGGTCGACGCCCCTGAGCACCGCCTTGTCCCCGTAGCTCTTGGTCAGCCCGGCCACCGAGATCGCCGCCGTGCTCGCGACCGGGGCCGTTGCCGGGATCGTCGTCGTCGCCATCAGGCCCTCCGGATGAGGATGCTGCCGACCTGGGTGGCGCCGCGGACCTCGACCGTCTCCCGGGCCTCGCCCGGACCGGCCGCCGTGTCGAGGGCGTTGCGGACGGCGCCGAACTTGCTGTGCACGTCCAGCCAGGCCGCCGTGCCATCCGCGATGCCGACCTCGATGTCCCCGACGCCGACCTGAAGGCCGATCTTGCCGCGGACGACCTGGCCGACCCGGATGTGGCCGTTCGCCGTCTTGGCCTCGACGCCCCCCTCGGCGAGGCCGATGTGGATCCGGCCGTTGGAGGCGTTGGCCGTCAGCTCGCCGCGCACCTCGTCGATCTCGGTGTCGCCGTTGCTGTTCTTGGTCGTCAGCCGGCCGCCGACGGCGCCGACCTCGATCCGGCCGGAACCGGTCACCTCGGCATCCCCGGCGACGGTGCCGAGCCGGATGTCACCCATGTCGGTCTTGAGCCGGGCGCCCTCGGCCCGGTCGACCTGGATCCGCCCCATGGAGGTCTTGATCCGGCAGTCGCCGAGCGGGCCCTCGGTGACGAAGTCGGCCATCGGGGAGTCGGCGTGCACCTCCGAGCCGGCGGGCAGCTCGACCGTGATGTCGATCGAGCCCTTCTTGCTGGAGAACACCGTCCGCTGCTTGGGGCCCTTGACGGTGAGCCGGCCGCCGGAGAAGTCGACCTGGGTCAGCTCGGCGGCCTTGACGTCCGCGTCCCTGGCGGAGCTGGTGGGCCGGACCTCGACGACCGTGTCGGTGCGCTTGCTCGCCCGGATCCACACCGAGCCGATCTCGAATTCGAGGGAGACGGAGATCTGTCCGTTGGTCTCGTACGTGGGCATGGCTGTGCCGTCCTCTTGACTCGTGTGGGTGTTCCCGCTGGTCGGAGCGGAGGTGACGTCGAAGGGGCAGTCGGTCTGGCGGTGGTGCGGACGCGCTAGTGGACCCAGCCGGTGAAGCCCTGGCCGCCGCCGCGGGTGGTGCGGGCGCCGAGGTCGGCGGGCGGGCGGACGGCCGGACGGCCGCCGTCGACCGCGCCGGCGACGGCCCGGACCAGCCAGGCGTTGAGCGAGAGCCCCTCCTGCCCGGCGGCCTCCTCCGCCCTCGCCTTGAGGTGCGCGGGCAGGCGGAGGTTGATCCGGGCGGTGCCGCTGTCGTCCGCCTCCGGCATCGCGGACGGGGGCGCGGGCGACGTTATCGGTGGCGCCAGGGACGGCACCACTGGTGGCACCACCGCCGGCGTCCCCCCCGGCACCGCGGGCGGCTCCTCGCCGTGGAAGCCGCCGGAACCGGGCGGAGCCGTCACCACGAACTCGGGATCGAGGCCGCGCAGTCGCACGTCCACCGAGCCCGGGGCGAGGTCGCGGGTCACTTCGCCCATGGCGGCGGAGAGCGCGTTGAGCAGGGTGAGCCGCACGGCCGACTCCAGCGGGAGCGTCAGCCGGTCGGCCAGCGCCCGCGCTTCGTCCCCGCCGGTGGCGGCGGCCACCGCGAGCTCGTTCCGGAGGTTTTCGACGTACGGCGTGAGGTCCATGGCTAGAGCATGGCACGGCAGTGGTGCCATGTCGAGGCCTTTGTGGCGCCACTTTGGTGCCACATCCGGCGCCCGGCACCACATTCGGCACCATGCCCCGGCACCACATCCGGCGCCATGCCCGGCGCCGCCCCCGCGGCACCACGCGAACCGCCCCGCCGACCGGGGTCGACGGGGCGGTTGACCTGCGGGAACGTCAGCCCTGCTGCTGCCAGCCCGCCAGGTAGGAGTCGATCTCGCCGACCAGCCGGGTCTTGCCCGCCTGCTCCAGGAACGAGGCCTCGACCGCGTTGCGGGCCAGCGCCGCCACCCCGGTCTCGTCCAGCCCCAGCAGCCGCGCCGCCACCGCGTACTCGGTGTTGAGGTCGGTGCCGAACATCGGCGGGTCGTCGCTGTTGACCGTCACCAGCAGCCCGGCGTCGACCATCCGCTTGATCGGGTGGTCCTCGATCCGCTCCACCGCCCGGGTGGCGATGTTGGAGGTCGGGCAGACCTCCAGCGGGATGCGGTGCTCGCCCAGGTGGTCGACCAGCGCCGGGTCCTTCACCGCCTGGGTGCCGTGCCCGATGCGCTCGGCGCCGAGCTCGCGGATCGCGTCCCAGACCGTCTCCGGCCCGGTGGTCTCACCGGCGTGCGGGACGGAGCGCAGGCCGGTCGCCCGGGCCCGGTCGAAGTAGGGCTTGAACTGCGGCCGCGGCACGCCGATCTCCGGGCCGCCCAGGCCGAAGCTGACCAGGCCCTCGGGGGCCAGCTCGGTGGCCAGCCGGGCGGTGATCTCGGCGGCCTCCAGGCCGGCCTCGCCCGGGATGTCGAAGCACCAGCGCAGCACCACGCCGAGGTCCTTCTCGGCGCGCAGCCGGGCGTCCTCGATCGCCTCCATGAAGGCCACGTCGGGGATCCCGCGCTTGACCGAGGAGTACGGGGTGAGGGTCAGCTCGGCGTAGCGGATGTTCTGCCGCGCCATGTCCTCGGCCACGCCGTAGGTGAGCGCGCGGACATCCTCGGCGTCGCGGACGAGGTCCACCACGCTCAGGTAGACGTCGATGAAGTGGGCGAAGTCGGTGAAGGTGAAGTACTCGGCGAGCGCCGCCGGGTCCGTCGGCACCTTGGACTGCCCGGCGTGCCGGGAGGCCAGGTCCGCGACGATCCGCGGCGAGGCCGAGCCGACGTGGTGGACGTGCAGTTCCGCCTTGGGCATCCCGGCGATGAACGCCTCGATACTCCGGTCGCTCAGTCCGGTCTGGCTGGTGTTGGGGCCGATCCGACTTCCGTCCGGCTGGACCACGGTGGTTCCCTCTTCTCTTCTACGCGCGTACCGAGTGGTGCTGGCAAGGATAGGCCGAAGCCCGGATCACCCGCCCAGCGCGACCGCCACGGTGTGGATCAGCAGCCCGGCGAGGGCGCCGACCACGGTGCCGTTGATCCGGATGAACTGGAGGTCCCGGCCGACGTTGGCCTCGATCTTGCGCGAGGCCTCGTCGGCGTCCCAGCCCGCCACCGTCTCCGAGATCAGCGAGGTGATCTCGGTGCGGTAGGTGTCGACCAGGTACTGGGCGGCGTCCTGCAGCCAGCCGTCGACCTTGGCCTGCAGCTTGGCGTCGGTGGCCAGGCGCTCGCCGAAGCGGCGCACGCCGTCGCGGATGCGCCGGCGCAGTTCGCTGTCCTCGTCCTCGGCCGCGCCCATCACCAGGGTGCGCACGGCCGCCCAGGTCGAGTTGATCAGGTCCTGCACCTCGGGGCGGGTCAGCAGCTCGCCCTTGGCCCGTTCGACCCGGGCGATGGTCTCCGGGTCGGTCTGCAGCTCGGTGGCGAAGTCGGCGAGGAAGTTGTCGATCGCGCCGCGGGCCGGGTGGTCGGGGTCGTCCCGGATGTCGGTGACGAAGCGCAGCAGTTCCTTGTAGACCCGCTCACCGACCTGCTGGTCGAGGAACTTCGGGGTCCAGCCCGGGGTCTTCTGGGTGACCTTGCGGACCACGTCCTCGTGGTTGTCGGTCAGCCAGTCGTGCGCCCGGACGGCGACCAGGTCCACCACGCCATGGTGCCCGCCGTCCGCGACCACCTTGCCCAGCATCCGGCCCATCGGCTCGGCCACCGAGGTGGCGGCGGCCCGCCGGGTCACCGCCTCGGCGACCACCGCCCGCACGTCGTCGTCGCGCAGCACCGCGAGCAGCCCGCGCAGCGCCGCCGAGGCCTCCTTGGTGACCCGCTCGGCGCTGCCCGGCGCGGCCAGCCACTCCCCCAGCCGGCGGCCGACGCCGAGCGCGGCGAGCCGGCCGCGCACCACGTGGCCGGCCAGGAAGTTGTCGCCGACGAAGTCGCCGAGCGAGCGCCCGAAGGCGTCCTTCTTGGTCGGGATGATCGCGGTGTGCGGGATCGGCAGTCCGAACGGGCGGCGGAACAGGGCCGTCACGGCGAACCAGTCGGCCAGCGCGCCGACCATGCCCGCCTCGGCGGCTGCCGCCACGTACCCGGCCCAGGGGCCTGCGCCGGCCGCCTTGGCCCAGGTGGAGAGGGCGAAGACCAGGGTTGCGAAGGCCAGCAGGCCGGTCGCGATGGTCTTCATCCGGCGGACGCCGAGTCTCTTCTGTTCGTCGGCCGCGGTGAACCGGACCCCGGGGCCGGTCCCGCTGAAGGCTTCGTCGCTCACCCCGCCAGTCTGCCCGCTGCCCGGCGCGGACGGGGGCGTGCCCCACGATCACACGCCCCCAGGCCCGGCGCGCGAGCGGACCGGCACGCGAGCGGACCGGCACGCCCTGGAGCAGACCCGGCACGCCCTCGGGCTCGCCCCGCCCCGGCTCACGCCCCGCCCAGCACGATCCGCCGCACCCCCTCCCCCGCCCCCGCCCCCGCCCACCGCGCCGGGTCCGTGCACCGCCGCCCGTCCAGCAGCACCCGCACCCCCGGCAGGTCCGCCGGCCCCAGCTCCCGGTACTCCGGGTGGTCCGCCTGCAGCACCGCCGCCACCACCGGCTCCCCGCCGTACGGCGGCAGCCCGAGCGCCGCCAACTCCTCCGCCCGGTACAGCGGATCGGCGACGTACGGCCGGGCCCCGGCCGCCTCCAGCGCCGCCACCAGCGGGAACACCCCCGAGTACGCCGTCTCCTTGACCCCGCCCCGGTACGATGCGCCCAGCACCAGCACCCCCTGCCCGGCGATCCCGCCCGGCACCGCCCCCGCCAGCACCCCGACCGCGTACCCGGGCACCTCCAGGTTGGCCTCCCGGGCCGCCCGGACCACCGTCGCCGCCGGGTCGTTCCACAGGTACAGCCGCGGGTACACCGGGATGCAGTGCCCGCCGACGGCGATGCCCGGCCGGTGCAGGTGGCTGTACGGCTGCGAGTTGCAGGCGTCGGCGACCTCGGCGAAGTCCACCCCGACCCGGTCCGCGTACCGGGCGAACTGATTGGCCAGCGCGATGTTGACGTCCCGGTAGGTGGTCTCGGCGAGCTTGGCGAACTCGGCCGCCTCCGCCGAGGCCAGCTCCCACACCCCGTTGGGCCGGGGCAGGTCGGGGCGCGGGTCGAAGTCCAGCACCGCCCGGTAGAACTCGGCGCCGCGCCGCAGCGAGGCGGGGTCCAGACCGCCCACCAGCTTGGGGTAGCGCCGCAGGTCGACGAAGACCCGCCCGGTGCGCACCCGCTCCGGGCTGAACACCAGCGCGAAATCCGTCCCGGGCGCCAGCCCGGAGCCGGCCGCCAGCCGGGGCGCCCAGCGCTCCCGGGTGGTGCCGACCGGCAGGGTGGTCTCGTAGCTGACCAGCCCGCCGCGGCGCAGCCCGGCCGCGACGGCGTCGGTGGCCGCGTCCAGCAGCGCGAAGTCCGGGGAGCCGTCGGCGGCGGTGACCAGCGGAACGACCAGGACGACGGCCTCCGAGGCGGCCACCGCGGCCGTGGTGTCGGTGGTGGCGCGCAGCCGGCCCTCGGCGACCACCCGCTTGAGCGCCTCGTCCAGCCCCTCCTCCCGGGGGAACGGCGGCACGCCCCGGTTGACGCTCTCCACCACCCGGGGCGCGATGTCCGCCCCGATGACCCGGTGGCCCTTCAGCGCGAACTGCACGGCCAGCGGCAGGCCCAGCTTGCCGAGGCCGACCACGCAGACATCGAGGCCGACGTCCGGGCCGGCCTCCCGACCGCCGTCCCGACCGAGGGCGTCCGGACCGAAGGCGTCCCGACCGAAGGCGTCCGGACCGACGTCGAGGCTCATCCCCGCCCTCCGTTCACCGAGTTGGCGAGCCGGCGCCACACCGGATGGCGCCGCAGCCCGCGCCGCAGCTGCTCCGGGACGACGCCGCGCCACAGCTGCTGGGCGAGGTTGAGCGGCGGGGCGTCCACCGGCAGCGCCTCCTCGCCCAGCAGGAACAGCTCATCGGGCAGGCCGAGCCGGGCGTCCCGGAACGCCGGGTAGCCCGCGTAGCGCCGCCGCCCGACCGCCACCGCCGGCGGTTCGCCGTGCGCGGCCTCGTAGCGGATCTGGTCGCGCAGCGCCTCCGGCCGTACCGCAGCGGCGAGTTCGAGCCGCAACCGGGCGGCGACCGGCAGCCGGTCGTACACCGCGCGGGCGCCGAACCGCTCGACCATCCGGCCGACCTCGGCGCACACCCGCCGCTGCAGCCCGTCGTCCAGCAGCAGGAAGCCGTCCTGGAGCAGCCGGGGCACGTCCCAGGCGAAGCTGCGGGCCCGGATGGCGTCCAACTCCTCGCCGGGATCGGCCAGTTCGGCGGCCACCTGCTGCAGGGCGGCGATCCCGCGCAGCCGGTCCAGCACCGAGGCCCGCTCGGTGACGTTGCCCCGGTCCTCGCGCAGGACCAGGAAGTAGTAGTCGTAGTCGGCGAGGACGGACACCCGGACGGCCCGGAGGCAGGCCTCCAGGGTGAACGGCTGGTCCGAGAAGACCTTCAACTCCTCGTTGCGGCGGAGCCCGTGGCGCCGGATGAGGTCCATCCGGAACAGCTTGGTGTCGGACAGCGCCCAGGCCAGCGCCGAGTCGGTGAAGCCGACCGACTCGGCGTCGGCGTGGAAGATGCCCTGCGGCACCAGCCGCCCGTTCACCCCGACCTGCTTGGGCACCACCACGTCCGAGCCCCAGGCGTCGGCGGCCGCGACCAGCCGCTCCAGCGCCTCGGCGCCGAGCCAGTCGTCGGCGCCGAGGAACAGCACGTACCGCCCGCGGGCCAGGGCCACTCCTCGGTTGGTGGGGCCCGCCGGGCCGCCCGAGTTGGGCTGGTGGACCACCCGGAACAGCCCGGGGTGCCGGGCCGCGTACTCGTCCACCAGCACCTCACCGCCGTCGGTGGAGCCGTCGTCGACGACCACCACCTCCAGCCGCCCCGGCGCGAGGGACTGCCCGACCAGCGAGTCCAGGCAGGCGGTGAGGTACGGCATGGTGTTGTGGACCGCGACCACCACGGTCACGTCGGGTACGGTCATCGGGCGGCGGGCCTCCGGGGCTGTGGCGGTTCGCCGGCGCGCTGACCGGCGGCGACGCACCGTCCAACTCGGCCGCCCGCCGGGGAGTCACGTGCCCTCCCCGGACGGGTGACCGGAACCGAACGCCCGCCCGAACCGTCACCCGGTCGCGGCAGCCGCCACCGGACGGGCCCGGGCGGATCGACCGCCCCGCGCCCGCCGTCCGCCACCCGCCACCCGCCGTCCGCCGCCCCGCGTCAGCCGATCGCGACCTTCGCGTACATCCGCGCGATCACGTCCTCGATCGCCGGCTCGCGCACCGAGAGGTCCACCAGCGGGTAGCGCGCCGCGACCGCCGCCACGATCGGCGCCGCGCTCTCCTGTGCCGGGAAGGCCAGCCACTGCCGCGGCCCCTCCACCTTCACCACCCGCGCCCCGGCCACCTCGATCGCCGGCCGGGCTTCGGCCAGGTCGACCACCAGGGTCCGCTCGCTGCGCCCTGCGGCGTGCAGCCCGTCCAGCCCGCCGTCGTGGACGACCCGGCCGTGGTCGATCACCATCACCCGGTCGCAGAGCTGCTCGATGTCGGTGAGGTCGTGGGTGGTGAGCAGCACGGTGGTGCCGCGGTCCCGGTTGACCTCGCGCAGGAACTCCCGCACCCGGCCCTTGCTGACCACGTCCAGCCCGATGGTCGGCTCGTCCAGGTAGAGCACCTGGGGGTCGTGCAGCAGGGCCGCCGCGAGGTCCCCGCGCATCCGCTGGCCGAGCGAGAGCTGCCGAACGGGGGTGTCCAACAGGCCGTCCAGGTCGAGCAGTTCGACGCAGCGGTCGAGGTTCTCGCGGTACCGCCGGTCGGGGATCCGGTAGATCCGGCGGGCGAGTTCGAAGGAGTCGCGCAGCGGGAGGTCCCACCACAGGGTGGTGCGCTGGCCGAAGACGACGCCGATCCGGCGGGCCAGCGTGACCCGTTCGCGGGCCGGGTCGACCCCGGCGACGCGCAGCCGGCCGGAGCTGGGGACGAGGATGCCGGTGAGCATCTTGATGGTGGTCGACTTCCCGGCGCCGTTGGGGCCGATGTAGCCGACGCACTCGCCGGCCTCGACGGTGAAGCTGAGCCCGTCCACCGCGCGCACCTCGCGCTTGACCCGGCTGAACCGGCCGGTGCGGGCGCGCACGGTGAAGGTGCGGTGGACGTCCTGGAGTTCGATCAGTGCCATGGGTGCTCCTTGCGTTGCGGAGAGGGCCCGGGGAGGGCCCGGGGAGGGCGCGGAGGCGGCCCGGGGAGGGTCAGCTGCCGGTGCCGCGGTAGGCGCGCAGTCCGGCCCGCCAGGCGAGCCCGGCAGCGAGGACGCACAGCGCGGCGGCCACCGGGGAGGCGTACTGGAAGACGGTCGGCAGCCCCAGCGGGTCGGGCCGGTCGAGGATGCGCAGGGCGGGCAGCCAGTTGACGAAGGCCAGCGGGACGCCGAAGACCACCCCGGCCACCAGTTCCTTGGCGAAGACGGTCGGCGGGTAGTGCAGCAGGGTCGCGCCGCCGTAGGTGAAGGAGTTCTGGATCTCCTTGGACTCGCCCCACCAGAACTGGACGGTGGCGCCGCCGATGTAGATCGCGCCGAAGATGACGCTGCCGCAGACCAGCAGGACGGGCACCAGCAGGACCCGGTCCCAGGTCCAGTGCACGTCCAGGGCGGCCAGCGACCAGGCGAGCACCAGCACGGCCTGGAGCGGGCGGCCGAGTCGGCGCAGGCTGAACCGCTCGGCGCACAGCTGGGAGAGCGCGGGCGCGGGGCGGATCAGCATGGTGTCCAGTGAGCCGTTCATGATCCGCGCGCCGAGGCCGTCGGCCGAGCCGACCAGCAGGTTGGCCATGCCGAGCGAGAAGGTCGCGGTGGCGTAGAGGAAGGCGATCTCCGGCAGGTGCCAGCCGCCGAGCTGGTCGGTGTGCCGGAACATGATCACCAGCACGATGAAGTCGAGGGAGTGGGTGACCAGGCTGGCCAGCAGGTTCAGCAGGAAGGAGGCCCGGTAGGCCATCATCGAGCGCATCCACATCCGGGCGCACAGCCACCAGGAGCGGACCGCCCAGGACGTCCGGGCGAGCAGCGGCTCAGCCACCCTGCACCACCACCCGGCGGGTCGCCAGCCACTGCGCGCCCCGGCCGGCCGCGAGCAGCGCGGCCGCCCAGCCGAGCTGGAAGCCGAGCGCCGGGAGCAGCCCGCCGCCGCTCGCCCGCTCCAGGAAGACGTCGGTCGGCACCTTGACCAGGGCCGCCCAGGGCATCACCCGGGCGAGGTCGCCGAGCCAGCCGGGGAAGAGCACGATCGGCAGCAGCATCCCGGAGAAGAACATCGAGACCACCAGCATCACGGCACGCACCCCCTCCGAGTCGTGCAGCCAGAAGCCGGTGATCGAGACCAGGAACCGCACCCCGAAGCTGACCAGCAGCGCGAGCAGCACCGAGAGCAGGAAGAACAGCCAGGTCAGCGGGTGTTCGGGCATCCGGGTGCGGAACACCAGGGCGCCGACCAGCAGCGGCACGGTGCCGCGGACCAGCGCCTGGAAGCCGGCCCGGCCGAGGTCGGTGGCCAGCCACCAGCCCTGGAAGTCGACCGGACGGTAGAGGTCGACGGCGATGTCCCCGCTGCGGAAGCGGTCCTGGACCTCGTCCTGGAAGCCCCCGCCCCAGACCGAGACGGTGACCAGCATGGCCTGGCTGACCCAGATGTAGGTGACGGCCTGGCTCTGGTCGTAGCCGCCGAGATTGGGCCGGGCCTGCCAGAGGGCGAGGAAGGAGGAGGCCAGGATGATGCCGAAGACGGTGTTGGTGAAGGTCCCGGCCAGGGTGGCGGCCCGGTAGGTGGAGTAGCGGCGGAAGGCGCCGCGGGCGACGGCGACGTACAGCCCGAGGGCGGTGCCGGTACCGGTATCGGGAGGCCTCGCCTCCACGGCGGAAGCACTCTGCATATTGTCTCCTTATCGACATTTACGGGCACAGACGGACGCCGCGAGACGTCGGCGCACACCCCAGCGGCCCCGACCGGCCGCACCCGGGGGTACCGGGCCGGACAGGCGGAGCTGCCGAAGTGGACGCGCTATGCGATTTGCACCTTTCACCGTAGCGCCGGGCCCCACGGCCCGCACCCGGATTTCCGACGCACCCCGGGGCGCACGGCCCGCCACGCGCAACCACGCACCCCGACCGCGCCGCCACACGGCTCAACCACGCAGCTCAGACCCCCGCCGCCGCTGAACCAGCGTCAAATAGCAGATAATCCCGCCATGACGTTGAGCACCCGCCGCCAGGCCAAACGGGCCGCCCGCCGCGAAGCCCGCCGCGCCCTCCCCCTCTGGCGCCGGCTCCTGCCCACCTGGCGGATCACCCTCGGCACCCTCACCGCACTGCTGCTGCTCGCCGTCGGCGCCTTCGCCGTGCTCTACGTCATCGTCCCGGTGCCCGACCCCAACGCCCACGCCACCGCCCAGAACAACATCTACCTCTACGCCGACGGCACCACCGAGATCGCCCGCACCGGAGCCGTCAACCGCACCGACGTCACCGTCGACCAGATCCCGCTGCAGACCCAGCAGGCCGTCGTCTCCGCCGAGGACCGCACCTTCTACCAGAACCGCGGCATCGACCTGAAGGGCATGCTCCGGGCCGGCTGGAACACCCTGCTCGGCAAGGGCATGCAGGGCGGCTCCACCATCACCCAGCAGTACGTCAAGAACTACTACCTGACCCAGGACCAGACCTTCGAACGCAAGGGCCGCGAACTCTTCATCGCCCTCAAGGTCGACCAGCAGCGCAGCAAGAACGAGATCCTCGCCGGCTACCTCAACAGCAGCTACTTCGGCCGCGGCGCCTACGGCATCCAGAGCGCCGCCCACGCCTACTACGGCGTCGACGTCTCCCAACTCACCCTCGGCCAGGGCGCCTACCTCGCCTCCCTGCTCCAGGCCCCCAGCCTCTACGACGTCAAGACCGCCACCCCCGCCAACCGCGAGAAGGCCGTCGCCCGCTGGAACTACGCCCTCGACGGCATGGTCCAACTCGGCTTCCTCACCAGCGCCGACCGCGCCGCGACCACCTTCCCCGACCCCATCGACCCCCAGCCCGCCACCGGCCTCGCCGGCCAGGCCGGCTACCTGGTCGGCGTCGCCGACGACTACCTCATCTCCTCCGGCACCATCGACGCCGCCACCCTCAAGGCCGGCGGCTGGCGGATCACCACCACCTTCGAGAAGCCCCGACAGGACGCCTTCGTCAAAGCCGTCCAGGACGAACTCACCGGCGACCTCGACCCCAAAGCCCGCCCCACCACCGACACCGACGTCCGGGTCGCCGGCGCCTCCGTCGACCCCGCCACCGGCCGGGTCGTCGCCGTCTACGGCGGCCCCGACTACGCCAAACAGCCCTTCAACGACGCCCTGCGCCAGGACAACCAGATCGGCTCCACCTTCAAACCGGTCGACCTCGCCGCCGGACTGATCGCCCAGCACACCGTCGACGGCCGCCCCATCACCACCGAGACCCGCTACGACGGCACCAGCGAACGCCCCGTCACCGGCGGCCCCACCCCGTACGCGCCACCCAACGAGGACGACGTCGACTACGGCAACATCACCCTGCGCTACGCCATGGTCAAGTCCGTCAACTCCGTGTACGCCCAGGAAGGCGTCGACGCAGGACTCGGCCGCGTCCGGGACACCGCCGTCAAACTCGGCATCCCCGACAGCGTCCGGGGCATGGACCCGGCCAACACCTCGATGACCCTCGGCACCGCCACCCCCAGCGCCCTCGACCTGGCCGGCGCCTACGCCACCCTCGCCAACCACGGCCAGGCCCACACCCCGTGGTCCGTCCAGAAGCTCGAACGGGTCAACCCCGGCGGCGCCACCGACGTCCCCAAGATGCCCGACCACAAGGCCACCGACGCCGTAGGCCGCACCATCGCCGACTCCGTCACCGACGTCCTGCGCGACGTCATCGGCCCCCGCGGCACCGGCGCCGCCGCCCTCGACCTCGGCCGCCCCGCCGCCGGCAAGACCGGCACCACCGACGCCAACCTCTCCGCCTGGTTCGCCGGCTACACCCCCGAACTCACCACCGCCGTCGGCCTGTTCCGCGAGAACCCGAAGAGCCACGCCAAGGAACCGCTGTCCGGCACCGCCGGCCTCACCCGGGTCAACGGCGGCGCCTTCCCCACCAAGATCTGGACCGCCTACATGACCGCCGCCCTCAACGGCACCCCCACCCAGCAGTTCGACCTGCAGACCGGCCACGGCGACCCGGGCCCCGACACCTGGCCCACCACCGGCGCACCCGGCACCACCACCTCCCCGAGCACCACCCCCGGCACCGCCACCACCGGCGCCCCCACGCCCACCACCCCCAGCCACGCCCCCAGCGCGCCCGCCCCCAGCGCCCCCGCCCCCGACGCCCCCAGCCCGCAGAACCCCCAGCCCACCCCCAGCCAGGAACAACCCACCCCCAGCAGCCGGCCCACCCCGACCAGGCCCGCCCGCCCCAGCAACCCGCCCACCGCCACCACCGGCCCCACCGGGACGGCCACCGCCCCGGCGCAGTGAGCCCGCGCCGGGGCCCGCCCGGTCAGCCCTACGCCACCAACTCCCGCTCCAGCGGCGTACGGAAGCGCGGCGTCACCCGCACCTCCCCCAACCACCCCGCCAGCCGCCCGGCCTCCGCCGCCACCGCCCGCTCCGCCGCCACCCCCACGCCCCGGAACAGCCGCCACACCACCTCGCCGTCCGCCCGCTGCGCCCAGCCGCCGACCACCTCACCGCACCACCACACCGTCGGCCCCGCGTTGCCCGCCCGGTCGAACAGCGCCGGCACGTCCTCCGGCCGCAGGTACCAGTCCCGCCCGCGCCAGCCCATCACCGCCGGGTCCAGCGCGGGCAGCAGCGCCGCCCACGGCTCCGGGGCCGCCACCGGCCCCTCGTCCCCCGGCAGCACCACGGCCGCCGCACCGCCGGCCAGCGCCACGGCCCGCGCGTCCACGTCCGCCAGCGCCTTCCGGACGTCCCCCAGCGTCCAGCCCGTCCACCACTTCACGTCCTCGACCGTGGCCGGACCGTACGCCGCCAGCCAGCGCCGCACCACCTCCGCCTTCGCCTCCCGCACCGGCACGTCCGGCCACTGCGGCACCAGCGCCCACGGATAGCTGCTGCTCAGCCACGACCCGCGCGGACGGCACCGGCGCACGTGCCCGTCCGAGGCCAGCAGCCGCAGCAGCCGGCTGCCCACGCTCTGCCTCGCCTCGTACGCCTTGCCCGCCGACATCAGCATCGTCTCGCGCAACTGCGGTACGTCGTCGCCGAGTTCCTTGGTCGTCGCCTCACCGCGCACGGCCAGCGCGGCCAGCACCGCGCGCTCCGTCTCCGCCAGCCGGGCCTCGTCCCAGCCCTCCGCGTGGTCGCGCAGGTGCTTCAGCAGCGTCGCCCGCTCCTTCGCCGCGATCGCCCGCGCCGCCGCCGAACTCACGTACGGGGCCAGGCCCTCCGTCACCGCGAAGATCGTCCGCCGCATCGACAGCAGCTTCACCAGCGAGACGGACTCGTACAGCGCCCGGTCCACCGCCGCCGCCGAGGGCTCCGCCAGCCGCGCACAGGCCGACAGGTACACCGTCGCCGCGTCCGTCGCGTGCAGCCCGACCACCGCGTCGGCCACGTCCTCCACCCGCGCCGCCCGCACCGAGGGCGCCAACAGCTGCCGACGCCCCAACCGGGCCCGCCGCTCCGCATCACCGATCACCCGGACACTCATGCCCGGACCCTAGCGGCTGCCACCGACAGAACCGGGCAGGTGCTGCACCGCCAGCCCCGGGACGATCCGCACCCCGCTCTGGTCCGGCCTGCCCGAGGCCGACCGCGAGCAGCTGTACGCGCGGACCGCCGCCGCCCTACCCCTCGGCCGGATAGGTCAGCAGCCCAGGCCGGTCAGAGGTGGCGGCCGATCGGAGGGAGCGGCCGGTCAGAGGTACAGCCCGGTCGAACCCTCCGTGTCACCGAAGCGGGTCGCCGCCACCGCGTGCAGGTCCCGCTCGCGCAGCAGCACATAGGTGGCGCCGCGGACCTCCACCTCCAGCTTGTCCTCCGGGTCGTACAGCACCCGGTCACCGGGCTCCACGGAACGCACGCTCTGGCCGACAGCCACGGCTTCCGCCCACGTGCACCTTTTACTTAGCTCCGCGGTCGCCGGGATCAGGATGCCGCCGGTCGAGCGGCGCTCACCCTCACTGCCCTCGATCCGCACCAGCACGCGGTCGTGCAGCATCCGGATCGGCAGCTTCTCACCCAGCCGGTCGTGCCGCACGGAGTCGTGCTCGTGGCCGGGACGGGTCGGTTCGTCGTTCGTACTCACGGTCCCGAAGGTACCGCCCCCGGGCGCGGCGCGTGACGCTGGCCCGGCATGCGGAGGGCCGGCCCCGTCACGGGGCCGGCCCTCCGAAGCCGTGCTCAGACCTCTGCTCAGACCTCTGCTCAGTCCTCGCGGCGCTTGCGGGAGGAGGCGAGCAGCACGACCAGGCCGACGCCGACCAGCGCGACCGGGACGATCCGCTCCTTGCGCGGCTGCCCCTTCTCGTCCAGGAACTGCGCCTTGACCTTCTCCACCAGACCGTTGGCGGCCACGTACGCCCGGGCCGTCTTCTCCTCGACGGTGGCCATGGCCTTCGCCTTGACCTGCGCGGAGATGGTGCTCGGGTGGATCCGCACGGCCAGCTCGTCCAGGTTCGACGCCAGCCGGTCACGGGTGCGCTCGATGTCCGCCTCGATCTGCGCAGCCGTCCGCGCCGGCTTGTCCTGCGTGCTCGCGTCGCCCACTCGGGCCACCCCATTCACTTGCCGATGTAGTCCTGTCGTCCTGTGCGACCAAACCAGTTTGTCAGCTGCCACGCACGGGCGCGCGGCCCCACCCACCAACGGAGGTAAGTTTGCCGTGGTACGACCGCCCGTCCCAGCTTCCAGGAGAATACGACCGTGACTGAGCGTCTCCAGCCCGGCGACACCGCACCCGCCTTCAGCCTGTCCGACGCCGACGGCAACCAGGTCTCGCTGGCCGACCACCTCGGCCGCAAGGTCATCGTCTACTTCTACCCGGCCGCCCTCACCCCCGGCTGCACCAAGCAGGCCTGCGACTTCACCGACAACCTGGCGGTCTTCGCGGGCGCCGGCTACGACGTCATCGGCATCTCGCCGGACCAGCCCGAGAAGCTCGGCAAGTTCCGCGAGAAGGAGGACCTCAAGGTCACCCTGCTCTCCGACCCGGACCACCAGGTCCTGGAGGCCTACGCCGCCTACGGCGAGAAGCAGAACTACGGCCGCACCTACCTCGGCGTGATCCGCTCCACGATCATCGTGGACGAGCAGGGCAAGGTCGAGCGCGCCCTCTACAACGTCAAGGCCACCGGCCACGTGGCCAAGCTGCTGCGGGACCTCAAGGTCGAGGCCTGAGCCTCCTGAACGGAGCAGCGGTGGCGGCCCACCCCCCGACCGGGTGTGCCGCCACCGCCGTCCCTCACCTCGGCTGACCGGACTCAGCAGGCCCCGAGGTCGTTCCAGACGCCCCAGGCGCCGCTCACGGCGGGGTCGTCGCCCTTGGTCCACCACTTGTTCTGGTAGTAGTGGCCCTTCCAGGACACCTTGGTCGGCGTCGCGTAGGTGGCGCCCGCGTCCCAGCCCGGGGCGGCCGTGCAGCCACCGGAGGTCGGGGTCGCGGTCGGGGTGGGCGTGCCGGTCGGGGTGCCCGTCGGGGTGCCGGTCGGCGTCGGGGTCGGGGTACCGGTCGGCGTCGGAGTCGGCGTGGCCGTCGGGGTCGGCGTACCGGTCGGCGTCGGGGTCGGCGTGCCGCCGTCCACCGCGCCCCGGGACAGGTCGCCCTTGAGCCCGTACAGCGTGCCGCCCACGTTGACCGTCCAGTTCGACGGCGTGGACACCGGCAGGTAGTAGACGAAGTCGATGTCCACCGAGGCCCCCGGCGCCAGCGACTGCCAGCCCGGCAGCTTGACCGACACCCGGTTGTAGGTGCCCTTCAGCCCGCCGACGTTGCCCGGCCCCGGGTTGTCCTGCCTGATCACCTGCAGACCGAAGCCGGACTGGTCCTTGGCGTTGCCCGGCGCCGAGTTGCTGTAGTCGAACTGGAACTCGGTGCCGCCCGGCAGGGTCAGCGTCGAGTTGTTGACGATGTGCAGCTTCGGGTTGATCGGGTAGTTGGAGTCGCCCAGCGCGAAGTTGGTGAACGACACGTCGACCGGCAGGGTCTGCTGCGGCAGCGCCACCGTCGAGCGGACCGCCCCGTACGGGCTCGCCGCCTTGAACTTGTCGTACATCAGCGAGGTCAGCGTCGAGCCGGGCACGTACTCGCCCTTGCCGCCGTTGGCGGTGGCATCCCAGCGGTAGTCGCCCGCGAGCTCCCAGATCATCGCGCCGCCGGCGCCCTGGTTGACGATGTAGTCCGCCTTGGCGCCCACCGACTGCTCGTCCTCGGTGGACAGGAACACCTTCTTGCTGTCGTTCCACAGCCACGGCGCCGCCAGCGAGTCGCTGTAGTTGCGGGTGTAGCTGCCCTGGAGGGCGGTGTCGGTCACGCCGTACTTGGAGAGGTAATCGGGCAGGACGCCCTTCTCCAGGTTCTTGGCGTGCCACATCGGGTTCGACCCGGCCGGGGACTCCTTGCCGGCGTCGTCCTTGTCGTTCCAGATGTTGTCGATGCCCACCGCGCCGTCACCGCAGGCGGTCAGCCCGGAGCCGGCCGGGCAGCTGGTCGCGGAGGCCGTGCCCCAGAGGCCGTTGGTGCCGCCCTGGACGTTCTTGAAGCCGCGGGTGTAGTACGGCAGGCCGACGTTGATCCGGCCGCCCGGCATCGCGCCGCGGAAGTAGTGGTACGACCAGTCGGCGTTCAGGTAGCCGATGCCGCCGTACTGGCCGGTGCCGTACACGTTGGCGGCCGCCAGCTCGCCGTCCTTGCCGTCGTCGTAGAGCGAGGCGTTCGGACCGACGTACTTGTTCCAGGCGCCGTGCAGGTCGTACGACATGATGTTGACGTAGTCCAGGTACTGCGCCACCTGGAAGGTCTCCATGCCGCGCAGCAGGTACCCGGAGGACGGCGCCGCCACCGACAGCAGGTAGTGCCGGCCGTCGGCGGCACCCGCCCGGTCCAGGTTCTCCCGCAGGGTCTTCATCAGCGCCGCGTACCCCTTGGCCAGCGAACCGCGCTTGGCGTTGGCGAGCTGCCAGTCCAGCGGGTTGCCGGCGTCCTTCATCGAGGTCGGGTACTCGTAGTCGATGTCGACGCCGTTGAAGCCGTACTTGCGGATGAAGTCGACGGACGACGCGGCGAAGGTGTCGATGCCGGCCTGGTTGACGCTGCCGTCCGGGTTGACCGTCATCGAGTAGAAACCGCCGGAGTTCACCCGGCTGCCACTGTCGTCGAAGTAGCCACCCGTCTCGGTCCAACCACCCACCGATATCAGGGTCTTGACGTTCGGGTACTGCTTCTTGAACTTCGTCAGCAGATTGAAGTGGCCCTTGTACGGCAGCGTCGGGTCCAACTGGGCGGCAGGCACGCCCGGGAAGTCGATCCCGGTGGCCTCGTTGGTCGGGCCGTCCGTGCCGACCGACAGCTTGTTGTCGCCGCCGACGTGCCCGAAGGCGTAGTTGAGGTGGGTGACCTTGTCCCAGGGGATGTCGCTCACCAGGTAGGGCTGGTCGCCCTTCTTGCCGGTGCGCCAGCCGGTGAAGTACCCGATGATGCGGCGCTGGTGGTCCGCGCCCATCTTCTCGCGCCCGCCGGTGTCGTAGACCGAACAGTACGGGACGTCCACTCCGGGCGTCTGGTACAGCCCGTCCGGGCGACAGGCCGAGTTGTCGACGGCCGCCGACGCCTGCGAGGGCGCCGCACCCAGCGTCGCCATCACCAGCCCGGCCAACGAGGCCGCCGCCAACGACGCCACGCCCGCCCGGGCGCTCTTGCGGCGGATCGCAGCGGTGGGACGCCGCTCCGCCGTGCTACGGATCAACACTCGGTCCTCCAGGAGAGAGTGTCGGCGCGTGCCTGTGGGGGAGCACGCACGTGGGGGGATTCCAATTGGCGCCGAAGCTATGTGGTCTGAACCACATAGGTCAATAGGTCTGTACCAATCGGTCATCATTCGGCAAACCTCCGACCGGCCGTAACCAAACCGGCCAACGGTCGTTCGCATACCGGGGAAGGGGCACGACAACTGCCCAAGGGGGCCCGTCATGCCGGTCAAGTACACCCGCGAACTGCTCGCCGCCCTCGCGGCCGAGTCCACCAGCGTCAACGAGATGATGCGCAAGCTAGGCGTGCCGATGGCTGGAGGCACACACAGCTACCTGAGCAAGCGGCTCAGGCACTTCGGGATCGACACCTCGCACTTCAACCACGGCCGCCCCGACTACGGGCGCCGCCGCTACCCGCGAGAGGTGCTGGCCGAGGCGGCGGCGAACAGCGACAGCATCAACGCGATGATGGCCCACCTGGGCGTCACGCCGTACGACAGCCTCTACTCCTACCTGAAGAAGCGTCTGGCCGACCTCGACATCGACACCTCGCACTTCAGGTTCCGGGGCGACCGCCGCAGCCGGGCCGAGGCCATCCCGAAGGAAGTTCTGGCGCAGGCCGTGGCCGCGCACCGCAGTGTCCGCGGCGTGATCCTCGCGCTCGGCATGACCGACTGCGGCAACTCGCGAACCCTGATGCGCGAAGCCATCGACTTCCACCGACTCGACACCAGCCACTTCACCGGGCGGGCGCACAACAAGGGGCAGCGAACCGGCCCTCGGCGCACGGCCGAGGAGTTGCTGATCCGGCGCCCGGCGGGGAGCCAGCGAGTCCCGGGCGACCGACTTCGAACCATGCTCGTACACCTCGGGCATCCCGATGTCTGCGAGCTGTGCGGCACACCCCCGACCTGGCGCGGGCGACCGATGACCCTGGAGGTCGACCACATCAACGGCGACTGGCTCGACAACCGGCGAGAGAACCTCCGCCTGCTCTGCCCCAACTGCCACTCCATCACCCCGACCTATTGCGGCCGGAACATGAACCGCACGGCGCGCGACGGAGATGTGGCCGCCCACCCGTAAACCTGGCGCCACCTGTTGGCACCAGCCGGTAGGCTTGTGCCGACGGGCGCCCGTACCCCAGCTGGCGAGAGGGCTGCGGTTTAGGTCCGTAGGGTCGTGGGTTCGAGTCCCACCGGGCGTACCGAGTGAAGTGGCCCGCTTCCCTTCGATTCGAAGGGAAGCGGGCCAGACTCGTTGCTGTGGCTGTCAGCCCAGCAGTTCCTTCACCACCGGCACCAGGCCGCGGAACGCCTGGCCCCGGTGGCTGATGGCGTTCTTCTCGTCCGCCGTCAGCTCCGCGCAGGTGCGGGTCTCGCCGAGGGGCTGGAGGATCGGGTCGTAGCCGAAGCCGCCGTCGCCCGCCGGGGCGGTGCGCAGGGTGCCCAGCAACCGGCCCTCGACGACGCGTTCGGTGCCGTCGGGCAGGGCCAGGGCGGCAGCACAGAAGAAGTGGGCGCCGCGGTGGGGTTCGGCGATGTCGGAGAGCTGGGCGAGCAGCAGGTTCAGGTTGGCGAGGTCGTCGCCGTGCTTGCCGGCCCAGCGGGCGGAGAAGATGCCGGGCGCGCCGTTGAGGACGTCCACGCAGAGGCCGGAGTCGTCGGCGACGGCGGGCAGGCCGGTGGCGCGGGCCAGGGCGTGGGCCTTGAGGAGGGCGTTCTCGGCGAAGGTGACGCCGGTCTCGGGGACGTCCGGGATCTCGGGGTAGGCGTCGGCGCCGACGAGTTCGACGTCCAGGCCGGCGTCGGCGAGGATGGCGCGCAGCTCGGCGACCTTGTGCTGGTTGCGGGTGGCGAGGATCAGACGGGTGGACATATCACCCACCCTATCCAGAGGGCGGAAGGGCTCAACCGGTGCAGACCGAGGTGAGGTTGCCGGCCGCGTCGCCGAGCGGCTTGAGGTCGGGGGCCTGCTTCTTGTCGACGGCCTGCTGGACCTTGTCGGCCTGCTTCTGGAGGTCGGTGACCGCCTTGGCGACGTCGGTGTTCTTGGAGTTCTTGCCGATCTGGTCGAGGTCGCCCTTGAGCTTCTGCAGCGCCTTGCCGGCGGCGGCCGAGTCGTTGCTGGAGTTGTCGTAGGCCTTGGTGAGGTCGGCGAGGTCGCCGGTGACCTTGACGGCGGTGTTGCCGCAGTCGATGGCCTTCTGGGCGGCGGAGCAACTCACCATGCTGAGCGGGAGGATCGCGATCAGTGCGGCCACGGCGAGGGCGGCGGGGCGGGCGATGCTCGACGAGGCCATCCGGTCCTCCTGGGGCGCTGGTTCCGTGGGGAGGACGCGCGCCGGCGGGGGCGCGGTTCCCGCAGCGGGGGTGCTGCGGGAACCGTACGGGCTTCGGGCCGGGCGTGTACAGCGAACCGTCCCCGGTTCAGCCCGAGGAGTTCTGCCCGTGCAGCTCTGCCCGAGGAGTTCTGCCGGAGGGGTTCAGCCCTCCAGTGCCTTGCGCTGGATCTCGTCGAGCTCCGCGCAGCCGAGGGTGCCGAGGTCGAGCAGCCGGTCGAGCAGGGCGCGGTCGAAGGGGGCGCCTTCGGCGGTGCCCTGGACCTCGACGAAGCGGCCGTCGGAGGTGCAGACGATGTTCATGTCGGTCTCGGCGCGGACGTCCTCCTCGTACTGGAGGTCGAGCATGGGGACGCCGTCGATGATGCCGACGCTGACGGCGCTGACGCCGCCGGTGATGGGCTGGCCCTTGGCGCGCAGGAGCTTGCGGTCGCGCGCCCAGGAGACGGCGTCGACGAGGGCGACGTAGGCGCCGGTGATGGCGGCGGTGCGGGTGCCGCCGTCGGCCTGGAGGACGTCGCAGTCGAGGACGATGGTGTTCTCGGCGAGGGCGCGGTGGTCGATGACGGCGCGCAGCGAGCGGCCGATGAGCCGGCTGATCTCGTGGGTGCGGCCGCCGATGCGGCCCTTGACGGATTCGCGGTCGCCTCGGGTGTTGGTGGCGCGCGGGAGCATGGAGTATTCGGCGGTGACCCAGCCTTCGCCGCTGCCCTTGCGCCAGCGCGGGACGCCTTCGGTGACGCTGGCGGTGCAGAGCACCTTGGTGTCGCCGTAGGAGACGAGGACGGAGCCTTCGGCGTGCTTGCTCCAGCCCCGCTCGATGGTGATGGGGCGGAGCTGGTCGGGGGTGCGGCCGTCGATACGTGACATAGCCACTGAGCGTAGCCGTTCCGATCGGCGGTTCCGGATGTGCCTCGGCCCGCCGTCCCCCTGGGCGGGTCGGCGGGCCGTGGGTGGTGGGGCTGTGGTGATCGAGCCTGGTGGCTCAGCTCACATCATGTCCTCGATGTCGGCGGCGATCGGGTCGGCGTCGGTGCCGATGACGACCTGGATCGCGGTGCCCATCTTGACGACGCCGTGGGCGCCGGCGGCCTTGAGGGCGGCCTCGTCGACGAGGGAGGCGTCCTTGACCTCGGTGCGCAGGCGGGTGATGCAGCCTTCGACCTCTTCGATGTTGTCGATGCCGCCCAGACCGGCGACGATCTTCTCAGCCTTGCTGGCCATGTGGTTTCTCCCTCTGTCTCGGCTCTTCGGCGGCTCTGCCGGGTGCCGTCCTGCGCTGTGCTGGGGTTGGGTCCTCGACCGTCGGGCGGTGAGGTCCGTGCCGGTGGCTGACGCGGGTTCAGCTGGGGTCGCGCTGCCGGGCAGCGCGACCAGCATGACCCGAGCCGGTCCGGTATGCCACGTTAGTCCACTTTTGGCCCACCTCGGCGCGCAGGCTCCGGACCGCCACCCGAGGATGACGATCAGCGGGGCTCGCGTCCCGGCGTCCGGCCTGCGTCCCAAGGTGGTCTACACCAATATATGTGTACTCCGATGAACGCAGGAAGGACCCCGGGCGTTCCTGACCCCCGCCCGAGGGTCCCGCAGGGGCCCACCGGCCGGCAACCGCGCTCGGAGGGCGAAGGATGAGTTCGGCAGGCGCCACGGCCCCGCAGAAGGTGTGGTGGCACACCTTCTACGGCGGCCTCCAGAAGATGGGTCGCTCCCTGCAGCTCCCCGTCGCGGTGCTCCCCGCAGCCGGCATCCTCAACCGGCTCGGCCAGCCGGACGTGTTCGGCAAGGACGGCCTGGGCTGGGACAACGTCGCCAAGGTCTTCGCGGCGGCCGGCGGCGCACTGCTCGACTCCTCGCTCGGCCTGCCGCTGCTGTTCTGCATCGGTGTGGCCATCGGCATGGCCAAGAAGGCCGACGGCTCGACGGCGCTGGCGGCCGTGGTCGGCTTTCTCGTCTTCTACAAGGTGCTGCACGCCTTCCCCGAGCACTGCAAGGCCGGGACGATCCAGATCGCCGACGCGTGGACCGCCCAGTGCGTGGACTACAGCTCGGCCAAGGCGGCGGCCGCCACGTACCAGAACCCGGGGGTACTGGGCGGCATCCTGATCGGCCTGATGTCGGCCTGGCTGTGGGTCCGGTTCCACCGCGTCAAACTGGTCGACTGGCTGGGCTTCTTCAACGGCCGCCGCCTCGTCCCGATGATCACCGCCGTGGTGGGCATGGCCACCGCCTGCATCTCGCTCTGGGTCTGGCCGCCCATCGGCCGCGGCCTGAACGACTTCTCGCAGAACCTCGCCGATCTCGGCGCGGGCGGCGCGGGCATCTTCGGCCTCGTCAACCGCGTGCTGCTGCTGATCGGTATGCACCAGCTGCTGAACACCTTCGTCTGGTTCCAGTTCGGCGAGTTCACGAAGGCCGACGGCAGCATCGCGCACGGCGACATCCCGCGTTTCCTCGCGGGAGACCCGACGGCGGGGCAGTTCCAGTCCGGATTCTTCCCGATCATGATGTTCGCGTTGCCCGCCGCGGCGCTCGCGATCGCCCACGCGGCCAAGCCGCACCGCCGCAAGGAGATCTACGGCCTGATGCTCTCGGTCGGGCTGACCTCCTTCGTCACCGGCGTCACCGAGCCGATCGAGTACTCCTTCGCCTACATCGCCCCGGCCCTGTACGCCGTGCACGCGCTGCTGACCGGCGCCTCGATGGCGGTCACCTGGGGACTGGGGGTGCACGACGGCTTCAGCTTCTCGGCCGGCCTGATCGACTACGTGATCAACTGGGGGCTCGCCACCAAACCGTGGCTGATCATCGTCATCGGGCTCTGCTTCGCCGCGGTGTACTACGCGCTCTTCCGGTTCATCATCGTCAGATTCGACCTGAAAACACCCGGCCGGGAGGACGAGGCCGAAGTCGAGGACGTCACCAGGGCCTGATTCCCCGAATACCGGACCGGCATCGCCCGGCATCGCCTGGCATCGCCTGGAAATCCGCCCCCGAAGGCCCTCGGACCCACCGGCCCGGGGTCCTTCGGCATTTTCGACAAAGGACGGAATTCCCTACCCGGCGTTCCCCGAAATGGTAATTCGGTGGCGATCCGGCCGGACGACTGTCGGCCGGAACGGACGCCGGCGACCGGTGGCGACCGTCCCACCGGGCACCTCCGCGACCCTCCGGTCACTCTCAGCAGCCGCCACCCACGCCCCGGAGCGGCCGGATCGTCCGGACCCGACCCGCACGGCGGCCGCCGGACACGCCACGACCCGGGCGCCGCACGGGCTCGGCGCTTTTTGTTGCGCAAATAGCCAAAATCACAATCGCAACTGAAATCATGATCGTCGCTCCGCATCCAGGTTTCGATTTCATAGCGCTTCCCGGCAACAGCGCTATCCGGGGTTCCCCGACTTCTCCACCCGTGCTACAAAACTGGTCTACACCACGTGTGGTGTAGACCAGTTCGCGGTTCGGCACCCGTGCCTTCCCCCCGACCGACCGCCATGCCGTTAGGAACCCACCCCCATGAGTCAGTCAGCGCAGGCACCGGCGCCCGCCAAGGCTCCGACGCCGATCAAGAAGTTCGGCAACAGCGTCCTTCCCGGCCTTCAGAAGGTCGGCCGCAGCCTCCAGCTGCCGATCGCCGTGCTCCCGGCGGCCGGCCTGCTGGCGCGTCTGGGCCAGCCCGACGTCCATGAGAAGTGGCACTTCCCCGCGAAGCTCGTCGAGGTCTTCGGCGCCGCGGGCGGGGCCGTCACCGGAGCGCTGCCACTGCTGTTCTGCGTCGGCATCGCGATCGGCTACGCCAAGAAGGCCGACGGTTCCACGGCACTGGCCGCGCTGGTCGGTTACCTCGTGTTCAAGAACGTCCTGACCGCGTTCCCGGCGGACGGTACCGTCACCGCCGCCCTCCCCGCGGGCAAGCCGCAGGACCCGGGCGTCCTCGGCGGCATCGTGGTCGGCCTCCTCGCAGCCATCCTCTGGCAGCGGTTCCACCGCACCAAGCTGGTCGACTGGCTGGGCTTCTTCAACGGCCGCCGCCTGGTCCCGATCCTCATGGCCTTCGTCGGCACCGGCCTGGGCGTCGTGTTCGGCCTCTGCTGGCAGCCCGTCGGCGACGCGATCTCGCACGTCAACAACAGCCTGGTGGGTGCGGGCGCGGTCGGCGCCGGCCTGTTCGGTCTGATCAACCGCGCGCTGATCCCGATCGGCATGCACCAGTTCGTCAACACCTACACCTGGTTCCAGACCGGTGACTACACCAACGCCCAGGGCACCGTCGTGCACGGCGACATCAACCGCTTCCTGGCGGGCGACCCGACCGCCGGCCAGTTCCAGGCGGGCTTCTACCCGATCATGATGTTCGCGCTGCCGGCCGCCGCCCTGGCGATCGCCCATTGCGCCCGCCCCGAGCGCCGCAAGGCCGTCACAGGCATGATGATCTCGATCGCGCTGACCAGCTTCGTCACCGGTGTCACCGAGCCGATCGAGTTCACCTTCCTGTTCATCGCCCCGGCCCTGTACGCCATCCACGCCGTGCTGACCGCCGTCTCGATGGCCCTCACCTGGGCGCTCGGGATCCACCACGGATTCAGCTTCTCGGCCGGCCTGATCGACTACACGATCAACTTCAGCCTCGCCAAGAACCCGCTGCTGATCATCCCGATCGGCCTGGCCTTCGCCGCGATCTACTACTTCCTCTTCCGCTTCGCGATCACCAAGTTCAACCTCAAGACCCCCGGTCGCGAGGACGACGACGAGATCGAGGACGTGACCAAGGCCTGACGCCCGTCCCGCCCGCTCCGAAGGCCCCGCCCACCGCCGCTCCCCCGGCGGCCGGGCGGGGCCTTCGGCGTGTCGGGACGGGCGCAGGGGGTTCCACCGTGCGGAAACGGCGGTTGACGAACCGCCGGAAGCCCTGGTCAACTGAACCGGTGAACGCCTCGTGCCCGCTGGTGACCCGCAGCCACATCGACTTCGGTCGCGTGTGGTCCGCGGCGTGTCGCGGCTGAGCCGACCCTTCGCCCCGCCGCCGCCCGGCTGAGTCCCCGCCCGGCGCCGGCCGTCCTCCCCCGCCCGTCGCGGGCTCCCGCCCGTCCACGGGCCGTCACCGCGCACCCGCGCGCGACCGCGCAGCCGCACCCCCGCACCCGTACGGGGCCGCGGTCCGCGCGCCTCCGCGCACGTCCGCGCACCTCCGCACGAGGAAAGCCAGGCCCGCCATGCCCCGCCAGTTGCACCTCTCCGCCGCCATCGACAGCCCCGGCCGTTTCGACGCCGGCCACTACGCCGACCTCGCCCGCCTCGCCGAGCGGGCCGGACTGGACTTCGTCACCCTCGACGACTCCTTCACCGCCGAGCCGCGCCGCCCCGACGCGCTCGCCACCCTCGCCCGGATCGCCCCGTTGACCTCGCGGATCGGCCTGGTCCCCACCGTCACCACCACCCACACCGAGCCCTTCCACACCTCCATCTCGCTCAACACCCTGGACTGGGTGAGCGCGGGCCGGGCCGGCTGGCTGGTCGGCGTCTCCGGCACCGAGGCCGAGGCCGCCGCCTTCGGCCGCCGCCCGGTCGCCCCCGAGGACGAGCTGTGGGCCGAGGCGGCCGACGCCGCCGAGGTCGCCGCCCGGCTCTGGGACAGCTGGGAGGACGACGCGGAGATCCGCGACGCCGCCACCGGCCGGTTCATCGACCGCGACAAGCTGCACTACATCGACTTCGAGGGCCGGCACTTCTCGGTCCGCGGCCCGTCCATCACCCCGCGCCCGCCGCAGGGCCGCCCGGTGGTCGTGGTGCCGGTGGCCGCCGCCGACCTCGCCCGGGGCGCCTCCCCCGGCGGGCGGGCCCGGGTCGACACCGCGGTCCGGTACGCCGACGTCGTCCTCCTCGACGCCCCCGACCGGGCCACCCGGCTGACCGCCGCCACCGAACTGCGGCTGCGCTCCGGCGAACAGCTGCGCATCCTCGCCCGGCTCGACGCCACCCTGCCCGACCGGGCCGCCGAACTGCGGCTGATCGCCGAACTCGCCGCCATCGGCACCGGCGTGGACGGCTTCCACCTCGTCCCCGCCGAGCCCGGACGCGACCTGACCGCCCTCGCCGAGCGGGTCGCCCCCGCCCTGCGCGCCACCGGGCTGCTGCGGGCCGGTCACTCCGGCCGCACCCTGCGCGACCACCTCGGCCTGGCCCGCCCGGCCGGCCGCTACGCCGTTGCCGGCACCGGAAACGCCACCCCCGCCCCCACCCCCACCCTCGCCGAGGTGACCCGATGACGGAGCGTCCGCTCAAGCAGATCCACCTCGCCGCCCACTTCCCCGGCGTCAACAACACCACCGTGTGGAGCGACCCGGCCTCCGGCAGCCACATCGAGTTCGAGTCCTTCCGCCACCTCGCGCAGACCGCCGAGCGCGGGAAGTTCGACTTCTTCTTCCTCGCCGAGGGCCTGCGGCTGCGCGAGACCAACGGCCGCATCCACGACCTGGACGTGGTCGGCCGGCCCGAGTCGATCACCGTGCTGAACGCCCTGGCCGCCGTCACCGAACGGATCGGCCTGGCCGCCACGGTGAACGCCACCTTCAACGAGCCGTACGAACTGGCCCGCCGCTTCGCCTCCCTGGACCACCTCTCCGGCGGCCGGGCGGCCTGGAACGTGGTCACCTCCTCGGACGCCTTCACCGGGGAGAACTTCCGCCGCGGCGGCTACCTGGACCGTGCCGACCGCTACACCCGGGCCGCCGAATTCGTCGAACTGGCACGGAAGTTGTGGGACTCCGGCGACACCAGGGGCTTCGCGGACACCGGGGACGCCGAAGTGCGGCACGCCGGACGGCAGTTCGAGGTCCGCGGGCGGCTCTCGCTGCCCCGCCCGCCGCAGGGCCACCCGGTGGTCATCCAGGCCGGCGACTCCGACGAGGGCCGCGAGTTCGCCGCGGCCACCGCCGACGTCATCTTCAGCCGCCACTCCACCCTCGCCGACGGCCAGGCCTTCCACCGCGACGTCAAGCGGCGGCTGGCCGGCTACGGCCGCAAACCCGACGAGCTGAAGATCCTCCCGGCCGCCACCTTCGTCCTCGGCGACACCGACGCCGACGCGGCCGAACGCGCCGCCGAGGTCCGCCGGGCCCAGGTCGGGCCGCAGACCACGATCAACCACCTGGAGCAGGTCTGGGGCGTCGACCTGTCCGGCCACGACCCGGACGGACCGCTGCCGACCGTCGACCCCGACCCGGACAGCGCGCTGGTCCAGGGCCGGGTCCGCCTCCCGGACCCGGTGGGCACCGCCGCGCGGTGGCGTGCCCTGGCCGCCGAGAAGAACCTGACCAGCCGCGAGCTGGTCATCGAGGTGACCGGCCGGCAGTCCTTCATCGGCTCCCCCGCCACCGTCGCCGGGCAGATCGACCACTTCGTGCAGAACGACGCCGCCGACGGCTACATCCTCGTCCCCCACCTCACCCCGGGCGGCCTGGACGAGTTCGTCGACCGGGTCGTCCCGCTGCTCCAGGAACGCGGGGTGTTCCGCACCGACTACACCGGCCCGACCCTGCGCGACCACCTCGGCCTGCCGGTGCCCGGACGGCGCTAGGACCTAGCGCGACAGCTCGGAACTCAGAGCTCGTACACCGCGCCGGCCCGGGCCAGCTCCACCGGGCCGGCGTACGCGGCGGCGGCGTCACGGCGGTTGCGCTCGGCGTCCGTCCACGGCGGGATGTGGGTGAGCACCAGCCGGCGGGCCCCGGCGGCGGCCGCGTGCTCACCGGCCTCCCGGCCGTTGAGGTGGACGGCCCGGTAGGTGTCGCGGCCGTCCAGGTACGCGGCCTCGCAGAGGAACAGGTCGGTGTCGCGGGCGAGTTCCACCAGTTCGGGGCTCTCACCGGTGTCGCCGGAGTAGACCAGCGAGCGGCCGCCGTGCTCCAGCCGGAACGCGAAGGCGTCCACCGGGTGGTTGACCCGCGCGACGGAGATCCGGAACGGGCCGAGCTCGAAGCGGCCCGGAGTGAGCGTACGGAACTCGAACACCTCCTTCATTCCGGGGTTCTCCGGCATGTCGTACGCGCGGGCGAGCCGCTCGGCGGTCCCGGCCGGGCCGTACACCGGCAGCAGGTCGGGGCAGCCCTCGGCGCGGTAGTTGCGGGCGACCCAGTAGGCGCACAGGTCGACGCAGTGGTCCGCGTGGAGGTGGCTGAGCAGGACGGCGTCGACCTCGTAGAGGCCGGCGTACTTCTGCAGCGCGCCGAGCGCACCGTTGCCGAGGTCCATCACCACGCGGTAGCCGTCGGCCTCGACCAGGTAGCTGGAGCACGGCGAGTCGGCGGACGGGAAGCTCCCCGAGCACCCCACCACGGTCAGTTTCATCCGAGCCCCTCCGCCCCGACACGTCCTGGCTGCCCTGGAATACGGCATGGAAAACAGCATGGAAAACGGCAGGCCGGGCCGGTGGGCCGGCCGGTAGCACTGCGTTGGTGTGTCGAGGGTAAGGGCGGAGCGGCACTTTGCCCCCGTCCCCGTGCCGGGCTGTGGCTGGAATCACCCAGACCGCCGGGGCGGGGGCCGCGCCGTCGGATCAGCGGTGCCGGGGGCGGTTGCGGGCCCAGGCGCGGATGGTCTGGGGATACCAGCGGGGGTGTCCGCTGCCGTCGATCACGTCCGGTTCGGGCAGCAGCCCGTGCCGCCGGTAGTTGCGGACGGTCTCGGGCTGGACGTTGATGTGCCGGGCGATCTCGGCGTACGACCAGAGTTCGTTCCTGTTCACGAAGGCACCTCCGGGGGGACGGGGGCAGACGTTCGTGAGGCAGCCTCTCCGGACGGCACCGGGGCGTAAGCCGCAGAACGGGCGTCGTAGCCGTTCCGTGACGAACCGGGAGCAACGTACGGACAAATGGCCAACCGTCACTGCCGCCACGGTGGTGGCGTTCACCACCGGCCCGGTACGGTTCGCGGCATGACTGGCATCTGGATCGTTCTCCTGCTGGCGGGCGTCGCCGTGTCGGCCGCCGTCGCGGCGGCGCTGGTCAGGCGCACCCGCCCCGCGTCCCGCCCGGCCGCCCCGACCGGCCCGCGGCCGCACCCGGGCACCAAGGCCGGACCGGAGCCGCAGGAGATCTGGTGGGCGGAGGTGCCGTTCGAGGACGGCCCGGGCTCCAAGGACCGCCCCTGCCTGGTGCTGCGGGTGCACGGCCGGACCGCCACCGTCGCGAAGATCACCAGCAAGCACCACACCGAGCGCCCGGGTGTGCTGCCGCTGCCGCCCGGTTCGGTGGGCGACCGGCAGGGCCGGACCAGCTGGCTGGAGACCGACGAGCTCCGCGAGGTGCCGCTGTCGGCCTTCCGCCGCCGGGCCGGCACGGTGGACCGCCAGGTCTGGGCCCGGGCCCGGCGGGCGACCTCAGGGCACTAGTGGGGCGCCGGTCAGGGCGCTGACCAGGGCGCCGTCAGGCCGCCGGGCAGAGCCTAGGCCCAGAGCTGCCCCTGCAGCGCCTCGACCGCCGCCTCGGTGGACTCGGCGGTGTAGATCCCGGTGGAGAGGTACTTCCAGCCGCCGTCCGCGACCACGAAGACGATGTCCGCGCGCTCGCCGGCGGCCGCCGCCTTGCGGCCGACGCCGATCGCGGCGTGCAGGATGGCGCCGGTGGACACGCCCGCGAAGATGCCCTCCTGCTGGAGGAGTTCGCGGGTGCGGCGGACGGCGTCGGCGGAGCCGACCGAGAACCGGGTGGTGAGCACCTCGGCGTCGTACAGCTCGGGGACGAAGCCCTCGTCGAGGTTGCGCAGCCCGTACACCAGGTCGTCGTAGCGCGGCTCGGCGGCGACGATCCGCACGCCGGGGGCCTTCTCGCGCAGGTAGCGGCCGACGCCCATCAGGGTGCCGGTGGTGCCGAGGCCGGCCACGAAGTGGGTGACGGTCGGCAGGTCGGCGAGGATCTCGGGGCCGGTGGTGGCGTAGTGGGCGCCCGCGTTGTCGGGGTTGCCGTACTGGTAGAGCATGACCCAGTCGGGGTGCTCCGCGGCGATCTCCTTGGCGATCCGGACGGCGGTGTTGGAGCCGCCGGCGGCCGGGGACGGGATGATCTCGGCGCCCCACATCCGGAGCAGTTCGCGCCGTTCCTCACTGGTGTTCTCGGGCATCACGCAGACCATCCGGTAGCCCTTGAGCTTGGCGGCCATGGCGAGCGAGATGCCGGTGTTGCCGCTGGTGGGCTCCAGGACGGTGCAGCCGGGGGTGAGCCGGCCGTCGGCCTCGGCGCGCTCGATCATGTGCAGCGCCGGGCGGTCCTTGATGGAGCCGGTGGGGTTGCGGTCCTCCAGCTTGGCCCAGAGGGTCACCAGGCCGCCGTCATTGCCGGGGACGGCGGCGGACAGCCGCGGGAGGCGGACCAGCGGGGTGTTGCCGACGGCTTCGAGCGGACTGTCGTATCGCAAGGGAGGCCTCCGGCCACGGCGGTGAGGGTGAAGAGCGACGGCTCCCCCGCCCGGTGACGGGAGGGGGAGCCGGGAGGTCAGCGGGCGCCGCCGGCCACGGCGGGCAGGATGGTGACGCTGTCGCCGTCGGCGAGGGCGGTGGAGATGCCCTCCAGGAAGCGGACGTCCTCGTCGTTCAGGTAGACGTTGACGAAGCGGCGCAGCTCGCCGCCGTCGACCAGGCGGGCGGCGATGCCGGGGTGGCGGGCGTCGAGGTCGGTGAAGAGTTCCGCGAGGTTGCTGCCGTTGCCCTCGACGGCCTTGGCGCCGTCGGTGTAGGTGCGGAGGATGGTCGGGATGCGGACCTCGATGGCCATGGATGCGCTCCTGTGCGAGTCGTGGAGGTGGGTGGGCCGCAACGGGCGCGGCGGGGCGGAGGGTGGCCCGGGCTCGACGCCGCCGGAGGAGCGGCGGGGCCCGGGCGGGGCGGCTCTCAGCGCGAGCGCGCGGGCGTACCGGGACAGATCGCGCCGGCGTGCCGGCACAGGTCGATGTGCAGGCGCGCCACGAGGCGGGTGCCCGGGGCCTGGTTGCTCACATCGACGGAACGCATGGGCTCATCGTATAGATTCCCGGGCCCGCTCCGACATGCCCGTCTCGGAATCCGGATGTTGTCGTTTCCGATGCTGAGATTTCCCGGGGACGACCGGGCCCGCCGAGCCCTCGTTGCGGGTCGGCGGGCCGGGTCCAGGTGGGTGCCGGTCAGGCCGGGTAGGCCTCGACGACCTGGACGTCTTCCTCTGTGATCTCGCCGTCCACGATGCGGAACGAACGGAACTCGTAGGGGTCGGCCTCGTCGTTGCCGTCGGCGGTGGAGACCAGGACGTAGTGGGCGAACGGCTCGGAGGCGTAGCTCACGTCGGTGCGCGAGGGGTAGGCCTCGGTGGCGGTGTGCGAGTGGTAGACGATCACCGGCTCCTCGTCCAGGTCGTCCATCTCGCGGTAGAGCTTGAGCAGGTCGCCCGAGTCGAACTCGTAGAAGGTGGGCGAGCGGGCCGCGTTGAGCATCGGGATGAACCGCTCGGGCCGGCCGCTGCCGGCCGGTCCGGCGACCACGCCGCAGGCCTCGTCCGGGTGGTCGGCGCGGGCGTGGGCCACGATCCGGTCGCGGATTTCTCGGGTGATGGTCAGCATGTCGGTCAGGATGCCACGCACCGGCGGTCGGCCGCCGGGGCGTCCGAGGCCCGGTCGCCGGGTGTCCGCCAGCCGGTCGCGGCGGCGGACACCCGTACGGACACCCCGGCACGGACACCCGGTACGGACACCCGGTCGCGGACCCGGGCCGCAGGCCCGGGGCGTCAGGCGCGGGGCGTCAGGCGCCGTCGCGGGCGTGCAGGTGGTCGTGGGCGGTGCCGTGGACGGACTGCGGGTTGCGGCGCTTGAGCACCTGGTAGCCGATCACCAGCACCAGCGCCCAGCCGGGGAAGACGTACAGCGAGATCCGGTTGTCGGCGTCCAGCGCGATCAGCACCACGACCATGGCCAGGAAGGCGAGGGCGGCCCAGCTGACCCAGGCGCCGCCGGGCGCCTTGAAGGTGGGCGCCGGCAGGTGGCCGGCCTTCCAGGCCTTGCGGTAGCGGATCTGGGAGATCAGGATCATCGCCCAGGTCCACAGCCCGCAGACCGTGGCGACCGAGGTGATGTACTCGAACGCCCGTGCCGGGACGAGGTAGTTGAGGACCACGCCGGCCCCCATCAGCAGACAGGAGACGGTGATCGCGAACGCCGGGGTGCGGCGGGTGTTCAGCTTGGTGAGCTGCCCGGGGGCCTGGCCGCGCAGGGCGAGGTCGCGCAGCATCCGGCCGGTGGAGTACATCCCGGAGTTGCAGGAGGAGAGCGCGGCGGTGAGCACCACGAAGTTGATGATGCCGGCCGCGGCCGGGATGCCGATCTTGCCGAAGGCGGCGACGAACGGGCTGACGCCGGGCTGGAACTCGCGCCAGGGCACCAGCGAGAGGATGACCACCAGGGCGCCGATGTAGAACAGCGCGATCCGCCAGGGCAGCGTGTTGATGGCACGCGGCAGGGTCTTCTCGGGGTTCTCGCTCTCGCCCGCGGTGACACCGACGAGTTCGACGCCCAGGTAGGCGAACATGACGATCTGCAGGGTCATCACGGTGGCGCCGATGCCCTTGGGGAAGAATCCGCCGTCCTGCCACAGGTTGGTGATCGACGCGGTGTCACCGGCCTTGCTGAAGCCCAGGGTGAGCACGCCGATGCCGATCAGGATCATGCCGATGATGGCGGTGACCTTGACCATGGAGAACCAGAACTCGATCTCGCCGAACAGCTTCACCGAGATCAGGTTGGCCGCGTAGAGGATGACCAGGAAGGTCAGCGCACTGGCCCACTGCGGGATGCCGGGCGCCCAGAACTTGACGTACACGGCGGCGGCGGTGGTCTCGGCCATGCCGGTGACGACCCAGAACAGCCAGTACGTCCAGCCGGTGACGTAGCCGGCGAAGGGGCCGAGGAACTCCCGGGCGTACTCGGCGAAGCTGCCGGACACCGGGCGGTAGGTGAGCAGTTCGCCGAGGGCGCGCATGATCGCGAAGATCACCACGCCGGCCACCGCGTAGGAGAGGATCAGGCTCGGCCCTGACTTGGAGATGGCGGTGCCCGCGCCGAGGAAGAGGCCGGTGCCGATGGCGCCGCCGATCGCGATCATCTGGATCTGGCGGCTGCCGAGCCCCCGCTCGTAGCCCTCCTCGTCCGGTTTCTCGTCGACCACCTGGTCGTACGTCTGCTCGGCCATGGTCACCCGTCCTGGTGGGTCTCGTTTGTGGGGAGAAGTGGGGAGAAGTCGTACCACGCACGATCCGGATACCGGTGTTCATCTGAGCGATATTTGAGCATGGCCTGTGGCGATTTGCCCGATTTATGCGAAAATATCCCGGCCGCTCGTCCACATGCTGGACGGAACGGCCGGGACTTGCCCGAAAGCGGGCAGGATCGCCGGAGCGAGGGGCGGCGGACCGGAGGAAAGCGCTCCGGGATCAGTCGGTGATCGCCTCCAGCAGCGACTCCTGGAGCGCCCCGAGCCAGAGGTAGGCCATCACCAGCGGCTTGCGCTCGTCACTGTCCGGCAGTTCGTAGAGGCCCTGCTCGTCCTCCTCGGTGATCTCCAGCCGCGCCCCGAGGGTCAGCCGCAGGTCGTTGAGCGCGCCCAGCCAGCGCAGGCAGTCGGCGGCGGCCAGCTTGAGCACCCCGCCGCCGCCGAGGTCGTCCAGCGACCGGACCACCTGCAGCGCGTCATCCCGCTTGCGGGCCCGCAGGTCGAGCTCGGTATAGCGGCGGAACTCGCCGGAGGCGGCCCGCACCTCGGCGTCGGCCGGCTCGGCCGGGTCGCCGTAGGCGTCCGGGAACAGCCGGGCCAGCGCCGGGTCGGCGGGCGCCTCGGTCGGCCCCTCGGCGAACAGCGCCGCCAGCGGGTCGTCGCTCTCCCCGCCCGGGCCGGGGCCGATCAGCTCCAGCATCTGCACTTCCAGCGAGCGCAGGATGGAGGCCTCCACCTCGTCCAGCGCGATCGCCGCGCCACCATCGCCGGTGCTCTCGAACAACCCAGCCATCTGTATCGGTCAGCCCGTCTTCGTCGTCTTCGGCCGCGCCGCCGGACCGGCGGGCGGTCTAGTCAGTTGTGCGCCGCGTGGGCGGTCAGTCGTGCTGCAGCGTCGCCCACAGGCCGTAGCCGTGCATCGCCTGGACGTCCCGCTCCATCTCCTCGCGGGAGCCGCTGGAGACCACGGCCCGGCCCTTGGTGTGCACGTCCATCATCAGCTTCCGGGCCTTGTCCTTCGGGTAGCCGAAGTAGGCCTGGAAGACGTACTGGACGTAGCTCATGAGGTTGACCGGGTCGTTGTGCACGATGGTCACCCACGGCGTGTCCGGCTCCGTCACCGGCTGTCCTTCGACCTCCGGGCGCTCGATCTCCACGGGCGCGACACTCACCGGCAGGCCTCCTCGTTGCACACTCGTCCGTTACTCCTCAAGCCCCATGCTGCCATCCGGGGGACACCCGGGCGATTCCGCCCCGGCTCGCGCGACGAGAAATCGTCACTCTGACGCTAAGTGGTAGTAGCATCATCCTCATGGACGCCACATCAGTGCGCGCGGCCGCGTCGACCGCGCTGCTCACCGACCGCTACGAGCTCACCATGCTGCAGGCCGCCCTGCGCAGCGGGGCCGCGCACCGCCGCTCCGTCTTCGAGGCGTTCACCCGACGCCTGCCCAGCGGCCGCCGCTACGGCGTGATGGCCGGCACCGGCCGGGTGCTGGACGCCGTCGAGAACTTCCGCTTCGACACCGCCCGACTGGACTGGCTGTCCGGCCAGGGCGTGGTCGACGAGGAGACCCTGCGGTTCCTCGCCGACTACCGCTTCCGCGGCGACATCCACGGCTACCCGGAGGGCGAGGTCTACTTCCCCGGCTCGCCGGTGCTCACCGTCGAGGGCAGCTTCGCCGAGACGGTGATCCTGGAGACGGTGATCCTGTCGATCCTCAACTTCGACTCCGCCGTCGCCGCCGCCGCCTCCCGGATGACCGCCGCGGCCGGCGGCCGACCGGTGATCGAACTCGGCGCCCGCCGGGCCCACGAGCAGGCCGCCGTCGCCGCCGCCCGGGCCGCCTACGTGGCCGGCTTCGCCGCCACCTCCGACCTGGAGGCCGGCTACCTGCACGGCATCCCCACCACCGGCACCTCCGCGCACGCCTTCACCCTGGTGCACGACAGCGAGCGGGACGCCTTCCGGGCCCAGATCGAGTCGATGGGCCGGGGCACCACCCTGCTGATCGACACCTTCGACCTGCACGAGGCCGTCCGCACCGCCGTCGAGGTGGCCGGGCCCGAACTCGGCGCGGTCCGGATCGACTCCGGCGACCTCATCCTGGCCGCCCACCGGGTCCGCCGCCAGCTCGACGAGCTCGGCGCCGAGAAGACCCGGATCATCGTCACCTCGGACCTCGACGAGTACGCCATCGCCGCCCTCGCCGCCGCCCCGGTGGACGGCTACGGCGTCGGCACCAGCCTGGTCACCGGCAGCGGCCACCCGACCTGCGCCATGGTCTACAAGCTGGTCGCCCGCGCCGAGACCCCGGACGGCCCGCTCGTCCCGGTGGCCAAGCGCGCGGCCGGCGGCAAGACCAGCATCGGCGGCCGCAAGTGGGCCGCCCGCCGGCCCGACGCCGAGGGCGTCGCCGAGGCCGAGGTGGTCGGCACCGGGGCCGTCCCCGAGGAGCTGCGACCCCACCTCGTCCAGGTGCCACTGGTGCTGGCCGGCGAGACCGTCGGCCGCGAGCCGCTGACCGCCGCCCGCGAACGGCACATCCGGGCCCGGGCCGCGCTGCCGCTGTCGGCCACCCAGCTCTCCAAGGGGGACCCGGTCATCCCCACCGAGCTGATCGACTGATCCGCTCCGGGCGTCCGTCCCGACAGGCGTCCGTCCCGACAAGCGTCCGTCCCGACAGGCGTCCGTCCCGACAGGCGTCCGTCCCGACAGGCGTCCGTCCCGACAGGCGTCCGCGCGGACCGGCGGCCGGCCACAGGCCTTCCGCCCCCGCGCGCCACTCCCTAGAGTCAGCCGTAGAGTTCCCCTGGAGTTCCTCCCGAGCCGTCAGGCGTTCGCGAGGACCCCACCGCCGGGGCGCACCGCCCCCACATCCGAGGATGCGAGCCATGCACCGGGCACTGATCGTCGTCGACGTGCAGAACGACTTCTGCGAGGGCGGCAGCCTGGCCGTCGCCGGTGGCGCCGAGGTGGCCGCCGCCATCACCGACCTGATCGCCGAGTCCTCCCCCGGCTACCAGCACATCCTCGCCACCCGCGACCACCACATCGACCCGGGCGCGCACTTCTCCGCCGAACCGGACTACGTCTCCAGCTGGCCGGTGCACTGCGTGGCCGGGACCGAAGGCGTGGGCTTCCACCCCAACTTCGCGCCCTCGGTGATCTCCGGGGCGGTCGAGGCGGTCTTCGACAAGGGCGCCTACTCGGCGGCCTACAGCGGCTTCGAGGGACTGGACGAGAACAACCGCGGCCCGGTGGAGTGGCTGCGCGAACGGCAGGTCGACGAGATCGACGTGGTCGGCATCGCCACCGACCACTGCGTCCGGGCGACCGCCCTGGACGCGGCCCGGGCCGGCTTCACCACCCGGGTGCTGCTCGACCTCACCGCCGGGGTGGCGCCGGAGACCACCGCCGCCGCGCTGGAGGAACTGCGGGCGGCCGGGGTCGAGCTGGTCGGCACGCCGGTGGTCCGGCCGGCCTGAGGGCCGACCCCTCAGACCACCATCAGCTCCACCACGTCCGTCCCGCCCGCCCGGTAGGCCTCGCGCAGCTCGCCGCCGACCGCCTCCGGGTCGGCGGCCAGCCGGGCGCCGGAGACGTACACCACCCGGATCCCCAGGTACTCCATCCGGTGCTGGCCGCCGCGCACCCAGGCGGCCTCGCCCTCGCTGACGCAGCGCAGGTCCGAGTCCACCTCCACCGCGACGCCCTGCTCCGGCCAGTAGAGGTCCGGGACACCGATGTAGGTGCCGCCGCGCATCCGCAGCTCCGGGGCGACCAGCGGGGCGGGCAGCAGCCACTCGTCCACCAGCCGGTCGACCCGCTCCAGCACGAACTCCCGCTCCGCA
The DNA here is from genome assembly GCF_040303105.1 of Kitasatospora sp. NPDC096128. Taxonomy (NCBI): domain Bacteria; kingdom Bacillati; phylum Actinomycetota; class Actinomycetes; order Kitasatosporales; family Streptomycetaceae; genus Kitasatospora; species Kitasatospora sp. NPDC096128. The sequence continues at coordinate 91,839 of NZ_JBEOSP010000008.1, read as the reverse complement.
GCGAGGAGTTCATCCAGCGCGGCACGCACCCGGGGCTCCCCGGTCAGCCCCGACTCGACCAGCTCGACGGCCAACTCCCGTACCGTGCAGCGGTTCTCCGGGCGGGCCACGGCCTCCCGCAGCACCTCCCGGACCGGCACCGGGGCGTCCACCGGGAGCCCCTCCGCCGTCCACTCGCCCAGCGCGTCGGCGACCGCCCGGGCCACCGGGGCGCAGGCCAGGCCGTGCACCGACCTGGCCTCCAACTCCCGCTCGGTGCGCCGGATCCGCACCTCGCCGGCGTCCTTGAGCCGGCGCTGGCGCGGCACCAGGACGTCCACCCCGGTCACCGCGGGCAGCCGGGGCACTGCGGCGAAGCCGTACAGCGCCAGCGCGGCCGCGCCGGTGATCACCGCGCCCTCCCGGCGGCCCTCCTCCCGGCCGTTCTGCGCCGCGTACAGCAGCGCGGCCCACATCCGCTGCTCCGGGGTGGGCTCGCCGCCCTGGAGCAGGTAGACCCTGGGCAGCAGCCGCTGCCAGGGCCCGCCGCGGCGGCAGTGCTCGGTGATGACCCGGGCCGGCACGCCCCGGGCGCGCAGCTGGCTCGCGGTGACGACGTTCTGCTGACGCTTCGCCAGCTCCTCCAGGGACGGCGGCGGCGAGGGGATCCGGTAGCTCATGCGCACACCATCCCCAACCACCGCGACCCGCGTGACACTGCCTGACGCACTGTTACCCAACCGTCGCGAAACCGGGACCAGCCTGCACTAAAGTCCCCATACCCTCACTCATTTGGAGTAAATGACGTTCATATGGCTATCAGCTTTGATCGAAAACGATCGCCCACCTGGTCGTCTGACCCAGAGTGATCAAGGGCATACGGCGAGGGACCCCCGGGGCGTCAATCGTGCCCCTGGGATTGCCTAGGCTTACGTCATGTCACGTGACGAGACCGCCGGCCTCCGCGCGGCCCAGCTCCGCCTCGGCCGTCTGCCCGGATACGTCCGCCGCCCGGACCCGGCCCGCCGCAGCGGTGAGAAGGGCCATACGTACAAGAAGGGCTGGGAGGTCCGCTTCACCGCCCGGAGCGAGGCCGAGATAGCAGAGATCCGCGACCTCGTGGTCGCCGCCGGGTTCGCGCCGGCCAGACCCTTCTTCAAGGGCCACCAACTCATCCAGCCGGTCTACGGCATGGCAGCCGTGCAGGCCTACCTGGCCGCTAGACAGGCGGCCGAGGAACACGCCGAGCGGGTCGAGCTCGGCCGTCGACGACGGGCCGCGGGGGCGCGCACGGGCGCGACGCACACCGGAGGGGCGCACCCGGGCGGCGGGCACGCCACCGGGGCACCCGGCACCCGTCGGTGCGAGCGCGAGGAGGCCGCCGCGGGAGCCGCGGCGGCGGCTGCTTCGGCTGCCGCGGCAGCCGCCCAACTGGCCCGGCGCCGGGCCGTCGGATCCTTCCCCGCCCAGGTCGAGCGCGGCAGCACCGCCGACGACCTGATCACCCCCACGGAGGCCCGCCCGAACTCCTGACCGGGCGACACCCTCCCGTCCCGCCCCGCGCCCCGGTCGCCGCAAGCCGCCGGGGCGCATTCGACCTGCCCGCCCCACCCGCCCCGACGCACCCCCCGTCGTGAGTGCGGTTGCGCAGGCGGTTGTGCGGGCGCGGCTTCGCGCCCTGGGCGTGGACGCCGGACCCGACAGGCCCTACGGTGGCACCTCAACTGCCGTGCGACGACTGCCGTCCTACCTCCTCTGACCAGCTGCGACACGCTCGCACCCCCGTCCCCGCACCACTGTGCAGCACTCCCCCCGACCGGGCCCCAGCGCCCCCCGACCGGCCCTCCCCCCGGCAGTACCGCCGCCCGCGCCGCACCACCCGCCACCGGAACCGGACGCACCGCAGCGGGTTCCAGGCATTCCATCGGATTGGTCACCCAGCGCACCGAGGGCCTACCGTAGAGTGAGCACAGATGATCGACCGTCAGAAACCCATCTCCCCTTCCGGGAAGACGAGATGACCAACCGTCACGCGAGCACCGCCGAACCTCCCCCGGGGCCCGGCGAACCGGAGGACGTACCGCTCGAGTTCGCGGCCTTCTGCGAACTCCACCGTCCCCGGTACCTCAGCTACGCCCGGGTGTGGCTGACCGAGCACGCCGACGCGGCCACCGCCGTCCAACAGGCGTTCGCCGAAATCGCCGTCCAGTGGCGGGAATTGCTCACCAGCCCCAACCCCACCGCGCTCGCCTGGCAGATCCTGCGCGGCACCGTCGCCGAACACACCCCGGAGGAGACCCCCGTCCCCGACCGGCACCCCGCCGACGACGACCTGGCGATCCTGCACTACGTCGTCGGCCTCGCCGCCCCCGAGATCGCCGACGTCATCGGCACCGACACCGCGAGCGTCGCCGGACGGCTCCGGCGCACCATGCTCCGCGAGGCCTCCGGCTGGTGAGCCGCCCGGCGCCCGGTGACCGGCGGGCGACCGGCAGGCGGCAGGCGGCGACCGGCGACCGGCGACCGGCGACCGGGGTCAGACCCGCTCGCCCGTCACATCGAACAGGTGGTGCACCGGGTCGTGGATCAGGTAACGGGCGAAGGACTCGACGGTGAAGCGCGCCCCGTCGCTGCGGTTCCCGGTCCGCCCCCACTGCTCCCCCGACACCGCCCCGAACGCCGTCGCCAGGGCCTCCGCGGCCTCCGCCAGCTCCCCGGCCACCACCCGCGGCCGCTGCTCCCAGTAGCGCTCGGCGGCCGCCGTCTCGTCCTGGTCCCAGTTCGCGAACAGCGGGCCGTCCTGGTCGAGCATCAGATTCAGCCGGACCAGGAACAGCCGGAAGACGTCCCGGACGTGGCAGGCGTACTCCAGGTCCGACCAGATCTCCGGGCTCGGCCGACGGCGCAGCCCGTCCTCGTCCCCCGCCAGCACCGTCAGCCAGCCCTCCGCGTTCGCCCGGACCATGGCGGCGACGTCCGTCGCGGCCACCGCCGGGGTGTCCAACCCGCAGTCGGGGCAGGCACGTTCCAGCACCCAGGTCCAGTCCTTGGTGTCGGGGACGATCGCATCGGCGGGGGCGGCGAGGTGCTCAGGAGTGCTCATGGGCCCAGCATGGCCGCCCCGCACCCCGCCCCACCAGCGGCAAGGCCGCCAGCGACCGCCGAAATGCTGCCAGGCCGGCGCCCGCCCCCGACCAGCACACGGTCACCGCCCGGCGCGCTCGTACTCCAGCCTGGCCGCCAGCAGACCGCCCAGGTTCTCCCTGGTCCAGTCGCACATCGCGTCCATCGGCCCGAGCAGCGTCCGCCCCATCGGCGTCAGCGCGTACTCGACCCGCGGCGGATTCTCCGCGTACTCGGTGCGGACCACCGCGCCGTCCTGCTCCATCGAACGCAGTGACTCCGCCAGCACCTTCGCGGTGATGCCCGCCAACGGCACCCGCAGCTCCGAGAACCGGCGCGGCCCGTCCTCCAGGCAGCGGATGATCCGCCAGGCCCACTTGCGGCTGCCGAGCACCGGCACCGACTGCACCGGGCAGTCGGCCGGGAAGAAGTCCGCCGGCAGCGGCGCCGGCCTGCTCTGCGTCATGCCCCGACCGTACCCGGAGGGCCGGTTCCGGTGAAGCCGGTTCCGGTGAAGCCGGTTCCGTTGAAGCCGGTTCCGTTGAAGCCGGTTCCGTTGAAGTAACCGGCACCCCTTGACCTACCGTCACGGCGACGACGGGCGACAGCGCCCGCCACCGACCCACCGGAGACCCCACATGACCGCCACCACCACGCCCCGGCAGCAGCACCGCGCGGACGTCATCGTCTACGGCGCGGGCGGACAGGTCGGCCGCGCCGTCATCGCCGAGGCCCGCCGCCGCGGCCTCACCGTCACCGCCGCCGTCCGCGACCCCGAGCGCCACGCCGACCTCGCCGGCGACGGCGTCACCCTGGTGCGCTGCGACGTCACCGACCCGGCCGCCGTCGCCGCCACCGCCCCCGGACACCCGGCCGCCGTCAGCTCCGTCTACACCCCCGACACCCCGTCCACCGAGTTCTACCGCGCCGCCACCACCGCCCTCGTCGACGGCCTCGCCCGGGCCGGTGTCCCCCGCCTGCTCAGCGTCGGCATCGCCACCACCCTGCAGACCGCCCCCGGCATCGCCGTCCACGACGACCCCGAGTTCCCCGACGCCTACCGCACCTTCTCGCTCGGCCACTCCGCCGCCCTCGACCTGCTCCACGACTCCCCCGACACCCTCGACTGGGTCGTCGTCACCCCGCCCATCGACCTCGACCGCACCGCCCCCGGCACCGGCCACTACCGGGTCGGCGGCCCCCACGTCCTCGGCCCCCGGATCGCCCAGGCCGACCTCGCCCTCGCCATCGTCGACGAACTCACCACCCCCACCCACCACCGGCAGCAGATCGCCGTCGCCGAGTAGGCCCCGCACGGCACAAATCCCTGCACGAACCGGCCCCGCCCGGCATCCTGGGCACCATGGCCACGGACCTCTCAGCCCTCGCGGTGAAACCCACCCTGCACGGCCCCACCATCCGCCTCGTCCCCCTGGACGCCCGGCACACCGACCCGATGTGGGCCCTCTGCGCCGACCGGGAGACCAACCGCCTCACCGGCACCCGCACCGCCTTCACCCGCGACCGGATCGCCCAGTGGTGCGCCACCCGCGCCGACCAGCCCGACCGGCTCGACCTCGCCGTCGAAGACCCCGCCACCGGCCGCTTCCTCGGCGACACCGCCCTCACCGACGTCGACCCGGACAACAACTCCGCGTCCTACCGGATCGCCCTCACCCCCGACAGCGTCGGCCGCGGCATCGGCACCGAGACCACCGTCCTGGTCCTCCGCCACGCCTTCGCCACCGTCGGCCTCCACCGCGTCCGCCTCGAAGTCTTCGAGTACAACGAACGCGCCGCCCGCGCCTACACCAAGGCCGGCTTCACCCTCGAAGGCCGCGCCCGCCAAGCCCACCACTGGGACGACCGCTACTGGGACGTCCTCCACATGGCCGCCCTACGCGACGACTGGCTCAGCACTCACTGACCGGCCCCACCGTAGGGCGGCTGCGGAAACAGCCCCTCAGCCGCCCGCCGACGCCTCCGCCTCGCCACCACCACCGCAGCCACCGACACCCCGACCACCACCACACCGGCCGCACCCGCGCCGATCACCAGCCCGGTGCCGTCACCACCCCCACTGCCGGCCGCGGCCCCGGGAGCCACGGGCGCCGGAGAAGGCCCGTCGGCCGCATCACTGTCCTCATCGATCTGAGGCGTGCCCTTCGACTCCGGCCGCTTAATCAACGGGTTCTCCGTCGGCCCGTTGTCCACAGCGGAATTGGGCTCCAGTGCCTTCGCGGGGGCGACAATCCCGTACCCGTAGTGGTTGTTGGGCACCACCGTGCCGTCTGCGGGAGGCGTCGCCGACTTGATCATCCGGTTGATCACCTGCCCTGCCGACAAGTTCGGATATTTGGACCGGATAAGTGCAGCGGTGGCGGAGACATAGGCGGTGGAGTCGGACGTGCCGTCCGCAACCACATAGCTTGTCGGCGACTTCGCCGAGGCGTGGTAAATGCCCACGCCTGGCGCGATCAGCGTGGTCTCGGAACCTGATGTGGAGTCTTCCCAGACGGCTCCCTTGGAGTCCACTGCCCCTACGGCCACTACCCCCGGGAAGGCCGCCGGGTACCCGACGCCTTGGGTCGAACCGTCGTTTCCTGTGCCCGCAACCAGAACGACATCTTTCGACACCGCATATGCGACGGCCTTTCTCGTCTGCGAGTCGAAGCGCGACGATCCCACGATGGACATATTGATGACCTTCGCTTGGTTGTCCACTGCGAAGCGGATCGCTGCCGCCAGGTCGTTCTGCTGCGGAATAGCGCCGCCGTCGCTTGTCCGCACCTTCACGGGAAGGATCTTCGCCTTGGGGGCCAGGCCCACCACTCCGGCCTGGGCGCCATGTCCATGGCCTGCAATCAGGCTCGCCATTCCCGTGCCATGACCGACGGTATCGGTACGACCGTCCGAATTGATCCCAGAGAAGTCAGCCCCCGGAAGAACCTGCCCGACCAAGTCCTGGTGATCCGAACTCACCCCGCTGTCGATCACCGCAACAGTGACGCCCTCGCCCTGGCTGACCGGCCAGACCTTGCTCTCGGCGCCGAATGTCTTCAAGGCCCACTGCTGGTCCCGAATCTGATCGGCCAAAGCCGTCGGCGCTGCAACGCCCCACACCAGTGCCCCAGCCGCAAGGAACACCGCACCACGCGCCAACCGGCGGCTCGTCAAACCGGTCACCCCACTCAACGAGGCGTCCCGCAGATCATCGACCTGCGGGACGCGATCAGATCACCCGTCCGTTCTCGGAACGGCCTCATTCCACCACGTTCGGATTGGTCGGCTTGTCCAACGCCCACGACTCCTCGTCTTCGACGAGGTAGTCCGGGCGCTTGCCTTTCCTCCCACGCTCCTTCTTGCGGTGCTGCGCTTCACCCATCGGAACACCAGGAGACATGACGCCGCTGCCACGAGGCCCAGGCTCGGTCAGCCGGTTACGCGCCCCCAGCCCGGACCCTCCTTCGGTGAAGGTCTGCTTGCCCTGCACTCCGCCAACGGGTGGCGGCGTCTCCCGGACAACGCCACCAGGCCTGGCCAGAGACCCGCCCACTTGTTTGACCCCGGACGCTCCTCGGCTCCCAGCGCCGATACCCGGAAAGACTTCGCCAGCATCGGCGCTGGCGGCGCGGCCGCCACGCGGCCCCGCTCCCTCCACCGGCGGTACGCTCCCAGGGAAGCCCTTGCCACCGAACCCTGTCTTGCCCTGGCCAAGGCCGGGCCCCATCGGGGCGCTCTGCATGGTGGGCCCCACGGGATTGGCTGACGTCTGCCCCCCACCGCCAGCAATCGGTCCGCTTGCAGGACTTGTGGGCGATGTCGTACTTACGCCCGATGTCTGGGTCCCAGAGGTGGCGGGGCTCGGCACGCTTCCAGTCGGTCGGGGCACCGGAGTACCCGAGATTCCCTCATCAGAACCGCCGCCTGAAGGAAGCACCGGCTTCGGCGCTGCTTTCGCCGCACCGCCCTTGATCCCCGTGTCAGTCGGAGCAGCCTCGCTCTTGGGCGTCGAGCCTGCCGCGATCTGGGCTGAGGAGGATCTGGGCCGTTGCGGCGCATTGACGGCAGTCGACCGCCCAGACGTTCCCCCTGCTCCGAAAGACGCTCCCGAGAACACTGCAGCCGTCATGGCCGCCGCCGCGTTACTCGGGTCACCCTGCGATCCCGGATCGGTGGTGTTCTTGTCAATGTGCTTCTGCGAAGGCATCGGCGGCGCCTTCAGGGCCGGCGTGGCAACTCGGTAGTGCATCGCGAGGGTCTGCATCACAGCGGCCGCTTCGGCCTTCTTGGCGTCGGTGACCTGGATGTGGTCGTCCTCGGTGCTGAAGAAGTCCCCGACCTGGTCCTTGACCTTGTCCCAGGTGTCGGGTTCCTCGGGCATGGTGCGCTTCGCCGTCGCCATCGCCTCGGACATGTTGTGCAGCGTGTTGGCCGCGTCGTTGGCGTACGCGGCGGCCTCGTTGATGTTGGCGGCGAGGGTGAGCATCGAGGTGTGGAAGGAGTCGCTGGTGGTGCCGTCCCAGGCCGTGGCCGCCTCGGTGCTCACGTTGGTGAGGGTCTTGCGGATCTCCTTGAGGGTGGTCGCCGCCTTGCGCCAGGGGTCGCCGGCGGCCATCACCGCGCCGGGGTCGAGGGCCTGTGCCATCTTGCGGAGATCGGCATGGCTGTACTTGGTGAAATCGGTGTAGGTCACGGGTGGTTCACCTCCGGTCGGGCGGTGGGTCAGATGGTGGCGTTGCCGCGCTGGGACGGGACCTGGTTGGCCTGGTAGGCGATCTCGCTGGTGACCGAGGGAGCGGCCACGGACCAGCCGTCGCCGGACAGCTTGAGCTTCTTGCTCACGTGCTGGTCGTGCTCCTCGTAGTTGGTCGCGGTCAGCTCGGCGTTGTGCTGGGCGTCTTCGACGGCGCTCTGGAGCTGGTTCAGCACGTCCCGCAACGCGTCCCGCATGGTCCCGTACCGGTCGTGGATCTCGGTGGCCTCGGCGAAGGTGCCGAAGGCGGTCTTGCCGAGGCCGGTGCGCCCGTGGGCGGTGTTGCCGTTGGCGTCCTTCTCGAATTCCTTGAGCAGCAGCCGTACTTGGCCGGCGAAGGTGCGCAGTTGCTCGATCTCGACCCGGTAGCCCTGGTTGGCTCCGCCGGTCGAGCCGGTCCCTGTTCCCATTGCGGCGCCCCCCGTGCGTCCGTTCCTGGCGTTCGGGGCCCGGGCCCCGGTGTCTCATGTCTAACACACCGGGCCGGAAGCCCGCCCGGTGCACGGTCAGTTCGCGGGCGTCCTGGTGCGCAGGGCCTCGGCGAGGGCGCGGCGGCAGAGGGAGTCGGCGTGCCGGGTGGTCTCGGGTTGGCGGTAGCGGCGGGCGAGGTCGAGGGTGGTGCGGACGGCGGTGTCGAGGCCGATGCGGTGGCCGACGGAGACGTAGACGGGTTTGACGCCGGGCTGGGTGCGGACCGCGCGGCCGACCTCTTCGCCGGTGGCGGGGTCGGTGAGGGGGGTCCAGGAGCCGCGGCCGGCGTCGGGGTCGTGGTGGTCGAAGGTGAAGGGGGTCTTGGCGACGCCGAGGGTGCGCAGCCCGGTGAGGACGCCGAGGTGGCTGGCGAGGCCGAGGCGGCGGGGGTGGGCGAGCCCGTAGCCGTCGCAGACGACGGTGTCGGGGGTGCGGGTGAGGGCGGCGAGCGCGTCGAGGACGGCGGGGAGTTCGCGGAAGGCGAGCAGTCCGGGGACGTAGGGGAAGGCGATCCGGCCGACGGCGGTGGTTTCCTCGACGACGTCCAGGGTGTCGCGGTCGAGGAGGACGGCCGCGGCGACGACGAGGTCGTGGTCGTCGTCGTAGGCGACGTCGACTCCGGCGATGAGCCGGTTCGGGGTGTCGTCGTCCTGGGCCCGGACGAGCGGGCGCAGTCGTTCCTGTTCGGCGAACGCCTGGGCCTCGGAGGTGGGCCAGTCGGCGGGGATGGGCACGGTCGGTTCCCCCGGTCTGCGTGGTGTCGGACGGGTTCCACCGTACCGAGGGGCTCGGACGACCCCGGGGTGAGCCCGTGCGCCCCCTGTGCCCCCGACCTCGCGGGCTAGCCTGGTCGTGCCGAACTCCCTTGCCGGGTAGGACTTCTGGCACCGGCATCTTTCCCGCCCGTTTCCCCCGACGTGCGAAGGACCCCCGCCATGCCACGTCCGTCCGCCGCCCAGTTCTGCCTCGGCTCGTTCACCGTCGTCGCCACCACGGTGGCACTGCTGGCCGTATCGGGCGCCTCGGGCGTCCTGGAGGTCGCGGTGCTGGTGGGGTTCGCGCTGGCGCTCGGCACCGTGGTGACGGTGCTCTCGGCGTCGGTCTCGCCCCGCCCGTCGGCGGTCGCGGGCCGGCCGGGGGCCTCCCCGGCCGCTGCCGGGCGCGAGTACGCCCGGCAGCGCTGATCCGCCGCCGGGCGCCGTCGTCCCGCTGCCGCGGTCAGATCTCGGTGGTGACCACGACGGTCTTGGCGGCCTTGTCGTGGAGGCACTGCCGGTAGGGCTGGTCGAAGACGCCGAACAGGCCGTCGACGATCCACCACAGGCCGGCGCAGCAGAGCACGGCCGGGAGGATGTAGACGGCGGCCCTGGTCCAGGCGGCGGACTGGGTGGGCGGGTTGCCGTCGAGCAGCATGGCGACGCGGATCTTCATGGCCTTCTTGCCGAGGGTCTGGCCGTCCCGGCTGAGCATCAGGGCCTCGTAGACGAGGTAGATGGCGCAGCCGAGCCAGAAGGCTTCGGTCGCGCCCTCGCGGGTGCTGAGGTCGACGAAGGGGCTGATGACGATGATGGCGATGGCCTGCATCAGGACGTAGTCGAGGAGCCGGGCGACGATCCGCTTGGGCCAGGTGCCGATCGGCGGCATGCCGGGGACGGGGCCGCCGCCCGGGGCGCCGTACGGTTCGGCGCCGGGGCCGTGGCCGGGCGGTGGCTGGTCGTACGGGTTCTGACCGGGGGTCGGCCCACCACCGTAGCTTCCCTGGTAGGCGCCGGGGCCTCCGGCCGGAGTGCCGAACGTGGCGTCGGCGGGAGCATCGGCCGGGGCATCGGCCGGGGCATCGGCCGGGGCTTCGGCCGGGGTGGGGCGCGGCGGTTCGCCGTCCGGCGTGCCGCCGCCCGGCGCGGGGGGCTGCTTGTCGGAGGAGGGCTGACCGCCCCCCTCCGGCTGGGGGCCTGAGGGGTCGTGGGTGCTCATCCCCCGAGTAGAACATTGCGAATTCTCAGCACTTGGGACATTCTGTCCGTTTTGCCGGGCTCAGCTGCGGACCACCCTGGTCCGGGCCGCCCGGTCCTGCCAACCGCGCCGCGCCGGACGGTCGACCACCGGCCAGACGAGGCCGAGCAGCAGCACCGTGCCCAGCTGCCGGACGAACCACCGCAGCAGCGAGCGGCCGAGGCTCAGCCGGGTCCGGCCGCCGGTGGTGTGGGCGTCCACCACCCGGATCCGGGCCAGCCGCTTGCCGAAGGTCTGGCCGGTCCGGGCGACCGGCAGCACCTCGTAGACCAGGCTGACGAACACCAGGATGGCGAGCAGGGCGGCCGCCTTGGCCACCACCACGTCGTCGACCAGCCAGACCTGCACCTGGCGGCGGGTGAGGGCGCTGGCCATCTTGGCCTGGTCGAGCTTCTGCTGGAGGTGGTCGGAGACCGAGCTGCCGAGCGGGACCCCGGCCGCGACGGCGACCACCAGCAGTACCGCGGTGTCCACCACCCGGGCCGCCAGCCGCCGCCCCAACCCGGCGGGCACCGGGGGTGCCGGTCGGCGGCGCACGGCGGACTCCCGGGCCGGCCGCACCACGGGCAGCGCACCGGCGGGGGCCGCGACCGGTACGGTCTCCGGGGCCGGGACCGGGACCGGGACCGGAGCCCGTACCGGGGTCGGGGCGGTCGGAGCCGCCGTACGGGCCGGCGCGGGCCCGCGCACCGCCCCGGGCGCGGCCACCTCGTCGACCGCTCCCCCGGTCGCCTCCCCGGCCACCGGCGCCGCCACCTCGCGGACCGTGCCCGCCATGGCGGGTGCGACGGCGACCGCCACCTCCACGGCAACCGCAGCGCGCTCCGCCTCCGCGCGCCCCTCTTCCTCTTCGAGCGCCCCCGGAAGCACCCCCCAGGACACCCAGCGCGGCGCCCCGCCCGTCTCCATCAGACCCCGCTGCGCCCGCGGATCGGCCTGCCAGCCGGAGTCCCCGGGCAGCCCTGGCGCCCCGCCCGCACCGGGGGTCTCCTCCGCCACCGGCCCGCCGGGCCGGAACACCGGCCCGGCGATCACCTCGGCGACCCGCGGCCCGACCACGAAGGACGCTCCGCCCGTCGTCTGGTCCAGGTACACCGGCCCGGTGTCCCCCGCCGCCGGAACCTCCCGCCCGTCCCGCGCCTCCCGCGCCTCCCGCAGCTCCAGCGCGGGCGACGGCGACGAGGCCGACACGGGCACCGGCGACTCCGACCGCGCCTGCGGCACCGGCACCACCGGCGGGGGCACCGCCCGCGCCGCCGCGATGTCGGGGACGGGCCGCCTGGTGGCGTACCGGGGCGGCTGCAGCACCTCGCCCTGGACGGGGGCGGGCCGGCTGGTGCCCGGCACCCAGGCGGAGCCGCCCCAGTACCGGACGAAGCCGGGAATGGAGGGGTCGGGGTAGTAGCCGGGCTCGGGTGCGACGGCCGGGCCGCCGTCGGCGGCGAAGGGGCGGTCCGTCATGGGGTCTTCTTTCCTGTCGGGTCCTGTCGGGTCCTGGCGAGAGCCGATGGGGGGCGGGTCGGGCCTCGGCAGATCGAACGATCGGAACGTCGTCGGAACAGGTCGGGCCGAACGCACCCGGCCACGGCCCGCCCGCGCACACCCCGGGGCACTCGGGGCACTCGGGGACGCTCGGGACGCGTGGGGGCGACACCGAGGGCGGACAGTCGCCAGGCAGTCACAAAGGGTAGTACCTCGCCGGAGTGCCCATGGGGAAGTTGGCGATTCCCCGGACACCGGAGGGCCTCCCGGGGTAAGGCGCCGGGCGCGCGACGGGCACCCGCGCGCCGCAGCACCGGCGTTTCACCACCTCGCACAGAACTTTCCGGAGAAATCCCGGAAACGTGTGTAAGAACCTGCGCGGACCGCCCTCTCAAAGGTCACAGGGCCCGGAAGCGGGCACGAACCGAAGGCAGAGAGGAAGACGATCATGGACCGCCCCGTCAGCGTCGTGGAGCACGAGCTGGAGCTGAACCTGGTGCTCTCCCCGGAGCACAGCGTCCCCGTCCCGGCCCGGCTGACCTACGGCAGCCACGACCCGTACGCCGTGTACATCACCTTCCACCTGGACACCGGCTCCCCGGTGACCTGGGTGTTCGCCCGCGAGTTGCTGGTCGAGGGCACCTTCCGCCCGTGCGGCCAGGGCGACGTGCGGATCTGGCCGACCCGCTCGGGCCGGCGCAGCGTGCTGTGCATGGCGCTGAGCTCGCCCGCCGGGGACGCGCTGTTGGAGGCGCCGCTGCCGGTCGTCGCGGCCTGGCTGGAGCGGGCGCACCGACTGGTGCCGCCGGGCAGCGAGCTGGCCGCCCTCGACATGGACGGCTCGCTCGCCGAGCTGCTCGCGTAGGCGTGCGGGTCGTGCGCCGCAGCGTGCACTGGACCGTCCAACAGCACCAGCACCAGCACGCGCAGGAGCAGGAGCAGGAGCAGGAGCAGGGCAAGCAGACGAGCAGAAGCAGCGACGGCGCCCCCGCCGGCTCAGCGGGCCGCGGGGGCCTGCTGACGACCGCGGGTGGCGTCCGGGCCGCCGCCGTCGCGCTGTCCGGGCAGCCGGACCAGCGGGGCGCCGGCGGAGCGTCGCCGTGCCCTTATCCGGACGGCGGCGACGAGCAGGAAGCAGAGTCCGACCCACGGATAGATCGAGGTGGGCAGCTGGCGCAGCGGTGACATGTGGAGCACGGCCGCGCCGAGCGGCTTGGCGGCCCACATCGCGAAGGACAGGAAGGCCAGCAGGGTGGCCCAGAACGCGGCCCGCCAGCGCAGTCGGCGGACGCCGGCCGGGCGGGCGTGCTCGACGGAGGCCTCGGCGGCGAGCAGCACCAGCACCGGGACGCACCAGACCCAGTGGTGGGTCCAGCTGATCGGCGAGATCAGCACGGCCGTGACGGCGGTGACGCAGACGCCCCAGGCCTCGGCCCGGGGCAGCCAGCGGCCGCTGCGGACGGCCCAGGCGGCGACGGCGAGTCCGGCCAGCGCGACCAGGCCGGCCCCGAGGGTGGCGAGGAAGCCGGGGTCGGCGCTGTGCAGCAGGCGGGCGAAGGCGCCGCGCAGCGACTGGTTGTCGACGATCTCGGTCTTGCCGACCCGGGAGGAGTCGTAGAGGTACTTGGTCCAGAAGCCCCAGGTGGCGTCGGGCAGGAAGAGCGCGCCGAGCAGGAAGGTGCCGAGGAAGGTGAGGCCGGCCATGAAGGCGGCCCGGACCCGGCCGGTGATCAGCAGGTAGACGGCGAACAGGCCGGGGGTGAGCTTGATGCCGGCGGCGATGCCGATCGCGACGCCCTTGCTGCGGCGGCCGTCGGACCGGGTGAGGTCCCAGAGGATCAGGCAGGCGAGCGCAAGGTTGATCTGGCCGTAGCGGAGCGTGGTGAAGACCGGTTCGAGCCAGACGCCGAAGCCGGTGATCAGCACCACACCGATCGGCCGGAGCTCGCGGCGCGGCCAGCCGACCAGCTTGAAGGACAGGTGGGCCAGCAGGGCGAGCAGTCCGAGGTTGCCGAGAGTGATCACCACCCGGAGGACGGGGATCGGGAACCACGTGGTCGGGACGAACAGCATGGCCGCGAACGGCGGGTAGGTCGCGGGGAGGTTCCACTCGGTGACGCGAAGCCCGTACAGGTCGGTGCCGTTGGCGACGGCCGCGCCCTCGGCCCGGTAGACGATCATGTCGACCATCGAGGTGTGGACGAAGTGGCGGACCACTGCGTACACGACCAGCGACAGCAACGCCAAGGACGAGGCGACCAGCATCGGACGGCGGGGGGCCTCACGCAGTGCACGCACGGGGGCACCCAGCGCGACGCGCAGCCGGTCCGACAGGGGGGCGGGCGACGGGTCGGTTACGGCCCGCACCGGGCTGCGCTCGTCTTGCACCGCTGTCACTGTCCACTCCGTCCACCGCTCGGCCAACCAGCGACGATACCGGATGCGACCGATCCCGTCCTGGGCACGATCGACTACGCAAAGTGATGAGGATGCCCCGACCGACCGTGCTCGGCTGCGGGCTGAGCACGGGCGGTCGGGGCGGTCAGGAGGCCCGGTCGGGGCGGCCGGGAGGCCCGGTCGGGGCGGTCAGGGGTCCCGAACAGAGCCGCCAGGAGGCCCGGTCGGAAGCCCGGTCACACCGGGAGGCGGCGCCTCAGCCGGTGTAGCCGCCGAGAACCCGGGTGAAGTCCAGCGGCTGCTGGACGATGCTGCTGCAGCCGGCGTCCGCGTAGGCCTTGGCGCCGCCGTCGCAGGCCTTGTCCCGGGTGCCGGACCACATGGCCAGCCAGGCGAGGTGCTTGCCGGCCGCGAAGTCGGCGAGCTGCTTGGCGTCGGCCACCGTGAAGACCTCGCTGGCGACGTCGTTGACGCCGATCATCGGGGTGACCGCGACCTTGCGCCAGGCGGCCGCATCGTCCAGCCCCAGCACACTCTTGACCTGGGCCTGGGTGGCAGTGGCCGCGGCGATCGCGTAGGTGCCCATCCGCCCCTGCGGGTCGGGGGCGACGCCGTCGCCGAAGTCCATCGCCATGATGTTGACGGCGCCGATCGCGACGCCGGCGGCCTTGGCCCCGGCGACCAGGTCGACGCCGTCCTGGGTCAGGCCGGAGGGCAGCGCGGGCAGAGTGAAGGAGACGTCGAGGGGCTTGCCCTTGGCGGCGGCGTCGCGCTGGAGCTGCGCGACGGCCTGGGCCCGTCGGGTGTTGGCGGCGGCGTCGGCGATCGCGCCGCCCTCGACGTCGAAGTCGAGCCTGGTCACGCCGTACGCGTCGATCACCTTGCCGTACGCGGCGGCCAGGTCGGCGGCCGAACCGCAGGCGAGCGCCAGCTCGCTGCCGTTGGCACCGCCGAAGGAGACCCGGACGTCGCCGCCGATCGCACGCAGTGCGCCGATCTGGGCGGCCACCGCGTCGGCGGACAGGTCGCTCACCCCGCCCCACTTGGGCTCGCAGCCGCCGCCGGAGACCACGAAGGCGAGGTTGAAGTTCTTCACCCCGGTGGCCTTGGCGGTGGCGGCCAGGTCGTAGGGCGGGTAGAGCGAGGTGTCGACGTACGGGGCGAAGCCGCCCCCCGCGCCGGCCGGGGGTACGGGCACACCGGTCGCCGTGGGGGTGGCGGTCGGGGTGGGGGTGGGCGGCCTCGTGGTCGCGGTGGCGGTGGCGGTCGGGGTGGCCGTGGCCGTGGCGGTCGCGGTGGGCGAGGCCGGGCCGGTGGGCGTGGCCGTGGGGGTGGTGGTCGGCCGCCCGGACGGGGTGGGCGCGGGGCCTTCGCCGGCCTTGCAGGAGGCGTTGTCGATGAGGCAGTTCCCGGGCTCGGCCTGGGCCGCTCCGGCGCCCTGGGCGACGAAGCCGACCACCACGCTCTTCCCGGGGTCCAGTCGCTTGCTCCAGGCCTCCGGCTTGACGGTGACGTGCTGCCCGTCGACGGTGAAGGTGGCGTTCCAGAGCGAGTCGATCTTCGCGCCGGCCGGCAGGTCGAAGCTGAGCGTCCAGCCGTCGATCGGGTCGGCGGCCGGATTGGTGACCAGGTACTGGCCGGTGTAACCGGAGTCCCAGCTGCTGGTCCGGCTGTAGACGGCGCCGAGCGAGGCGGCGCTGGCCGAGGAGGCGAGTGCCACGGCCCCGCCCGCGACCAGTGCGGCGACGACCGCCGAGGCCCCGATGATCGTCCCCTTGCGGCTGCGCCTGCGGTGGCCGGAACGGCGGGTGGGTCGGGTGGTCATGGCGCGTTACCTCCGCGGGTGCCTGCGGTCGGCACCGTTGCCGGTGCCTACGGTCGACCTTCGTCCGGACGGGCCGCGCAGGGGTGCGCGGGGACGTCCCGGGCGGCCGGCCCGGCTCGGTCGGGTGACCGGCGCGACCGACGCTAGCCGTGCCCGGGGGCCGCGGGTCGCGGGCTGAGCGAGGGGTGAAGGTCCCTTAGGCCGCAGTTAAGGAAGAGCTCCGAACGGGAGAGCCGGCGTCAGCTCCCGACCCGCCGTCACCACCACCGCCGTCACCTCGGGAACAGCGCGCCCCGCGCCCGCCGCCGGCCGGCCCGGGCGGGCAGGCCCTCCGCCGGGCGGGTGCGCAGCCGAAGCCGGGTCTCCGCGCCGCCGAGCACGGCGGAGCGGCCGAGCGCCAGGTCCCCGCCGGTGGACTCGGCGAGCTTGCGGACGATGTCCAGTCCGAGGCCGGTGGAGCCCTCCCCGCCGTGGCCCTCGCCGCGCTTGAGGGCAGCGGCCGGGTCGCTGTAGCCGGGGCCTGCGTCGCCGACCAGCACGATCACCGAGGCGTCGGTGGCCAGCACGTCCACCGAGAAGGCGGTGCCGACGGCGGTGTGCCGGAAGACGTTGCCGAGCAGGGCGTCGACGGCGGCGGCCAGGTCGCCGCGCTGGACGGGGACGGGTGCGGCGCGTTCGGCGCCGGCCAGTTGCCAGCGGCGGCCCTCGTCCTCGGCCAGCGCGGACCAGAAGCCGACCCGTTCGCGGATCACCTCGGCGGCGTCGCAGCCGACCGCGACGGCGGGCGCGTCCTCGGGGGCGCGGCGGGCGGAGCGGATGATCTGGTCGACCTCGCGCTCCAGTTGGGCCACCGCGTGCCGGGTTGCGTCGGCCGCGTCGCCGTCGCCGAGCGAGGCGGCGTTGAGTCGCAGCACGGTCAGCGGGGTGCGCAACCGGTGCGACAGGTCGGCGGCCAACTCCCTCTCGGCTGCCAGGAGTTGGACGACCCGGTCGGCCATCGCATTGAACGCGTGGGCGGCTTCGCGCAGTTCCTCGGGGCTGCCGTCGACCTGCTTGCCCGCCACCGGGACGCGCACCGCGAGGTTCCCGGCGCCGAGCGAGCGGGCGGCGGTGGCGAGCCGACGGGCGGAGGCGACGATCCGGCCGCCCATCCGGTCGGCGACCAGCACCGAGAGGGCGACCAGGCCGAGCGCGACCGCGGAGAGCACCAGCCAGGCGGTGGAGACGCCCCGGGTGAGGTCGCTCTCGGCGACGAACACCTCGACCACGGCGGTCCGCCCGGTGTCCACCGCGACCGGCTGGAGCAGCGCGTAGCCGCCGGGCACCGCGACGGTGAAGGCCCGGCCCTGGCCGCCGGCCGTGGCCACGTCCGCTGCCGCGGCGCGCCCGTCCCCGATGGTCGGGCCGCCCGGCGCCGCGGAGTCCCCGGCGGCCGGCGCCCCGGCGGGCACCGGCAGGTGCACCGCCATCCGCCCCTGGGCCCCCGCGTCGGTGCTGGCCAGCGCCCGGTTGATGGCGTCCTGGTCGGTGGTGATCGCCAGGGCCGGGCCGAGCGCTGCGGCCTGCCGCTCGGCGGCGGTGAACGCCCGCTCCCGGGCGGTCTGTTGGACCATCAGGCCGAGCGGGATGAGGAAGGCCAGCGCGACCATGGTGGTCCCGGCCACCGCGGCTTTGATCAGGGCCCAGCGGAGCGAGTGCGCGAACCGCTTCATGTCCGGTGCTCCGCCGGGCCCGCGGGGTCCGCGGCCGCCTCCAGCCGGACTCCGACGCCCCGGACGGTGTGCAGGTAGCGGGGGCTGGAGGCGGTCTCGCCGAGCTTGCGGCGCAGCCAGGAGAGGTGCACGTCGATGGTCTGGTCGCCCCCGTAGGTCTGCTGCCAGACCTCGGCGAGGATCTCCTTGCGCGGCACGACCACGCCGGGCCGGGCGGCCAGGAAGGCCAGCAGGTCGAACTCACGGCGGGTCAGGTCGAGCAGCCGCCCGTCCAGGACGGCCTCGCGCCGCTGGACGTCGATGGCCAGTCCGCCGACCCGCAGCACCTGGGCGACGGGCGCGGCGCCGCTGCCGAGGCGGCGCAGCACGGCGGCCATCCGGGCGCTCAGGTGCTCCCCGGAGAAAGGTTTCACCAGGTAGTCGTCGGCGCCGTCGTTGAGCAGCCGGACGATCTCGGCCTCGTCGTCCCGCGCGGTCGAGATGATCACCGGGACGTTGGTCAGCCCCCGGATCATCTTGAGCACCTCGCTGCCGTCCAGGTCGGGCAGGCCCAGGTCGAGGATCACCAGGTCGCAGCCGACCTGGGCGACCTCCCGCAGCGCCTCCAGGGCCGTGCCCACACTGCGGACCGCGTGACCGGTGTCGGTCAGGTGGCGGATGAGTGCGGAACGTACGAAGGGGTCGTCCTCGACCACGAGCACTGTTGCCATGGCCCTGCACGGTACGCCATCGGCGGGCAGTGGTCTGTACCTCGGGGGTGGGTCCGGACAGGCTCCGGACGGGCTCCGCACGCGCTCCGGACGGTGGGCAACTCCCCGGCCGGGGAGGGGCTCAGGGTGCCCGTCCCCGGCCACCGGGAAATACGGCAGGATGTGCGGACGATGCGGAACGGACTGGTGCAGCTCTGTGCCTGGGCGGCCGCCACCGGGGCGGCGGTGGCGCTGTCCTGGCTCGGTGTGCACGCCGTGCTCGCCGGAGCCGCGTCCGAGCGGCCCACCGCGCTGCCGCTGCCCTCCCCGAAGGCCGACGGCACCCCGTTCGGCGTGACCGCCGCCCCCGGCCGCCCGCCGACCACCGACACCCCGGCCCCGCCGGGCTCCCCGAGCACGACCCCGACCACGGCCCCGACCCCGACCGCGGGCGCCACCGCCGCGCACGCCCCGGCCGGCACCCCGACCGCCCCGCCGACCAGGAAGCCCACCACCGCCACCACGTCCACGGTGAAGAGCTACCCGATCCCCGGCGGCCGGGTCGCCCTGGACATCCGCGCCGACAACGCCTCACTGGTCTCCGCCACCCCGGACCCGGGCTGGCAGATGCAGGTCTGGAACGGCGACCAGTGGATGCGGGTGGACTTCACCAAGGACAACCAGGCCAACTCGGTCTTCGTCTCCTGGAACGGCCACCCGCCGATCGTTGAGACGGCGATCCGCTGACCCACCACGGCCCGCGCCCCACCGCGCCGCGGTCACCACCCGGCGAAGGGCCCCCCGGCAGGTACCGCCCCCGTACCGGGGTGGGGCCCGGGGCACGGGATCGTGGCTGGAGGGTGGCGCCGGGCCGGCCGCCGTGCAACTGTTCCGTTTCATCCTGGTCAAGCTGCGCCCCGGAGCGGGAGAATCGACGGCGCCGCTGTACAGAATGCCCACCGGAGGACCGAGCCGCGATGCCCCCCGCCCACGCCCCCAGCTCCCCCGGCTCCCCCAACTCCCAGGAACCGTCCGGCCCGTCCGGCCCGCAGAACGCCCCGACCGGCCAGGCCACCCAGGCCACCCAGGCCACCCAGGCCACCCAGGCCACCCAGAACGACACCATCGACGCCCTGGACGGCCGGCTGATCCGACTGCTCGCGGAGGAGCCCCGGATCGGTGTGCTGGAGTGCTCGCGCCGGCTCCAGGTCGCCCGCGGCACCGTGCAGGCCCGGCTGGACCGGCTGCAGGCCAAGGGGGTGATCAGCGGGTTCGGCCCGGAGGTGGACCCGGCGGCGATCGGCTACCCGGTGACGGCCTTCGCCACCCTGGAGATCTCCCAGGGCCAGGGCGCGGACGTGCGCGCGCACCTGGCGCGGGTGCCGGAGGTGCTGGAGCTGCACACCATCACGGGGATCGGCGACATGCTGGTGCGGATCGTGGCCCGCTCCAACGCGGACCTCCAGCGGGTGATCGACCGGGTGGTGGGCTTCGACGGGATCGTCCGCTCCTCCACCGCGATCGTGCTGGAGAACCCGGTGCCGTACCGGATCCTGCCGCTGGTGGACCAGGCGGCCGCCGAGTAGGGCGCCCCGGTCCGGAACGCCCGGTCCGGAACGCCCGGTCCGGAACGCCCGCCCGGTCAGCAGCTGGGGACGCTGCCGCCGCTCTTCAGCGCGTCCAGCGCCGCGACCGACTCGGCGAGCGTGCCCACCGGCACCAGCCGCAGCGTCTTGGGGGTGTTCACCTTGGCGTCCGTGCACTCCTCCTTGGGGAGCAGGAACACCGTCGCGCCGTCCCGGGCCGCGGCCTGGGTCTTCAGCGGGACGCCGCCCACCGGACCGACCGTGCCGTCGTTGTCGATGGTGCCGGTGCCGGCGATCCTGAGCCCGCCGGTGAGGTCGCCGCCCTTGCCGTCGCCGGCGAGCTTGTCGACGATGCCCAGCGCCAGCATCTGTCCGGCGCTCGGGCCGCCCACGTCACCGAGGTCGACCTTGACCTTCACCTGGGCCGGCGAGAGGTGGAGGTAGCCGAGCGCGGCCGTGGTGGCGCTGTCCTGGGACTCGGCCATCTGCTGGGCCGTCACCTCCTCGGCCTTGGCCGGGTTGCTCTGCGGGTAGACCGTCTCGGTCGGCCGGACGGCCTCCTTCGGGTCGAACCAGGCCTGCATCGCCCGCCAGAACGTGGTCCGCTGCCCCGGGTTGGTGGCCGAGATGGTGACCATCCGCAGCTCGCCCGAGGTGGTGCGCAGCGGCGCCCCGGTGATGGTGAGCACCGGCCGGTCCTGGTAGCTGCCGAGGGTGTCCGCGGTCAGGCCCGGCCAGGTGATCGTGTACGGCAGCGGGACGAAGGCCGCCACGCCGAACAGCGCGGAGACCAGGACGCCGCAGAGCGCGAGCGAGCGGGTCCGCGGGGAGGGGAGGGCCTTGGGCAGCTTGGTGTCGGACACAAGGGGAATCCAAACACACCCGGCCCCCCTCTGTGATTCGCCCGCTCGCCTCCGCGCGCTCCGACCCCCGGGCGGGCGCTACCGCAGGGCGTCGGCCACCTCGGTGGCCGCCTCCACCACCCGGGGGCCGACCCGCTCGGGCACCAGCCCGTTGAGCATCACCACGCCGACGCTGCCCTCGATGCCGCTCAGCCCGAGCAGCGCGGCGGCGGCCCCGCTGGCCCCGGACTGCTCCTCCGCACGGGTGATGACGAAGCCCTGTTCGGGCCGGCGCTGACTGGGGAAGGTGCGGGCCTCCAGGATCGCCCGGCCGGCCGCGCTCTCGCCGAGCGGGTGCCGCAGGCCGGTGCGGTAGGCGACGTGGAAGTCGGTCCAGCTGGGCTCGACCACCGCGACGGCCAGCGCCTCGCTGCCGTCCACCAGGGTCAGGTGGGCGGTGGCGCCGAGGTCCTCGGCGAGGCTGCGCAGGGCGGGCAGGGCGGCCTCGCGCAGCAGCGGGTGCACCCGGTGGGCCAGTCGCAGCACGCCGAGGCCAACCCGGGCGCGGCCGCCGATGTCGCGGCGGACCAGGCCGTGCTGCTCCAGGGTGGCGAGCAGCCGGTAGACCACGGTGCGGTTGACGGCCAGCCGGGCGGCCAGCTCGGTGACGGTGAGCCCGCGCTCGGAGTCGGCGAGGAGTTTGAGGACGCGGACGCCGCGGTCCAACGTCTGGGAGGTCTCGGCTGTCACGACGGGCAGTCCTTTCCGCGGCGCTCGCGGGGCGTGCGGCGCCGAGCCAGGAGGTCGGTGTCGCGCGCAGGTGGGGGTGGCCGCGCTCGGGCCGCGCGGTGTCGTCCTTGACGACCGCACGGTCCTGCGGAGCCCGTCCCGCGGGGGTTGCCCGGCGGAAGAGCGTGGGGGAAAGGTAGTGAAGGAATTCCCGCGACGGAAGTGGTTGTCCAAAATTCGGTCGTGATCGTCATCGCCGCCGCCGGGAATTCCGGACAAACCCCGTCGATCCACCGCCCCGGCCGGGGCCTCGGCCCGCCTCCGGTCCGATGTCCGGACACTCCCGGCGGAACGGGGGCGGGTCCGGTTCGGCCGCGGCCGAACCGGACCCGCCTGCCGGACCGTTACTGCGGTTCGCTACTTCGCCCACTCCCGGATCTTGGCGATCCGCGCCTTCAGCTGGTTGGCGGTGGCCTGGGCGGTCAGCGGCCCGCCGCACTGGCGGCGCAGCTCGTTGTGGACCGTGCCGTGCGGCTGGTTGGTGCGGTGGTGCCAGGCGGCGACCAGCGCGTTCAGCTCCTTGCGCAGCTCCCGCAGCTCCTGGTGGGTGACCACCGGCCGCTGCTCGGCCGGCAGCTCCAGCAGGTCGGCCTCCTCGGCGGGCTTGGTCTTGCTGCGCTGGATCTGCCGGTGCTGGCGCTTCTGCAGCAGCATCTGCACCTGGTCCGGCTCCAGCAGGCCCGGGATGCCGAGGTAGTCCTCCTCCTCCTCGCTCCCCGGGTGGGCCTGCATGCCGAATTCCATGGCGTTGTAGAGCACCCGGTCGAAGACCGCCTCGGAGCCCAGCGCCTCGTAGGAGAACTCCTCGCCGCCCGCGCCGTCCGGCCCGTCGTTGGCGCGCTCGGCCTCGGCGAGCAGCCGGTCCTCCTCGTCGAAGAGGCCGTCGCCCTCCTTCTTCGGCCGGTCCAGCACGTGGTCGCGCTGGAGCTCCATCTCGTTGGCGAAGCCCAGCAGCATCGGGATGGTGGGCAGGAACACCGAGGCGGTCTCGCCGCGCTTGCGGGCGCGCACGAAGCGGCCGACGGCCTGGGCGAAGAACAGCGGGGTGGAGATCGAGGTGGCGTAGACCCCGACGCACAGCCGGGGCACGTCGACGCCCTCGGACACCATGCGGACGGCGACCATCCAGCGCGAGGTGCCCTCGGCGTAGTCGGAGATCCGCTTCGAGGCCTCGGCCTCGTCGGAGAGGACCAGGGTGACCTTCTCGCCGCTGATCTCGCGCAGCATCTTGGCGTAGGCGCGGGCCACGTTCTGGTCGGTGGCGATCACCAGGCCGCCGGCGTCCGGGATCGCCTTGCGGACCTCGGTGAGGCGCCGGTCGGCGGCCTGGAGGACGGAGGGGATCCACTCGCCCTGCGGGGACAGCGCGGTGCGCCAGGCCTGGGCGATCAGGTCCTTGGTCATCGGCTCGCCGAGCCGGGCCTCCAGCTCGTCGCCGGACTTGGTGCGCCAGCGCATGTTGCCGCTGTAGCTGAGGAAGATCACCGGGCGGACGACGTGGTCGGCGAGCGCGTGCCCGTAGCCGTAGGTGTAGTCGGCGATGGACTTGCGGATCCCGTCGCTGCCCGCGTCGTAGGCCACGAAGGGGATCGGGTTGGTGTCGGAGCGGAACGGCGTCCCGGTCAGCGCCAGTCGGCGGGTGGCCGGTTCGAAGGCCTCGAAGCAGGCCTCGCCCCAGGACTTGGAGTCACCGGCGTGGTGGATCTCGTCCATGATCACGAGGGTCTTGCGGGCCTCGGTCCGGTTCCGGTGCAGCATCGGGTTGACCCCGACGCCCGCGTAGGTGACCACGATGCCGTGGTAGTCCCGGGAGAGCGGGCCGGAGGAGTACGCCGGGTCCAGCCGGATGCCTATCCGCGCCGCGGCCTCGGCCCACTGCTTCTTCAGGTGCTCGGTCGGTGCGACGACCGTCACCTGCTGCACCAGGTGGTTGTGCAGCAGGTACGAGGCCAGGGTGAGGGCGAAGGTGGTCTTGCCTGCGCCCGGGGTGGCGACCGCGAGGAAGTCGCGCGGCTGGGTCTCGATGTACTTGTCCAGCGCACCCTGCTGCCAGGCCCGCAGCTTGCCCGCGGTGCCCCAGGGGGCGCGGCCGGGGAAGGCCGGGGAGAGGTGGTGGGAGGAGGCGGGCGCGGCGTGGCCGACGGCCCGGACGGGGTCCTGCTGCTCCGGTACGTCGGAGAACAGCGGCATCGAGGAGGCGGCGGCAGTACTCACGGTCTCCGAGGAGGGATCATCGCAGGTCAGAGGCGGTATTGCGGCCCCGTCCCGCGGTCGGGCGGCGATCGGACAACCCGCCCAGCCTACCGGCCCGGGGCCGTCGGGGCCTCCCATCCCGGCCCCGCGCCGGGCCCGGGCGGCCGGAAATCGATGTGACGCAGGTCACGTAGGATGACCCGTGGAACCGGGTAATCCCCGCTGTCCCCGGGACTCTCACCAGGGTGAGGCCGCCCCAACCCCACCTGCCGTCGGGCGGCCCGCACCGAACGAAGGGACCCCCCTTGTACGCCTCCGTCGAAGAGACCGTCCAGGCCCGCCTGATCCTCTCCCCGCACCGCTCCGCCCGGCTGCGCGTGGTCCTCTCGTACCTGCCGGAGGACCCGTTCGCGGTCCGGATGGCCTTCCCGGCCGAGTTCTCGCTGGACGAGGTCGTGGACGACCGGTCCGGTGAGGACATCGTCTGGGTGTTCGCCCGCCAGCTGCTCTCGTCCGGCCTGGAGCTGCCGGCCGGTGTCGGCGACGTCCACGTCCGGCCCGCGCTCGGCCGGCGCACCATGGTCGAGCTGCGGGCCCCGGAGGGCACCGCGCTGCTCCAGTTCGACAGCACCGACCTGCGCCGGTTCCTGTGGCGCAGCCGGCTGGTCGTGCCCGAGGGCGAGGAGCACCTGCACCTGGACGCCGACCGCGCGCTCGCCCAGCTGCTCGGGTGAGGGGGCGCGCCCGGCGTCCGGGAGCGGGAGAGGGAGCTGGTGGTTCAGCCGGACAGCTTGCGCATCAGCCGGACCCCCTGCGCCGCCGTGAGGTGCGGCAGGTAGGCCTTGCCGATCGCCCTGGTGATGCCGGGCAGTGCCGCCGGGTCGGGGTAGGCCATGTACATCGGCCGGTACTCCGGCTGGAACTTCGCCTTGAACGCCAGCAGCGAGCGGAAGCCGTACACCGGCTCCAGCACCCGGCCCATCCAGTCCAGCATCCGCTGCAGGCCGGCCGGCTCCTCGTCCTGCCGGGCGCGGGCCAGCGGTGCCCCGGACAGCGACAGGAAGCGGGCGCCCTCGCCCTTGAAGCCGAGCGCGGCCGAGGCGATCAGGAACTCGTTCACGCCGCGGAAGCCGTCCGAGCGCCGCCGCATGAAGTCCAGCGTCCAGCCGACCGGCACGCCGTCCTCGTACACCGGCATCCAGCTGGTGAGCCCGTGCACCACCCGGTCCTGGTCGACCGCGATCAGCACCCGTACGTCCGGGTCGTCGAGCTCCTCCAGCCCGCCGAGCGTGAAGCCCATCTCGGGCAGGCCCTTCTCGGAGACCCACTCCTCGGAGATCGCCCGGATCTGGTCGCGCAGCGCGAGCGGCGCCTCCTGGTAGGTCCACCACTCCGCGGTGATGCCCTGCTTGCCGGCCTTGTTCAGGGCGGTGCGGATGTCCTGCCACTTGCGGCCGGTGAAGGCCAGCTCGGGCAGCGGCACCACGGTGTCCTCGGCGACCTGCACCGAGCGCCAGCCCAGCTGCGCGGCCGCCGCCCTGGTGTCGGCGCAGACGCTGTAGAAGCACGGCGTCCAGCCGCGGGCGTCGCAGTAGCGGGCGAATCCGGCCACCGCCCGGGCCCGCTCCTCCGGGGCGCCGAAGGGGTCACCGGTGGTCAGCGCCACGGTGCCGACCACCCGGTAGGCGACGGCCGCGCGGCCCCGCTCGTCGAACCAGTAGTGGTTGCCGTCCCAGGTGGTGATGAAGGACAGCGTCCCGCCGCCGTGCTCGGCGAGCAGCGCCCTGGCCCGGGCGGCCGCCGCCGTGTCGGTGTGCAGCACCGGCCGGCGGAACGCCGACAGCAGGGCGAGCAGCGCGACGATCCAGAACGCCAGTCCGCAGTAGGTCTCCAGGAAGAGCGCCACCGGGCCGACCGCTATCGGGTAGTCCGGCAGCAGGTCGTTGTACGCGGGCGGGAGGAACTGGGCGGGCAGCCCGCTCACCAGCCCGCGCAGACCGGCGCCCGGTTCGAACTGTCCTGCCACCAGCCGCCCGATGCCCACGTACGCCGCCGCGGCGGCCAGCGCGGCCCCGCCGACGACGACGGCCAGCCGGCCCACCGCCCGGCCGGTGAGCCGCAGCCGGAACCGCTGCCGGGTGGCCAGCAGCAGGACGGTGGTCAGCAGCGGCAGCAGCATCGCCTCGACGAAGTACTGCACCGCGTCCCCGCTGACCGGCCCGGCCTCGAAGTACAGCCAGGCCAGCAGCGCGGCCCAGAGCACCTCGGTGGCGACGCTGATCCGCCAGGCGAACCGCAGGCCCCGGCGCAGCCCCTCGGCGAGCACCAGCAGCAGGGCCGGGAACAGCGCGGCCATCAGCCGGGCGGGGGTGTCGAAGATCCGCTCGACGGCGTGCGCCCGGGCGCAGTCGTGCACCGAGACGGAGCAGAAGTCGGCCACCTCGTCGGGGCTGAGCCGGTGCGAGAAGTACAGCTCCGAGAAGGTGTTGAACGGCCCGCTGGCGTTGTCGTACAGCGAGGCGATCAGCGGTCCGCAGGCGGCGGCGACCAGGCAGAGCGCGACCAGCACCCGGGTCTCGCCGTGCGAGGAGCGGTGGGTGCGCAGGTACGGCCGGCCGCGGCTGAGCAGCGCGCCCAGGCCGAGGCCGAACAGCGCGCCCGCGCAGCGCTGGACGCTCTGCAGGTGGCCGACGTACAGGGTCATGACCAGCGGGACGAGCAGCACCAGCAGGTGCAGCCGGCGGCGCCAGAGCACGGTGAGCCGGTAGCCGAGCACCCCGGCCAGGGCGAACAGGCCGACGGCGGGCCCGACCGAGGTCTGGTCGGCCACCGAGGCGGTCCACTGCTCCCCGGCCGAGGAGCCGAACGCGACCAGCCCGGTGCCCAGCAGGGTGCCGGCCACCTGCCCGCCGACCAGCAGCGCGAGGGTGCGCAGCCGGCCGAACCGGTGCTCGGCGGCCGGGCCGACCAGGAGCAGCAGCAGGCTGGTGAAGACGTACGAGCCGATCCCCGAGGACCAGAGCATCGAGCTGACCGGCGTCCACCAGTGGCCCTCGCCGAGGGTGGGCAGGCCGACGCCGACACTGGCGAGCAGCCGCCGGGACGGCCCGCCGGACAGGCTGCCGGTGGCCGCGCCGAGCGCCCAGAGCCCGGTGAGCAGTGCCATGGTCAGCGGTGCGGAGCGCAGCCGGTCGCGCAGCACCCGGGCGGCCCGCCGGATCCGCTGCGGCCCGGCCTCCGGCGTGGGGGTGACCGGGGCGAGGTCGGTGTCCTGCGCCGGCGCGCCCTCCGCGTCCCGCCCCTCCGTGCGCTCCCGCCCCCTGGCGACGCGCGACGCGGTGCCGATCACCGGGTCAGCCCGGTCTGCTGGGCCAGCCACGGGATCTGCCGAGCGATGCCCGGACGGAAGACGACCCAGCCGTGACGTCCCGGCATCAACTCGAACTTCGCCTTCATACCGGCCTCCTGTACACGCTGGTAGACCTTCTCCATCTGCGGCCGGAACTCGTCGTCGTGCTCGCCGACGACCATCGCCACGCTGGTGTCCGGGAACTTCCGACGAGCCATCACGTGGGCGGGGTCGACTGCCTCGAACTTGCTTTCGTCGCCGCCGAAAGCGGCCTTGACGGTCTGCTCGCGGGTGCCCAGGGTGGGCTCCTCCTGCCCGGACATGTCGAGCACGCTGCCGTACACGTCGGGCGCGTTGACCCCGAGCTGGAGGGCACAGGTGCCGCCCATCGAGGCTCCGCCGATCGCCCAGGCCTTGCGGTCGGTGGCGGTCTGCAGATTGTGGTGGACCCACCGGGGGACGTCCACCGCGAGGTAGGTCTGCGCCTTGGCGATCTTCGAGTCGAAGCAGAGGGTGTTGGCCCAGGTCGAGCCGAGGTGGTCGGGCATCACCACGATCGGCGCCAGCCCGTGGTGCTCGGCCGCGAACGCGTCCATCGCCTCGTTGATCTGGCCGGAGAGCACCCAGTCCCCCGGCGACCCGGGCTGGCCGGGGAGCATCACGAGCACCGGCAGCAGCGGCCGCGGGGTGGCCTGGTAGGCGGGCGGGAGGTAGACGTACGCGTCGCGGGCCCTGAAACCCGATGTGAGGCCGGGGATCGTCACCACCGAGACGGTGCCCTTCGCGGGCAGGCCCGCCGGGGGCTGCCAGACGTCCTCCAGCACCTGCTCCGGCCGGGCGGAGAGGGTCTGCGACACCTTCGAGGCGACCAGCCCGTTGGTTTTGGTCAGCCACGGCGCCAGCATCATCCGGCCGTTGGAGAACTGTCCGAAGCCGATGTTCACCTCGGAGGCGGCCAGCAGCAGGACCAGCCCGCTGAGGCCGAGCGCCAGGCCCCGGCGCGGCCAGGACAGCCGGCGCATCCGGTACCCCGCCAGGCAGAAGCCCAGCAGGGCGACGGCTATCCACCAGGTGACGTACTCGGGGGTGCCCTCCGGGAAGGGGTGCCACCAGCCGTCGACGACGACGCCCAGCAGCAGGCTGAGGGCCGCCGCGGTGATCAGCGCGGCGGGCAGGCGGACCCGCCACCAGCTGCGGCCGCGGCCGACGGCGAGCGCGAACAGCGCGGCCCAGCCGGCGACGAAGACGGCGTTCGGGATCGGGCCGTGGGTGAGCGGCCAGTCGATCGGGTTCCAGCGGGTGGCGAGGGTGAGCGTGGTCATGCGGCTTTGCCCGGCGGTGTGGTGTCGGCCAGGAATCCGTAGGCGACGACGTTCCCGTCGTAGCCGTGTTCCTCGCTGTACGCGCCGCCGCAGGTGATCACCCGCAGCTGTGCGTCGGAGGCCTGGCGGTAGACCCGGTCGTCCGGGAAGTCCTTTCGGTCGTGCACTTCGATGGCGTAGAGCTGGTAGACGGCGGTGGCGCCGTCGGCGCGGGCGATCTCGATCCGGTCGCCCCGGCGGAGCGCTCCCAGATGGTAGAAGACGGCCGGACCGGCCTTGTTGTCGACGTGCCCCGCCAGGATGGCGGTGCCGCGCTGGCCGGGGGCGGCGCCGCCGCGGTACCAGCCCGCGAGGTTGCGGTCGGCCGCGGGCGGGGCCTGCAGGTGACCGTCGGGGTCCAGGCCCAGCTCGGTGACGGGGGCGTCCAGGCGGACGGCCGGGATGCGGATCCGGGTCGGGGCGGACGGGCCGAGCGGGGGGACGACGGAGACCGGGGCGAAGCCCGACTGCGACTGTCCGCTCGGCGCGGGCGGCAGCACGGGCGAGCCGCCGTCGTGCAGCAGCCAGGCTCCGAGCACGAGGGCGGCGCCGGCCGCCAGGGTGCCCGGCCAGGGGCTGCTGCTCTGCTGGACGCCCACGGATGCTCCCTTCTGCCGGCCCGGCTCCCATTCCTGAGAGTTTCCTGGGAACTCATTCAATCGGATCGGACCATGCGGCACGTCCTCACGACGGTCGTATCCGCACCCGCCGATCGGCAGGGATGACGGCCCCGATCCTGCGTGGAGTGGGCGGACAGCCACGGATCGTGACATTCCGGTTCCGTATTCGGGGGCGGCGCCCCCACCCGTCCGAACACCTTCGACGTTCTGGCCCGCCCTTTCGGTTGCGTCAATCGGGCGATCGATCACGACCGTCCGCTGCGCCTCTTCGACCGTTCTGGTCCACATGCCATGCTGACCCGGTCACGGGCTCCACCCCCCTCCGGGCCGACCGCCCTTCCGCGCGCAGCGCGCCGCACGCACGCCACCGGCCGCACGCCTGCCGAGCACCGCACTCCTGCCGTACGCCTGATGAACGGAGTCACCATGGACGCGCTCTCCCGCCGAACCCTGCTGGCCGCCGGAGCGGCCACCGCCGCCACCCTGGCGGCGGGCTGCGGCAGCGACCGGGCCGGCGGGGGCGGGGAGCACACGGACGGCGGCGCGGCGGCGACCACCCCGGCGGGCGACGGGCAGAGCGCCACCCCGGCCGCGGTCCCGCAGAAGCCGCAGGCCGTCCTGCTCGGCGACGGCTCCACCTCCGACACCGGCCCCCAGCCCCACCAGCCCGTCCCGGACCGGCTCCAGCCCGGCCAGCGGCCCCCGCAGTTCGTGGTCTTCTCCTGGGACGGCGCCGGCGAGCTCGACAACGGGCTGTTCGCCCGCTTCCGCCGGCTGGCCCAGGAGCACAACGCCTCGATGACCTTCTTCCTCAGCGGCCTCTACCTGCTGCCGGAGTCCAAGAAGGACCTCTACCGCCCGCCGCAGCACAAGGTCGGCGCCTCCGAGATCGGCTACCTGAGCGACCAGCACATCCACGACACCCTGGAGAACGTGCACGCCGCCTGGCTGGAGGGCCACGAGATCGGCACCCACTTCAACGGCCACTTCTGCGGTGCCACCGGCGTCGGCCAGTGGTCCCCGGAGGAGTGGGAGAGCGAGATCCAGCAGGCGATGGAGTTCGTGACGAGCTGGCGCACCAACACCGGCTTCACCGACCTGCCGGCCCTGCCCTTCGACTACCGCAAGGAGCTGATCGGCAGCCGCACCCCCTGCCTGGAGGGCCAGCGCAACCTGCTGCCCACCGCCGTCAAGCGCGGCTGGCGTTACGACAGCAGCGGCAACGGCACCCAGGTGTGGCCGCAGAAGATCCAGGGCGGCGCACTGTGGGACCTCCCGCTGCAGGCCATCCCCTTCCCCGGGCACACCTTCCAGGTGCTGTCGATGGACTACAACATCATGTTCAACCAGTGCGGCCCCAACACCAAGGCCGACCCGGCGCTCTACCCGGGCTTCCAGGCCCAGGCCCGGGACTCCTACCTGATGGGCTTCGACCGCACCTACAACAGCAACCGGGCGCCGTACATCATCGGCAACCACTTCGAGGAGTGGAACGGCGGCATCTACATGAACGCCGTCGAGGACGTGCTCAAGGCGATCGCGGGCAAGCCGGAGGTCCGACTGGTCTCCTTCCGCCAACTGGTGGACTGGCTGGACGCCCAGGACCCGGCGGTGCTGCGCAAGCTGCAGGGCCTCGGACCGGGCCAGTCCCCGGCCGGCGGCTGGGAGGCCTTCCTCGGCACCCCGGCGGCGCCGCCGACCCCCTCCCCCACCGCCACCGCGTCCTGACCCCCGGTCAGGCCCGGGCCCGGACCCGGCCGGCGAGCAGCGCTCCCAGCGCCGCCACCGCGGCCATCACCAGCAGGATCACCGCGAAGGCGCCGGGCGAGCCGTCCGCCCCGGCGCCCTCGTGGGCGGCGGCGAGCGACCCGCCGCCCAGCGCCGCGAACAGCACCCCGGCCAGGCCGGTCAGCAGCACGTTGCCCAGCGCGTCGCTCATCTGCAGCGCGGCCGAGTTGGCCCCGGCGTCCTCCGGCGCGGAGAGCTTCATCATCAGCACGCTGACGCTCGCGACCGTCAGCCCCATCCCGATGCCGCCGACGCCCCAGGCCACCGAGGCCATCCAGGCCGGCACCGCCGGGACCAGCACCAGCGCGGCGGCCGCGATCGCCACCGCGGTCAGCACGAAGCCACCCCGGATCATCGCCTCCCGGTAGCGTTCCGCCCCCGGGCGCCCCTGCAGCCAGGAGCCCAGCGCCCAGGTGAGCCCGCCGCTGGTCAGGGTGAGCCCGGACAGGGTCGGCGAGAGGTCGCGCTGGGTGGTCATCATCAGCGGGACGAAGGCCTCGGCCCCGAGGAAGGCCCCGGCCGCCAGCCCGCGCAGCAGGATCACCGTCGGCAGCCCGCGCCCGGCCCGCAGGGTCCGCTTCGGCAGCAGCCCCAGGACGGCCGGCGCCAGCAGCGCCGCCCCGGCGATCCCGGGGACCAGCCCGACCAGGTCCCGGCGCTGGCCGGCGTACTGCAACAGGCCGGCGCCGACCGCCGCCATCGCGGCCAGCAGGGTGCGGCGGCGGTCGAACCCGGCGCCCTTGAGCACCGGGTGCTCCCGCTCGGAGCGGGCCAGGGCCGGGCCCATGACGGCCAGCGGCAGCAGGATCAGCACCGGCACGGCCAGGAACACCCAGCGCCAGCCGAGGTGCTGGGTGACGGCCCCGGAGACCAGCGGCCCGACGATCGAGGGCAGCACCCAGGCCGAGGAGAAGGCGGCGAACACGGCCGGCCGCAGCCGCTCCGGGTAGGCCCGGCCGACCACCACGTAGAGCGCGACGATCACCAGCCCGCCGCCCAGCCCCTGGATCGCCCGCCCGGCGACGAACACCCACATGCCCGGCGCCGTCCCGGCCACCACCAGGCCCGCACCGAACACCGCGATGCCGGTGAACAGCGGCTGCAGCGGGCCGCGCCGGTCGCACCACTGGCCGGAGACGACCAGGGCGAACAGCGTGGTGGTGAAGTAGCCGGAGAAGGCGAAGGCGTACAGCCCCAGACCGTCCAGCTGCCGGGCCGCGGTCGGCATCGCGGTGTTGACGGCGGTCGCCTCGAAGGCGATCACCAGGACCACCGACACGATCCCGAGCGTCAGGGCCCGGTAGCGGCCGCTCATGACCCCGCCGCCGGAATCGGGCTCGGAGGGTGTGGGGCCGGAGGGTATCGAGGGGGAGTCGACCGGGGTGGGGGAGGCAGTGGTCATACGTGACATCGTAAGAGCCGACTGCCCCGTTGACTCCTGACCGGAGTCCCTGACCGGATCCGTCGCAGGCCCTAGGACCAGGCCCCGGACCGGCCCCGGAGCGGGCGTCAGTGCAGCACCTTGAGCCCCACCACGCCGCAGACGATCAGCAGCAGACAGCCGATCCGGGCCGCGGTCACCGCGTCCCCCAGGACGGCCATCCCGTAGAGCGCGGTGCCGACCGCGCCGATGCCGACCCAGACCGCGTAGCCGGTGCCGATCGGGATGGTGCGCATCGCATAGGCCAGCCCGCCCATGCTGAACAGCAGCGCGACGCCGAAGACGAGGCTGGGAACGAGGCGGGAGAAGCCCTTGGACGATTCCAGGGCCACCGCCCAGACGGTCTCCAGGAGACCCGAGACGAGCAGAACGAGCCAAGCCATGACGGCCGTACCTCCGCAGTCCACAGCGGCCGGATTGCCGCTGAACTGCGTCGTCTTGTCGTCACCGGGTACGACGCGCTCGTCCGGAGTGGCGGGGAAATCAGCCACCGACTTCGACGGTAGCACACCTTGCCATACAGAATTTACACAACGTCATTGACCCCGCACGGGCCATCCGCCATCCTGAATTCACTGGCCGTGTGCCCGAGTGGCTCAGGGAATCGTCTGCAAAGCGATGTACGCGGGTTCAATTCCCGCCACGGCCTCGAAAAGGGAATTGCCGGTCGACTTTCGGTCGACCGGCAATTCCGCATTTCCCGCCCCGTTTCCGGCCGCGGCGCCGGCCGCCGCGCACGGCGGCGGCCGGCAGGTGCCGGCTCAGGCCGTGACGGCGTCCTCCGCGCGGATCGGCAGCCGGCCGACCGGCAGGCCGGTGGCGGCCCGGACGGCGGCGGCGACGGCCGAGGGGGCGACCACCGCGGGCACGGCACTGACCGCCTTGGCCCCGAAGGTGGCGACCACGTCCCGCTCCTCCAGCAGCGCGGCGATCCGCACCTCCGGGGTGTCCAGCGAGGTCGGCAGCCGGTAGCCGGTGAGCGAGGGGTTGCCCAGCACCCCGCCCGTGGTCTGCAGGTCCTCCATCAGCGCCAGGCCCACGCCCTGGGCCACGCCCGCCTCGATCCGGTCCTCGATCTGGCGCGGGTTCAGCGCCCGGCCGACGTCCTGGGCGACGGTCATCTCGACCACCCGGACGGCCCCCAGCTCGATGTCCACGTCCACCACCGCGCGCATCGCGCAGAAGGAGATGGAGACGAAGGCGTCGCCGTGCCCGGACTCGTCCAGCGGCTCGGTCGGGTGCGGGCGGCACTGCGCGGTGGCCCAGAGCTCCTTGCCCTCCAGCGCCTCCGCGACCGGCATGCCGAGCACCCCGTCGTAGGAGGTGATCTTGCCGTCGGCGATCTGCAGCAGCTCCACCGACATCCCGAAGTTGGCCGCGATCGGCTGCAGGAGCTGGTGGCGCACCATCAGCGCGGCCCGCTCGACGGCGCCGCCGGAGACCCAGGTGTGCCGGCCCCGGGCGGCGGGCCCGGCGATCGACTGGTCGCTGTCGGCCGGCGCGATGTAGACCTCGCTGACGCCCAGCACGGTCTGCACGATCTGCCGGGCCAGCGTGGCGAAGCCCTGCCCGGCGTCGACGGCCGCGCAGATCACCGTGGCGTGGTCGCCGCTGACCCGCACCGTGGCGGTGGAGACCTCGTCCTCGCCCTCGGCGCCCAGCATGTGCACCATGCCGACGGCGTAGCCGATCCCGCGCCGCACCGCGGCCGGGTCCCCGGCCCCGCCCGGACCGCCCGGCAGCAGCCACTCGGCGTCCGGGTCGTCCACCGGCAGGGCCGGCAGCGGCTCGGCGGCCACCGCGTCCAGCAGGGCCTTCACCGGGGCCGGGCAGGTGACGGCCTGTCCGGTGGGCAGCGGGTCGCCGGTGGACATCGCGTTGCGGCGGCGGATCTCCACCGGGTCCACGCCCACCCGGGCGGCCAGCTGGTCCAGCTGCGACTCGTACGCGAAGCAGGCCTGGAGCGCGCCCTCGCCCCGCATCCGCCCGGCGGGCGGGTTGTTGGTGCGCACCGCCCAGGCGTCCACGAACACGTTCGGGCAGACGTAGGGACCGACCGAGAAGGCCGTCGCGGCGGCCAGCGCCTCGGCGGAGACGTCCGCGTAGGCACCGCCGTCCAGCAGGATCTGCGCCTCCACCTTCACCAGGGTGCCGTCGGCGTCGGCGTGGTGGCGGTAGCGCAGCAGCGCGGGGTGGCGCGAGGTGTGGGTGTGGAAGGACTCCTCGCGGGTGAGGGTCATCTTCACCGGGCGGCCGGTGCGCAGCGCCAGCAGTGCCAGGGTGACCTGGAAGGAGAGGTCCTCGCGGTCGGTGGTGGCGCCGGGCACGCCGGTGACCACCAGGCGGACCCGGTCCGGCTCCAGGCCCAGGCAGGCGGCGGTGCGGTCGCGGTCGCCGTGCGGGTCGGTGGAGGACAGGTGCAGCTCGACGCCGCCGTCCGGGCGCGGCACGGCCAGCCCGGCTTCGGCGCCGAGCGGCGCCGGGTCCTGCCGGCCGACCTGGTAGAGGCCCTCGACGATGATCTCGCCGGCCGCGTCCGGGTCCCCGGTGCGCAGCGGCAGGTGGCGGAACAGGTTGCCGTCCGGGTGCAGCGCCGGCGCGGTGAAGGACTGCTCGGGGTCGGTGACCGCCTCCAGCGGCTCGTAGTCGACCGCGATCAGGCCGACGGCCAGCCGGGCGGTGTCGGGGTGGTCGGCGGCGACCGCGGCGATCGGCTCGCCGTGGTGGCGCACCACCCCGGCGGCCAGCACCGGGCGGTCGGCGACGATCGGGCCGGCCGGGGCGCCGTCCGGCAGGCCGTCCGGGCCGGGCGGCAGGTCGGCGGCGGTGACCACGGCGTGCACCCCGGGCAGGGCGAGCGCGGCCGAGGTGTCGATGCCGCGGATCCGGGCGTGCGGGTGCGGCGAGCGCAGCACCGCGCCCCACAGCAGCCCCTCGGCCCACAGGTCGGCCGCGTACGGGTAGATGCCGAGCGCCTTGGGCAGCGCGTCGCTGCGCAGCGGGGAGCTGCCGAGGCCGAACGGCTCCGGTGCGGCGCCGCCCTCGCCGGCGCCCTCGCCGGCGTCCTGCTGGAGTGCTGCGCCGATGTCGGTAGGCGACGTCATGATGCGTGGTCGTCCTCGGGGAGCCGGATGCCGTGGGCGGGGGTGGCGCCGTAGGGGACGCCGGTCGGGACGCCGGCCTCGGCCGGGGCGCCGTGCGGGTCCGTGTACGGGGTGCCGTGCGGGGGCGTGCCGTCGTGGGCGGCGCCGGGCAGCGGGGTGCCGTGCGCGGGGGTCGGCTCGTAGACCGGGGCGTCGTAGCCGGTGTCGTAGCCGGTGCCGTAGCCGGTGCCGTAGCCGGGGTGCTGCTGCTGGTGGCCGTCCGGGTGGCCGGCCGGCACGTAGGTGCCGTGCGCCGGGGTGGCCTGGTAGGACTGCTCGGGGTAGCCCTGCGGCGGGTAGTAGACCTGGTCGTCGGCGGCCTGGGCGGGGATGCCGGGCTGCATCCCGGTCGGCGCGGAGGTGTCGTACACGCCGGTGTCGTAGCCCGCGTCGCCGTACGGCTGCTCGGCCGGGGCCGGCACCGGGGCCCGGGCGGGCTCGACGGGCGGCTGCGGGACGTGCTCGATCCAGGCGTCGGCGTCGGTGTAGACCGGCGGTTCGACGACGGGCTCCGGCTCCGCCGCGGCGGGCCGGCCGGCGGACACGGCCTCGGCGGCCGGTTCGGCGGTGCTCGCCACGGCGGCCGCGGCGGCGGCCTCCTCGGCCTCCTCGACCTCCATCGCCCGGGCGTCCGCGACGGTCTGGACGGCGGCCAGCACGCCGCGGTAGCCGGTGCAGCGGCACAGGTTGCCGCACAGCGCCTGCCGGGCCTCGACCTCGGTGGGCCGGTGGTTGCGCTGGAGCAGGTCGTGCACGGCCATCGCCATGCCGGGGGTGCAGTAGCCGCACTGCACGGCGCCGGAGGCGGCCAGCGCCTGCTGGACGTCGCTCGCGCCGCCGCCGGCCGACAGGCCCTCGACGGTGTTGATCTCGCTGTCGGCGGCCAGCGCGGCGGGCACCAGGCAGCCGGCCACCAGCTGGCCGTCGACCTGCACCGAGCAGGCCCCGCACTCGCCCTGCTCGCAGCCGTCCTTGGCGCCGGCCAGGCCGAGCCGCTCGCGCAGTACGTAGAGCAGGCTCTCGCCGATCCAGGCGTCGGTGACGGGCCGTTCGAAACCGTTGACCCGCAGCGTGTAGGAGGCGCACGGGCGCAGCTCCCGGCTGACCTGCGGGGCGAGGCCGAGCGGGTCGGCGTCGAGGGTCTCGATGGGGTCTGTGGTCACTTCAGCGCCCTTCCCAGTGCCCGTCGGGCCAGCACCGATACGGTACGCCGGAGCCGAACGGCCGCCGCGGTCGGCCCCTCGGTCACGGCCTCCCAGGCGCCCTCGGCGCCGTAGTTGTCGGGGACGCAGGCGGCGGCGACGTACTCGCCGAAGGCGGCGCCCGCGGCCGGGTCGATCTCCCGGCTGCCGTCCCAGTCGATGCAGCCGGCCACCCAGGCCTCGGCCTCCAGCGGGCGCAGCGGCACCGGGGCGACGGCCCCGACGGCGCAGCGCACGGCGCGCCGGGCCGGGTCGAGGACGAGCGCGACGGAGGCGGTGGCGCGGGCCGGGCCGCTGCGGCCGGTGGCCTTGAGGAAGACCTGGGGGGCGTGCAGCAGCGGGACCCGCACCCAGGTGAGCAGTTCGCCGGGGCGCACCGGGTCGAGGCCGGTGAGCAGGTGACTGACCGGCACCTCGCGGCTGGCGCCGGCCCGGGCCAGGGTGACGCTGGCCTCCAGGGCGGCGAGCACCGGGAGGGTGTCGCCGGCCGGGGCGGCGGTGACGATGTTGCCGCCGAGGGTGCCGACGTTGCGGACCTGCGGCGGGCCGGCGGTGCGGGCGGCGTCGGCGAGGGCGGGGATGAGCGCGGCGAAGTCGGGGCGGTCCATCCGGGCGTGGGTGAGTCCGGCGCCGAGCACGGCGGTGCCGCCGTCCTCGTAGCGCCAGCCGCGCAGTTCGGTGATCCGGCCGAGGCCGACCAGGGCGGCGGGGCGCAGCCGTCCGGCGTTGACGGCTTCCATGAGGTCGGTGGCTCCGGCCACCGGTACCGCGGCCGGGGCGGCGGCCAGCGCGTCCACGGCCTCGTCGAGCGAGGCCGGCAGCATGATCGTCCGGTTCACCTGGGTCCCACCGTGCTCCACTTGCTCATCGATCGCCTGCCGCCCGCGGCCGTGGCCGCACTGTCCGCGTCAGCAGCCCGGCCTGGCCGTAGGGTACGGGCGATCGGGCCGGGTTGGGC
This sequence comes from Kitasatospora sp. NPDC096128, assembly GCF_040303105.1. Classification (NCBI taxonomy): domain Bacteria; kingdom Bacillati; phylum Actinomycetota; class Actinomycetes; order Kitasatosporales; family Streptomycetaceae; genus Kitasatospora; species Kitasatospora sp. NPDC096128. Next base: position 54,120 of record NZ_JBEOSP010000008.1, on the reverse strand, counting down.
AACTCTGGCACACAATGCTCGATGATCATTTCGGGACCGGTGAACGGGACTGCCCGATTGGGACGGATACCGGACGGTATCTGCCCCGACCCGAACAGGGCCGGGACAGATGTTCATCTCTTCTTGACGTCAGATGACCGTCCATAAGTTCCCGACGGACACATCAGCGCACCGCCCGCACCGCCCGCACCGCCTCAGCGCACCGGCGGCGGCCCCTCGATCGGCCGCCCCGCCACCCCCGGCCGGCGCTGCCAGGGGTGCGGCCCGTCGGCCGGGCGGTACTCGACCCCCAGCGCGTCCAGCACCGCCAGGTGGCCGCGCAGCCGCCGCTCGAAGTCCGCGTAGTCGCGCTCGGCCGGCACGGTCGGCAGCGCGGACCAGGCGACCTCGGCGAAGGCGACCAGCCGGGGGAAGACCCGGTAGTCGATGTCCCGGGCACTGTCCGTGAACTCGCTCCACAGGTTGGCCTGGGTGCCGATGACGTGCCGGGCCGCGTCCCCGTCCAGCTGCTCCGGCACGGGCTCGAAGCGGTAGACGTCCTCCAGCGTGCGCACGAAGCCGACCGGGATCGGCTCGTCCGGACCGTCCGCCTGCCGGTGGTCGAAGTAGACGTGCTGCTCGGGGCACATCACCACGTCGTGCCCGGCCCTCGCCGCCGCGATCCCGCCCCCGAAGCCCCGCCAGGAGGAGACCGCCGCCCCCGGGGCGAGCCCGCCCTCCAGGATCTCGTCCCAGCCGATCAGCCGGCGGCCTCGCCCGGCCAGCCAGCGGTCGAAGTGCCGGATCAGGTGGCTCTGCAGCTCGTCCTCGTTGGCCAGGCCGAGCTCGCGGATCCGGGCCTGGGCGGCGGCGCTGTCCTTCCACTGCTCCTTGGGGCACTCGTCACCGCCGAGGTGGATGAACTCGGAGGGGAACAGCTCCAGGACCTCCTCCAGCACCCCCTCGAAGAAGCGCAGGGTCTCCTCGGAGGCGTTGAGCACGTGGTGGCTCACCCCCCAGTCCGTCCAGACGCCGAGCGCGGCGGTGTCCACCACGTCGGTGTTGCCCAGCTCGGGGTAGGCGGCGACGGCGGCCTGGGTGTGGCCGGGCAGGTCGATCTCCGGGACGACGGTGATCCCGCGCGCGGCCGCGTAGGCGACGATCTCGCGCAGGTCGTCCTGGGTGTAGTAGCCGCCGTGCGGGCGGTCGTCCCGGCGCTGCCCGGACCGGTAGCCGACCATCGAGCGCTCCCGCCAGGCGCCGCGCCCGGTGAGCCTCGGGTAGCGCTTGATCTCCACCCGCCAGCCCTGGTCGTCGGTCAGGTGCAGGTGCAGCACGTTGAGCTTGTGCGCGGCCAGCAGGTCGACGAAGCGCAGCACGTCCGCCTTGGGCAGGAAGTGCCGGGCGACGTCGAGCAGCGCGCCGCGCCAGCCGAACCGGGGCGCGTCCGCGATGTCCGCGCCCGGCAGCACCCAGCCCTCGCCGCGCAGCGGGGCGCGGCGGTAGGCGTCGGGCCCGAGCAGTTGCCGCAGGGTCTGGGCCGCCCACAGGGCGCCGGCCGGGCCGCCCGCGGCGAGCAGGGCGTGGCCGGGGCGCACCGTGATCCGGTACGCCTCGGCGGCCAGGGTGTCGTCCAGGACCAGTTCGACGCCGGTGCCCGGCCGGCCCGGGGCGAGCGGCAGGCCGGTGGCGGCGGTCAGCGTGCCGCGCAGCCACCGCTCGGCGTCGGCCAGCCCGGGCGGCGCGGTCAGCGTGGTGGCGGCGTCGAGCGGGAAGTCCTCGCCCAGGCGCCGGACGGCACTCGAAGGTGCGGGAATGAGGTCCATTCCGACATCCTGCCCAGGCCCGGAACGATTGGCATAGACCACTTCGGAAACGCGGTGCTATGCAAAACGGCGTTCCGCGAACGGCGGACTACTTGTCCTTGTCCCCGTCGCCGCCCTGCGGCTTGCCGATGCCGTCGTAGATCTCCTTGCACATCGGGCAGACCGGGTACTTCTTCGGGTCGCGCCCGGGCACCCACACCTTGCCGCACAGCGCCACGACGGGGGACCCGGAGAGCGCGCTCTCCATGATCTTGTCCTTCTGGACGTAGTGCGCGAAGCGCTCGTGGTCGCCGTCCCCGTTGGACACCTGCGGGACGGGCTCGACCAGGGTGCCGGTGCCGAGGCCGCGCTCGGGCTCAAGAGTGCTCATGGGTGCCAAGTCTATGGGCGCCCCCGGAAACCGGGCCAGTGTCGCGCCGCGGCCCGGGTTTCCGGGGGCGTCGGCACGGGGCCCGGTAGGGGCGGGCCCTAGTTCATCGTGGGGTCGTCCGGGTAGGTCGCCAGCAGGGCCAGCGGGCCGCGCTGGCGGCGCAGCACCGAGCGCCACAGCCGCTCCGGCTCGGGGCTGGAGACGTCTCCGGGCTCGCAGTCCACCAGGTACCAGGCGCCGCTCTCCAGCTCCGCCTCCAGCTGGCCCGGCGACCAGCCGGCGTACCCGGCGAAGATCCGCAGGCTCCCCAGCTCCCCGGCCAGCACCTCGGGCGGTGCCTCCAGGTCGACCAGGCCGATCGCGCCGTGCACCCGGCGCCAGCCGAGCGGCTCGCCGCTGCCCGGCTCCCCCGGCGCGACCGCCAGGCCGAGCGCCGAGTCCAGCGCCACCGGCCCGCCCTGGAAGACCACCGCGGGCTGCCCGACGAGTCTGCCCCAGCCGTCCAGCACACTGCCCACCTCGACCGGGGTCGGCCGGTTGAGCACCACGCCGAGCGCCCCCTCGGTGTCGTGGTCGAGGAGCAGTACCACCGCCCGGGCGAAGTTCGGGTCGGCGAGCACGGGCGTCGCGACGAGCAGACGGCCGGTGTGCGACCGGCCTCCGTACGAATGGGCCGCCGTCATGCCACACATGATCCCGCAGAACGGCACCGGTCGGACACCGCAACACCCGAAACCCCGCCACGCCGGACGAACACCCGTACGGCCGTACCGGCGGGCGGGAGCGGGGCCGGAGAGAGCACCATCACGGGAGAGGCAGACGGGAACCACCGGGACGCCCACTACCATCTACGGATGGTGGACGCCCCTCTACGGTGCCGACTCGGATTCTCCGGGGGCCCGAACGCGCCCGTACGCCCGTACCACCGGTCCACCTGCGGCTCCGTCACCGGAGCCGTTCCCACTCCTCTGGCACCCCGGATTGCGAGAACGATGACCGACGACGTCCTGCTGGTCCACGGCGGAAACCCGCTCGAAGGCGAGATCCGCGTCCGCGGAGCGAAGAACCTGGTCCCCAAGGCCATGGTCGCCGCCCTCCTCGGCCAGGGCCCCAGCAGACTGCGCAACGTCCCGGACATCCGCGACGTCAAGGTGGTCCGCGGCCTGCTGCAGCTCCACGGCGTGACCGTGCGCGCCGGCGACGAGGACGGCGAGCTGATCCTCGACCCCTCGCACGTCGAGAGCGCCAACGTCGCCGACATCGACGCCCACGCCGGCTCCTCGCGGATCCCGATCCTGTTCTGCGGCCCGCTGCTGCACCGCCTCGGCCACGCCTTCATCCCGGGCCTGGGCGGCTGCGACATCGGCGGCCGCCCGGTCGACTTCCACTTCGAGGTGCTGCGCCAGTTCGGCGCCAGCATCGAGAAGCACCCGCAGGGCACCTACCTGGTCGCCCCGCAGCGGCTGCGCGGCACCAAGATCGAGCTGCCCTACCCCTCGGTCGGCGCGACCGAGCAGGTGCTGCTCACCGCCGTCCTCGCCGAGGGCGTCACCGAGCTGCGCAACGCGGCCATCGAGCCGGAGATCGTCGACCTGATCTGCGTGCTGCAGAAGATGGGCGCGATCATCACCCTGGGCACCGACCGCACCATCCTGATCACCGGTGTGGACGAGCTGAACGGCTACAACCACCGGGCCCTCCCGGACCGCCTGGAGGCCGCCTCCTGGGCCTGCGCGGCGCTCGCCACCAAGGGGGACATCTACGTCCGCGGCGCCCGCCAGCTGGAGATGATGACCTTCCTCAACACCTTCCGGAAGGTCGGCGGCGCCTTCGAGGTGGACGACGAGGGCATCCGCTTCTGGCACCCGGGCGGCGAGCTCAAGGCGATCGCCCTGGAGACGGACGTGCACCCGGGCTTCCAGACCGACTGGCAGCAGCCGCTGGTGGTCGCGCTGACCCAGGCCACCGGCCTGTCCATCGTCCACGAGACGGTGTACGAGTCGCGCCTGGGCTTCACCGGCGCGCTCAACCAGATGGGCGCCCACATCCAGCTCTACCGCGAGTGCCTGGGCGGCACCCCGTGCCGCTTCGGGGCGCGCAACTTCCTGCACTCCGCGGTGGTCTCCGGCCCGTCCAAGCTGATGGGCGCCGAGCTGGTCATCCCTGACCTGCGCGGCGGCTTCTCGTACCTGATCGCGGCGCTGGCGGCCGAGGGCACCTCGACCGTGCACGGCATCGACCTGATCAACCGCGGCTACGAGAACTTCATGGAGAAGCTGCGGGACCTCGGCGCCCACGTCGAGCTGCCCAGCGAGCAGCTGGTCGACGCGTAACGACCGCGCACACGGCGAGAGGCCGGGCTCCCCGCGGGGAGCCCGGCCTCTCGGGCGTTCAAGGGTGGATCAGGCGCCCTTGGCGGCTTCCTTCAGCTTGGAGCCGGCGCTCACCTTGGCGCTGTAGCCGGCCGCGATCTGGATCGGCTCACCGGTCTGCGGGTTGCGGGCGGTGCGGGCAGCGCGGTGGGTGCGCTCGAAGGTCAGGAAACCGGGAATGGTGACCTTCTCGTCGCCCTTGGCGACGACCTCGCCGACGATCTCGGCGAAGGCGGCCAGAACGGCGTCGGCGTCCTTGCGGGTCACCTCGGCGCGCTCGGACAGCGCGGCCACCAGCTCACTGCGGTTCATGTGTACTCCTGTGGTCTGTTCGCTTGCGGTGTGCGGGGGCCCATCGGTGCTCCCACCGGGGGGCACCCGGATGGGCCGCAGGTCCGCACACTGTGCTCATGCAAGGCAATGCGTGGTCGCAGGCCGGGTCCGCACCCGATGCCGCGCGCTGGAGCCGTCGAAAAGGCCCGCCCGCCTGCCTGGGAACGAATCCTGCCCCGACCGGCCCCGAGAAAGCCAATCGGGCCCCGGCCGAGCCACCCGAACATCGCCCGTCCGTCGGAGGTGTGACGCTCCGTCGGCTCCGGCGGACCGGACGAGGGCGGCGGTCGGGACGACGCGCCGGAAGACCAGGGGGACGTTCCGTACTTGTCGGACACGCCTGCCCCGTGCAGGGCTACCGTACGCCCTAGGCACGACAAGCCCAAACACGCCCCTCGCCCTTGTGTCGCAAGGGTTCGGGGCGGGCTTGGGCGGGTATGGCCGCTAATCGGACATTTGACCGAACGGCGACGCGGCGCCGGGCCGGACCCGAGGGGGCCCGGCCGGGGCCCTCAGAGCTTGACGGTGGGGAAGGCCGAGGTGTCCAGGGTGCCGACGATGCCGGGGGTCGGACGGGACGGCGTCGCGGGCTCCTGGGCGTCGGCCAGGGCCGCCTCGCGCACCGCGGCGGCGACGGTCTTGGCGACGTCCTTGTGGAAGACGCTCGGGATGATGTAGTTGGCGTTCAGCTCGTCGTCGGCGACGGTGGTGGCCAGCGCGCGGGCCGCGGCGATCATCATCTCGGTGTTGACCGTGCGGCTCTGGGCGTCCAGCAGGCCGCGGAAGACACCCGGGAAGACCAGCACGTTGTTGATCTGGTTCGGGAAGTCGCTGCGGCCGGTGGCGACCACGGCGGCGGTGTGCCGGGCCACGGCCGGGTCGACCTCCGGGTCCGGGTTGGCCAGCGCGAAGACGATCGACTGCTCCGCCATGGTGGCCAGGTCGTCGCCGTCCAGGACGTTCGGGGCCGAGACGCCGATGAAGACGTCCGCGCCCGCCACGGCCTCCTTGAGGCTGCCGGTGCGGCCCGAGCGGTTGGTGTGCTCGGCGATCCAGCGCAGGCTGTCGTTGAGGTCCTCACGGCCCAGGTGGACCACGCCGTGCACGTCGGCGACGGTGGCGTGCTCGACACCGGCGGCGAGCAGCAGCTTGAGGATCGCGGTACCGGCGGCGCCGGCGCCCGACATCACCACCCGGATGTCGCCGATCTCCTTGCCGACCACCTTCAGCGCGTTGGTGAGGGCGGCCAGCACCACGATCGCGGTGCCGTGCTGGTCGTCGTGGAAGACCGGGATGTCCAGGGCCTCGCGCAGCCGGGCCTCGATCTCGAAGCAGCGCGGCGCGGAGATGTCCTCCAGGTTGATGCCCGCGAAGCCGGGGGCGATCGCCTTGACGATGGCGACGATCTCGTCGCTGTCCTGGGTGTCCAGGCAGATCGGCCAGGCGTCGATCCCGGCGAAGCGCTTGAACAGGGCCGCCTTGCCCTCCATGACGGGCAGCGCGGCCGCCGGGCCGATGTTGCCCAGGCCCAGCACCGCCGAGCCGTCGGTGACCACGGCGACGCTGTTGCGCTTGATGGTCAGGCGGCGGGCGTCCTCGGGGTTCTCGGCGATCGCCATGCAGACCCGGGCCACGCCCGGGGTGTAGATCATGCTCAGGTCGTCACGGTTGCGGATCGGCAGCTTCGAGGACATCTCGATCTTGCCGCCGAGGTGCATCAGGAAGGTGCGGTCCGAGACCTTGCCGATCGACACGCCGTCGATCGCCCGGAGCTTCTCGACGATCTCCTCGCCGTGCGCCACCGAGGAGGCCGCGACGGTCACGTCGATCCGCAGCGCCTCCAGGCCGGAGGCGGTGACGTCGAGACCGGTCACCGATCCGCCGGAGGACTCCACTGCCGTGGTGATCGCACTGACCGCGTTGCCGCGGGCCGGGACCTCCAGTCGCACCGTGATCGAGTTGGAGACACTGGGCACCGTCGCCATCGACGCTTCCTTCTTCCGTCTGTCCCGCAGGCTCAACATTTTGTTGAAGGCATCGCCTGCGCATGCTAGACCTCGATCGTCGCACCTTCCAAGGGATTGCCAGAAATAACGTTCATTGAGTGTGCGGATCCGACAAGCCGACCGCGTCGCCCACAGTCTCGGGGCGCACACTCCTTGCCTCTCCCGGCCGATGCGTTACATTGGACGGGACACCGGCTCGATCCAAGCCCCCGGGCCCAACCTTCGTCCCTCAGAGGGACCACTTGCCGCGAGGCGAGCATGGCGGGTCGGTGTCGTAAACGTCCGAAGGCCCCTCACCACCGGTGAGGGGCCTTCTTCGTGGGTGCGTCAGCCGTGCAGCAGCGCGGGCACGCCGGCCGCGTCCGGCAGGTCGTCAGGGCCGGACAGCACGGTCAGCCGCTGGGTCGCCCGGGTGAGCGCCACGTAGAGCACCCGCAGGCCCGCCTCCGACTCGCCGGCGATGCCGGTCGGGTCGGCGACCACCGTCGCGTCGTACTCCAGGCCCTTCGCCTCCAGGCTGCCCAGCACCACCGCGCGCTCGCCCAGGCCCTCGGCCCAGCCGGCCGCCTCGGCCCGCCGGTCCATCGGCACCACGATCGCCACGGTGCCGTCCACCTCGCCCAGCAGCCGCTCCAGCTCGCCCCGGGCGGCCTTGCCGAAGGCCTCCGGCGAGGGGTCGGTGACGGCCGCGAAGCGCGGCTCCACGCCCACGTGGCGCACCGCGCTCGGCGAGGGCGTGCCCGGCGCGGCCAGCGCCAGCACCTTGGCCGCGACCTCGGCGATCTCGGCCGGGTTGCGGTAGTTGACGGTCAGCGTGAAGCGGCGGCGCGGCTTGCCGGCCAGCACCTCGTCCAGCGCCGCCTGGGCCTCCTGGGGGAACGGCCAGGAGGACTGCGCCGGGTCGCCCACGATGGTCCAGGTGGCCATCCGGGACCGCCGGCCGATCATCCGCCACTGCATCGGGGTGAGGTCCTGGGCCTCGTCCACGATGACGTGCGCGTACTCCTTGCGCTCCACCGGCTGGCGCTCGCGCTGGCGGGAGTTGCGGTCGGCGAAGGTGGTGACCTCCTCCAGGCCGCTCAGCAGGTCCACCGCGTCCACCTCGCGGACCTTCGGACGGGCGGGCTCGCCCAGCAGCACCTGCAACTCGTCCACCAGCGCCACGTCGTGCGCGGACAGCTCGCCCTCGCCCCGCGGCGACAGGTGGCGCCAGGAGGCGGCCAGCAGCCTGGCCTCGTCCGGGGTCACGGCGCGGCGGGCGATCCGGTTGGTGTGCCGGGTCTGCTTGAGCGTGCCGAGCACCTGGCGCGGGGTCAGCGCCGGCCACCAGGCGTCCAGGAAGTCCAGGAACGACGACTCGTCCGAGACGTAGTCGTCGAAGGACTCCTTCTCCTCCTGGCGCTGCTCCCGGGCGTAGTGGTCGGTGGGCCTGGGCAGGTGCCTGGTGGCCTCCTGCCACAGGGCGTCCAGCAGCAGCCGGCGGGCGCGCGGGCGCAGCAGGTTCAGCGGGGTGCCGCCGGAGCCCACCACGTTGCCGCGGACGGCCTTGAGCCGGCCCGCGTCCAGCTTCAGCACCTCGCCGCGGGCGACCACCTTGAGCTCCTGCGGGGCGCCCAGCTCCAGCGCCGCCCGGGCGGCCCGGCGAAGCAGGTGGACCATCCGGGCCGAGCCCTTGACCCGGGCCGCCTCCGGGGCGTCGTAGGTGCCCGCCTCGATGCCGTCCACCAGCGAGCCGACCGCGCGGATCGCGACCTGGCCCTCCTCCCCCAGCGAGGGCAGCACGCCCTCGGTGTAGGAGACCAGCAGCGCGGTGGGCGAGACCACCAGGATGCCCCCGGCGTAGCGGCGGCGGTCCTGGTAGAGCAGGTACGCGGCGCGGTGCAGAGCGACGGCGGTCTTGCCGGTGCCGGGGCCGCCGGTGACGAGCGTGGCCCCGGCCGCGGCGGCCCGGATCACCTCGTCCTGCTCCTTCTGGATGGAGGAGACGATGTCCCGCATGGAGTGGCTGCGGGCGCGGCCGAGCGAGGCCATCAGCGCGCCGTCACCGACCACGGCCAGCTCCCGGCCGCCCAGGGTCGGGGTGAGATCGGGGCGCAGCAGGTCGTCCTCGACGCCGATCACCTTGCGGCCCTTGGAGCGGATCACCCGGCGGCGGATCACCCGGCCGGGCTCCACCGGGGTGGCGCGGTAGAACGGCGCGGCGGCCGGGGCCCGCCAGTCGATCACCAGCGGGCCGTACTCGGCGTCCAGCACGCCGAGGCGGCCGATGTGGAGGGTCTCGGCGACGGCCGGGTCGGCCGGGTCGAGCGGGGTGTTCGAGGGGATGCCGTGTTCCTCCGGGGCATCGGCCTGCTGGAGGTCGATCCGGCCGAAGAGGAAGTCCTCGAACTCGTTGTTGAGCCGCTGGAGGTGCGCGCCGGCCCGGTAGACCTGGGCGTCGCGCTCGGCGAGGGCGCCGGGAGTGCCGACCTGGACCCGCTTGGCGGCGTCCTCCAGGATGTACTCCGCCTCGGCGAGCTTCTCCTCCAACCGGTGGTAGACGGTGTCGAGGTGCTGCTGCTCACCGGCGATCTCACGTGCCCGGACGGTCTCGTGATCGGCGGTGGGGGTGGTGTCCGTGTTGCTCTGCATGGCCTCGGTGGTTGCGACGGAATCCGGCTCCGGAAAACGAGCGGACGGATGATCCTACGCCGCGACCCCCCGCACGCGCTGCTCCGGAACGTACAAAATCCGAAGGCCGCCCTCCGCATCAGCGGTGGACGGCCTTCGGTGTGAACATGGGGTGGTGGAGATGCCGGGAATCGAACCCGGGTCCAGTGGAGTTAATTCAGGGCTTCTCCGAGCGCAGTCCGCTGTGATTTTCTCGGCCCTGGCAGTCACGCGGACAAGCCGCCAACAGGCCCAGCTGCTGTTTGATTTCCCATCCGCCCTCGCAGCCCGGGCGGACGGTTGAGTTCCCTAGATTATGCCAGGGTCCGGGTCGGGAACTCCCCGGTCTGACACCCAAGCGCTATCGGTGCTTATTAGGCAGCGAGAGCGAACTGCTGGGAATCGCGCTTAGAGTTGGCGATTATTTTTTTGCGACACGTGGTTAACGAGATCATTGCCGCGTTCCTCGGCTCGCTTCCCCTGTTTCAACATCCCCTGTCGAAACCGATCATCCCCATGTTTTTTTGAGAAACAGCTCGGACGGTGACCGTCCGTGTTGCTGACGCCATAGTACGCGAGGCGACGGGCGAGGGTCCAGCGGATTAACCCTGGCGCCGTCGGGCCGCCGCCACGGCACGCGCCGTCTCGCGGGTGTCCTGCTTCTCCCGCAGCGTCTGGCGCTTGTCGTACAGCTTCTTGCCGACCGCCAGCGCGAGTTCGAGCTTGACCCGGCCGTCCTTGAAGTACAGGGACAGCGGGACCAGGGTGTGGCCCGCGTCGCGGACCTTGGTCTCGATCTTCTGGATCTCCATCCTGTGCAGCAGCAGCTTGCGCTTGCGCCGGGCCGCGTGATTGGTCCACGTCCCCTGGGTGTACTCGGGGATGAAGACGTTGTCGATCCAGGCCTCGCGGTTCTGGATGTAGGCGTAGCCGTCGACCAGGTTGGCCCGCCCCTCGCGCAGCGACTTGACCTCGGTGCCGGTGAGTACGAGGCCGCACTCGTAGGTGTCGAGGATCGTGTACTCGTGTCGCGCCTTCTTGTTCTGCGCGATCAGCTTGTGTCCGGTTTCCTTTGCCATAGCGCGGCCATTCTCGCACTTCGACGCCGGGTCGGGCAGCCGCTTTAACGCCCGGCGGCCGGGTCAGGTCCGGGTGCCGAGCCCGGCCAGGACGCGCAGGGCGAGGGCGTCGGCGTCCTCGCCCGCGGCGGCCGGGACGTCCGGGGTCAGGCCGGTGCCGTCCAGGGAGCGTCCGGCCGGGGTGTAGTAGCGGCCGACCGTCAGCTCCAGCACCGCTCCGTCGGCGAGCCTGCTGGGCTGCTGGACGGTGCCCTTGCCGAAAGTCCGGGCGCCCACCACCACGGCGCGGCTGCGGTCCTGGAGGGCTCCGGCGAGCAGCTCGGCGGCGCTCATCGTGCCGCCGTCCACCAGCACCACCAGCGGGGTGCGCCGGTCACCGCCCGGCGGGGCGGTCAACTCCCGCTTCTCGCCGCGCTCCTGGTACGAGCCGACGGCGCCGCCGTCCAGGAAGCTCCCGGCGGTGCCGACCGCCTCGTCCAGCAACCCGCCGGAGTTGCCGCGCAGATCCAGCACCACACCGGTGTGCGGGGCGCGCAGCGCGGCGCGCACCTGGTCGGCCACGCCGCTGGTGAAGGCCCGGACGGTGATCCGCAGCACGCCGCCGTCCAGGTGCTCCGCGGTGACCTGCCGGCTGTCCAGCAGCACCCGCCGCAGCCGCAGTTCGCGCACCTCGCCGCCGTCGCGCTGGACGGCCAGGGTGACCTCGGAGCCGGCCCGGCGCTCGTCGCCCTGCCCGCGCAGCCGGGCGACCACCTCGGTGACCGGCAGCCGGTCGGCCTGGTCGCGGTCGATCCGCAGCAGCCGGTCGCCGGGGGCGATCCCGGCCTCGGCGGCCGGTCCGGCCGGGGTGACCTGGGAGACGGCGGTGACGCCGTCCTCGCCGCGGCCGACCGACAGGCCGACCCCGGGGTAGCGGCCGTCCAGGCCCTGGCTGAACTCGGCGTACTCCTGGGCGCTGTAGTACGCGCCCCAGCGGTCGCCGCCGGCCGCCAGCAGGTGCTCGGCCTGCTGCTCGGACAGCGCGGCGCCCGCCGGGTCCGCCGGGGGCCCGGCGGCGGCCGGCGCGACGTCGGCGGAGGCGCGGCGCGGCGGGTCGCCCGGGTCACCCCAGGCGCCGGTCGCGGCCCCGGCCAGCAGCACGGCACCGAACACCAGGCTGAGGGCGGCCACCTGACGCGCCCCGCGCGGAGTTTGCAGCATGGCACCGGAGTGTAGACACCGCTCCGCGGGCGGCGGGCCGGAACGGGGGAGCGCGGAACGACGACGGCCCCGTACGGCGCAGTGCCGTACGGGGCCGAAGCGACTTCCGGGGATCAGACCTTGAGGTACTTGCGCAGCGTGAAGAACGCCGCGATGCCGGCCATGCCCATACCGACCACGACCAGCAGCGGGATCACCGCCAGCACCGAGCCGAGGCCGATGAAGTGGATGAACTGCACCCGGTCGGCCAGCCAGCCCTGGACGAAGAAGTGCCCGCCGACCAGCAGGCCGGAGGCCAGCGCCGCACCGAGCAGCGCGGAGAACGCGGCCTCGGCGATGAACGGCATCTGGACGTAGAAGTTCGAGGCGCCGACCAGGCGCATGATGCCGGTCTCGCGCCGCCTGCTGTACGCCGACACCCGGACGGTGTTGACGATCAGCAGCAACGCGACGAACAGCATCAACACCATGATCACGAACGCCGCCGTCTGCAGGCCGTTGAGCAGGCCGAACAGGTTCTCCAGGATCTTCCGCTGGTCCTCGACCGATTTGACGCCGGGCTTGCCCGCGAAGGCGCTCTGGATGACGTCGTACTTGGTCGGGTCGTTGAGCTTCACCCGCCAGGACTGCGGCATGGCGTCCGGGCCCAGGACGGAGATGAGCGGGTTGTCCGGGTTCATGTCCTTCCAGTGCTTGTACGCCTCTGCGGAGCTCTCGTACGTGGACGACTGGACGACCGAACTCATCTTGTCCAGCTGGTCCTTGATGTCCTGGACCTGCTGGTCGGTGGCCGCGCCCTTGTCGCACTGCGGCGAGTTGCGGGCATCCGCCTTGGTACAGAAGTAGATGCTCACCTCGACCTTGTCGTACCAGTACCCCTTCATGGAGTTCACCTGGTCGCGGACCAGGAGCGAGGAACCGGCGAGGGCGAGGGAGAGCGCGACGCTGACCACGACCGCGATGGTCATGGTCAGGTTGCGTCGGAGACCCACACCGATCTCCGACAGGACGAACTGGGCACGCATGCGGGAAACAACTCCAGGGTCGGTACTGCGTGGTCGGACGGGCCGGGCCTGCGGCCCTACGGGTCAGCGCCGGTCGGTCAGTGCTGGTACCCGTAGACGCCGCGGGCCTGGTCGCGGACGAGCAGCCCCTTGTCGAGTTCGATGACCCGCTTGCGCATCTGGTCGACGATGGCCTGGTCGTGGGTGGCCATCAGCACCGTGGTGCCGGTGCGGTTGATCCGGTCGAGCAGCTTCATGATGCCGACCGAGTTCTGCGGGTCCAGGTTTCCGGTGGGCTCGTCCGCGATGAGCAGCATCGGGCGGTTCACGAAGGCCCGGGCGATCGCGACACGCTGCTGCTCACCACCGGACAGCTCGCCCGGCATCCGGTCCTCCTTGCCGCCGAGACCGACCAGCTCCAGCACCTCGGGCACCACCTTGTTGATGGCGCTCTTGGGCTTGCCGATCACCTCCAGCGCGAAGGCGACGTTCTGCGCGACCGTCTTGTTCGGCAGCAGGCGGAAGTCCTGGAAGACGGTGCCCAGCTGGCGGCGCATGTGCGGCACCTTCCAGTTGGACAGCTTGCCGAGGTCCTTGCCCAGCACGTGCACCGCGCCCGTGGAGGGACGCTCCTCGCGCAGGCACAGGCGCAGGAAGGTGGACTTGCCCGAGCCGGACGAGCCGACCAGGAAGACGAACTCACCCTTCTCGATCTCCAGCGAGACGTTGTCCAGGGCGGGACGGTTCTGCTTGGGATAGGTCTTGGAGACGTTGTCGAATCTGATCACGGCTGCATCACGGAGGCCATCCTAGGCGGCGCCAGTCCTCGGTCGGTCCGCCCCGGAGGCCGGGTCCGGGGGCGGGCGATGGGAGCGCGGAGGGCCGCTCCCGGTCTGGGACCATACGCGAACCGGCGGTCGGCCCGCAGGGACAGCCCAGGACGGACTTCGGAATCTGGGGGAGAATGTCCGGTTGTGCCCCGATAATTGCGAGCCATCTCACAGCCCGGGAGCCGGAACGGCCAGAACCTGGCAGAGTGGAGGTGGCGGCCGTGTCCGGCCGCTCCCCCGTACAGGGCAGACTCCCCCGTACAGGTAAGAAGAGGGAACCAAAGCCCCGTCCGGTGCGTTGGCTGTAGCAGCGAGGAGGAGATCGCATGACCTGCGACCATCTGGTGTGCGCCAACTGCAACGGCCGCGTCAGCGACGGGCGTTGCCCGGTGTGCCGCGCCAACCGGGCCCGGCTGCAGGAGCAGCAGGGGCCGTTCGCCGCGCTCTCCCCCGCGTTGCTGCTGGCCCTGCTGGCCGGGCTGCTCGCGGTGGCGCTGATCGCGCGGCAGGCGCTGGCCTGAGGATTCCGCGGTACGACGAAGGGCCCCGACCGCTGCGGTCGGGGCCCTTCGCGTGTGCCTGCTGTGCGCCCTGCTGCTACTCGGCGCTTGCCTCGCGCTGCTTGCGCCAGCGGATGCCCGCCTCGATGAAGCCGTCGATGTCGCCGTCCAGGACCGCCTGCGGGTTGCCCGCCTCGTACGCGGTGCGGACGTCCTTGACCATCTGGTACGGGTGCAGCACGTAGGAACGCATCTGGTTGCCCCAGGAGCTGCCGCTGTCCTTGAGCGCGTCCATCGCCGCGCGCTCCTCCTGGCGGCGCCGCTCCAGCAGCTTGGCCTGGAGGACGTTCATCGCGGACGCCTTGTTCTGGATCTGCGAGCGCTCGTTCTGGCAGGAGACCACGACGCCGGTCGGGATGTGCGTGATGCGCACCGCCGAGTCGGTGGTGTTGACGCCCTGGCCGCCGGGGCCGGAGGCGCGGTAGACGTCGATGCGCAGCTCGGACTCGTCGATGTCGACGTGGTCGGACTGCTCGACGACCGGGAGCACCTCGACGCCTGCGAAGGAGGTCTGCCGGCGGCCCTGGTTGTCGAAGGGCGAGATGCGGACCAGGCGGTGGGTGCCCTGCTCGACCGAGAGGGTGCCGTAGGCGTAGGGCACCTTCACGGTGAAGGTCGCGGACTTGATACCGGCCTCTTCGGCGTACGAGGTGTCGTACACCTCGGTCGGGTACCCGTGCCGCTCGGCCCAGCGCAGGTACATGCGCATCAGCTGCTCGGCGAAGTCGGCGGCGTCCACGCCACCGGCCTCGGCACGGATGTTGATCAGTGCCTCGCGGGCGTCGTACTCGCCGGAGAGGAGGGTGCGGACCTCCAGCTCCTCGACGGCCTTCTGGAGCGAGACCAGCTCGGCCTCGGCCTCGGTGCGGGTGTCCGCGTCGTTCTCGGCCTCGGCGAGCTCGAACAGCACGCCCAGGTCCTCGATGCGGCTGCGGAGCCCCTCGACCCGGCGCAGCTCGCCCTGGAGGAAGGAGAGCCGGCTGGTCACCTTCTGCGCGTTCGCGACGTCGTCCCACAGGGTGGGGGCGGCTGCCTCCTCCTCCAGGACCGCGATGTCGGCCCGGATCTTGTCCAGGTCGAGGACGGCCTCGATCGACCCCATGGTCGTATCGAGGTTCTTGAGCTCTTCGGAAGGATCGACGGCTGCCACGCCCCCAGCGTAATGGTTCCGGGGGTGGTCATGACGACACCCCCGGTTCCACTGCCGTTCCCCGGGCTACGGAGCCCGCGGAGCGGTGCTGTGCACGGCCGGGCGGACCGGGTGGCCGGCGCCCGGCTCGGTGGCCGCGAAGGCCGTCCAGGCCGCGGCGGCGCCCGCCAGCAGCAGGACGGTGGCCAGCAGGACGGCCAGCAGCCGGCGGCGGCGCAGCAGGGCCGCCCGGTCCCGGCGGTGGCCCGGGGCGGTGCGCTGGGCCCGGGACTCGGCGGCGTACGCGGCCAGCTCGTCGGCCGAGGGGCGCCGCAGGCTGGTGTGGGTGTCCCGGGTGGAGTCCGGGGCGACGCCCGGCACCAGCGGGACGGCCGGGCCGCGGCGGCGCTTGTGGGTGCCCGGGCCGGCGTCGACCTCGGCGTAGACGGCCTCGCCCGGGGTCAGCTGCTCCTCGGCCGGGGCGCGGCCCTGGGAGGGCACGGCCAGCACCGGCAGACCGGCCAGCGAGGGCAGCTGCTCGCGCAGCCGGGCGGCCAGCTCGGCGGCGCGCAGCCGGGAGGCCGGGGCCTTGGCCAGGCACTCGGAGATGATCCGCCACAGCCCGTCCGGCAGCCCGGGGATCGGCGGCACCTGCTCGGTGACGTGCCGGCGCAGCACCGCGCCGGTGTGGCCGCCGCCGAACGGGGTGGAGCCGGCCAGTAGTTCGTACAGCACGGTGGCGAGGGCGTAGATGTCGACGGCGGCGCGCGGCTCCAGGCCCTCGATGATCTCGGGGGCGAGGTAGTCGGGGGTGCCGATGATCCGGGTGGCCCGGGTGCGGCGCGGGGCGTCGACCAGGCGGGCCACCCCGAAGTCGGTGAGCTTGGCGCGCGGGGCGCCGCCCGGGCCGGGGGCGGCGGCGAGGTCGAGCAGGACGTTCTCCGGCTTGACGTCGCGGTGGACGATCCCGGCCGCGTGCGCGGCCGCCAGGCCGTCGGCGACGTCGGCGATGATCGAGGCGGCGGCCTGCGGCGGGAGGGCGCCGTCCCGCTCCAGCCGGGAGCGCAGGTCGGTGCCCTGGACGAGCTCCATCACCAGGGCGAGGTCGCTGCCGTCCACGACCATGTCGCGCACGCCGACCACCCGGGGGTGGTCCAGGCTGGTCAGCGCGGTGCGCTCCTGGACGAAGCGGCCGACCAGCACCTGGTCGGCGGCGAGGTCCTCGCGCAGCAGTTTGACCGCCACCGGGCCGTCGGGCCCCTCACCGAGCCAGACCGTCCCGGCCGAACCCCGGCCGATCACCTGGTGGACGGTGTACCGGCTGCCGATCTTGCGTGCCAATGCTGCTCCGTGGGCGGCGCGGGAGCGCTCCGGGGGTCCGGGCGCGCTCGGTGGGGCGGGACAACAGCGACCAACCTACGCGCCCGGACCCCCGGAGCGGGCCGCCTGGGGGCCGTGGAGCGGCAGTCCGGGGCGAGAAATCTCGCGGATTGTCGACAAAGCGTCAATCCTGGCTTCCGGGCCGGGTCCGGACACCCGGTCAGCCGCCGGGGCGGCCCGCCGTCCCTTCGCCGTCCCCTCGCCGTCCCCTCGCCGTGCGGGCCCGTACCCGGGCCCGCCGCCGGGCCCGCGTCAGTTGCCGGAGCTGCCGAAGATGTTGTTCACCCAGTCCCGGGCGGTGTCGAACCAGCCCACGACGTTGTCCCAGTAGTGCGGCAGCGGCGTGAAGTTCCACAGCGCCAGCGCGGCCACCGCCAGCACCAGCAGCACCATCAGACAGCCCTTGAGGCAGCCCAGCCCCGGGATGTACATCCGGTTGCGGCCGCGCGGCCGCCGCTCGCGCGGCGGGGCGCTCTCCCGGCGGGACGGCTCGCGCGGCTCCTCCCGGGGCGGCCGGGGCTCCCGGTACTGCGGCGCGGGCGGCTCGGCCCGGCGCGGCACCGGGGTGGGCGGGGGCGGCGGCGGGTAGTCGCCCTGCGGCCGGCCGTGGCCGGGCGGGGCCTGCCGGTAGCCGCCGGGCGGCTGCGGACGGCCGCCGCCCTGGGCGCCCTGACCCGCCTGGCCGCCCTGGTTGACCTGGTAGGGCGGCGGGGCGACCGGCGGGCGCTGGGCGTAGCCGGGCTGCGGCGGCTGCCGGCGCTGGTCCGGGCGGTAGCCGGCCGGCGGCTGCGGCTGGTAGCCGGGGCCCGCCTGGTTCGCCTGGCCCCGCTGATCGGCCTGGCCCCGTTGGTTCGCCTGGTAGGGCTGCGGGGCGACCTGCGGGTCCTCGAAGTCCTCCGGCCCGAAGTAGCCGACCTGGGTCTGCTGGTTGCGGTCGCGCGCCGCCCGCAGCTGGGTCTGCCACGGGTGCGGCGCCTCCTCCTGCGGCCCGGGCGGCCCGACCGGCGGGGGCGGCGGCACGGCGGTGGGCGGCATCACCTGGGTGCGGTCCTGGGTGCCGTACGGGGGCGCGGGCGGCGGCTGGGTGCCCATCACCCGGGTCGCCGCGGCCGGGTCGTACTGCGGGCCGCCCGGGGGCGCGGGCAGCACCTGGGTGCGGTCCTCGGCCCCGGGGAAGCCGGGCCCGCCGGGGACGACCGGCACAGTGCCGGGCACCGCGGTCGGCTGCGGGTCCGGCAGCAGCAGGGCGCCGACCGCCAGCGCCTCGTCCACCGCCGCCGGGGAGGCGTGCACCCCGACCCCGGCCGCGACCACCCGCAGCGCGCGGGCCAGCGCGGTGGCGCTCGGCCGCTGCGCCGGGTCCTTGCGCAGGCAGCGCTCGATCACCGTCCAGAGCGGCTCGGGCATGGTGCTGGGCCGCTGCGGCTCCTGCGCCAGGTGGGCCTGGAGCACCGCCAGGGCGCTGTCGCCCTGGAACGGCTGGCGGCCGGTGACCAGCTCGTACAGCATGATCCCGGCGCCGTAGACGTCCACCGCGGAGGTCTGCGGGCGGCCCTCGGCCGACTCCGGCGCGACGTACGCGGGGGTGCCGACGAACTCATGGGTGCGGGTGACGCCCGGGGAGTCGGCCAGCCGGGCGATGCCGAAGTCGGTGAGCAGCGGGTGCATCTGCTCGGTGCCCTGCACCACGGTGGAGGCGAGCAGCACGTTGGCCGGCTTGAGGTCGCGGTGGACGATCCCGTCCGCGTGGCTGGCCGCCAGCGCGTCCGCGACCTGGGCCATCAGCAGCGAGCCGGCGATCGGGCTGAACGGGCCGTTGGCGCGCAGGTAGCGGGCCAGGTCGGGGCCCTCCACCAGGTCCATCACCAGCGCCAGCAGTTCGCCCTCGACGACCAGGTCGCGGACCCGGACGATGTTCGGGTGGCTCAGCCGCAGCAGCAGCGAGCGCTCGCGCAGGAAGCGCATCACGACGTCCGGGTCGGCCGCCAGTTCCTCGCGCAGCACCTTGATCGCCACCTGCTGCCCGGGCTCGCTGCCCGGCGCCTGCACGTCCTGGCGCACCAGACCGCGCCAGACCGTCCCGGTGGCACCCCGCCCCAGGGTTTCATCAAGCAGATACTTGCTGCCGACTGGCCGCACCTGTCGCACTCCTCGCCGTGCCGCCCGCGGGGCGCTCCCCCGCCGGTCGCGGTGAGCCTGCCGGGCCCGTGTGCGGCCACTCTAACGGTGTCCGTACGGGTTTTTGAGGTGACCGGCTGGCCGTCGGAGCAGGGTTGGGGGACATCCCCTAGGGGACTGCCCGGAGGCGGTGGCCGGGCCCCTCCGCAGGGCGGGCCGGGCGACGGTTGACCTGACCCTCCGTCGCCTCCACCATGGCGATGATCGCAAGATCGTCAAATCCGGTACCGCGCGCGGACTGTCCACGCCGGATGGCAGGATGGACACTCGCCACTCGTGTGGCCCAAAGGGTCGCCGCGACGCGCCCCCGCGTGTCCGCGACGACACCCCGGGCGCGGTACGACACCCGGGCAGCGGTACCAGGCATCACACCAGCAGAAGGGACCCGCGGGCGAGATGCAGATCCGGCTGACCGTCCTCCGACCGCGCAGCGGCCCGACCGCCGCCGGCTCCGCCATCCCCTACGTGGACGTGCTGGTCACCGCGCCCGTCGGCACCGCGCTCGGCGCCATCGCGGGCGCGCTCGCGGGCGCCGTCGGCGTGCGCGGACCGCGGGCCGCCACCCATGTGCACCTGTACACCGGGGCGCACCGGGTGGACGAGCACACCCTGCTCGGCCACCCCCCGCTGCTCGACGGCGCCGTCCTCAGCCTCAACGAGCCGGACCCGACCGCCGACGACCCCGACGACACCCCCGCCGCAGCCGAACTGCGCGTGGTCGGCGGCCCGGACGCCGGCGGCGTGCACCGGCTGCACGGCCGGGAGATCCGGATCGGCCGCTCCGGCGAGGCCGACGTCCCGCTCGACGACCCCGACGTCTCCCGGCTCCACCTCTCCCTCCACCTCGGCGAGGACGGCCGGACCACCGTCCGCGACCTCGGCTCCACCAACGGCACCACCCTGGACGGCCGGATCGTCCCGCCCCTGCCGCCCGAGGCCGCCGTCCCGCTCGAGCACGGCGCCCTGCTGCGGATCGGCGAATCCACCCTCCAACTCCTCGAACCGCTCGGCCGGACCAACCGCGCCGCACTGCCCGACGGCAACGGCCACCTCCAGCTCGCCGCCGCCGGCCCGGTCCGGCCCGCGCCGCCCGTCCACGAACCGCCCGCCGCCCCCGAGCCCGCCCCGGGCCGCGGCCGCGGCCTGTTCTCGCTGCTGCCCGGCCGCGCCGCCGAGCCGCCCGGCCAGGAGAGCGCCGAACGCCACCACGCGGCGGTCCGGCTGCGCCAGGCCGCCGCCCAGCGCGAGCGCTGGCCCGACCTCGCCACCGTGCTGCTCAACGCCGTCGGCCCCGGCCCCCGGCTCTGGGAGCGCGGCCCCGGCCACCCCGACGCGCTCACCCTGCGGCTGGGCACCGCCGACCGCCCCGGCGGCCCCGGCACCACCCCCGGCACCCTGCTGCCCGCCGTCCCGGTCACCCTCGACCTGCAGACCGCCGGCAGCCTCGGCCTCAGCGGCCCGCGCGAACGCCTCGACGCGCTCACCCGCGCCGTCGTCGCCCAGCTCGCCGCGCTGCACCCGCCGACCGGGCTCAGCCTGGTCGTGGTCGACGCCGACCCGGCCCGCAGCCCCGAGGACCGCGTCGACACCTGGGCCTGGGCGCTGTGGCTCCCCCACCTGCGCCCCACCGACGGCCAGGACTGCCGACTGCTGATCGGCCTCGACGACGACCAGGCCACCGCCCGGCTCACCGAGCTGACCGCCCGGCTCAGCGGCCCGACCGGCCTCGGCGGCCACCCCGCCACCGTCGTCGTGGTGGACGGCCGCCCGGCCACCGAGGCCGCCCGGCACGCGCTCGACCTGCTGCTGCGCCAGGGCCCGGCGGTCGGCATCTTCCCGATCTGCCTGGCCGAACAGCCCGAGCTGCTCCCCCGGGGCCTCGGCGCCACCGCTCTGATCACCGGCGAGGTCGGCACCCAGCTCTCGCTGGACCGCCCGGTCGCCCGCGGCCGGGAGACCCTGCACGAGGTCTCGCTGGACGCCGTCTCCGACGCCTGGGCCGAGCGGCTGGCCCGCGTCCTCGCCCCGCTGCGCGAGGCCGCCCCCGCCTCCCGCGGCCCGCTCCCGGACGCGCTGCGGCTGCTCGACCTGCTCCAGCTCGACACCGTCACCCCGGCCAAACTGTCCGCCCGCTGGGCCGCCCACGCCGGCGGCATCGGCGCCGCCACCGCACTGCTCGGCACCACCCGGGACGAGCTGTGCACCCTCGACCTGGCCGACCCGGAACTCGCCCTCCCCTCCCCCGACCCGGGCGGCCCGCACCTGCTGATCGGCGGCGCCCGCGGCTCCGGCAAGACCGAGCTGCTGCGCACCCTGGTCGCCTCGCTCGCCGTCTCCGAGCGGCCCGAACGCCTCGCCGTCACCATCATCGAGGGCCGGGCCACCGGCGACGGCCAGGACGGCCTGGACGGCTGCACCGAACTGCCGCACGTCACCGGCCGGGTGAACGCCGCCGCCGACCCGCGCGCCGCACTCCTCGCCGCCGAGGCACTGGAGGACGAACTCGCCCTGCGGGAGCGGCTGTTCGACGGGCTGGACTTCGCTTCCTGGCACGCCACGCGGATCTTGGACGAGCACAGCCTCGACCCGGTACCGGTCCCCGCCACCGTCGGCGCCGGCTCGGCCGCCGCCGTACCCCGGATCATCCCGCCGCGCAGCGCCGACGGCCCCCGGGCCGCCGCCCCGCCCGCCGCGCCCGTCCCGGCCCGGCTGATCGTCGTCGTCGACGACTACGACGCGCTGCTCTCCCCCACCGCCCCGGTCGGCCGCCCGCTGGCCCGCGCACTCGCCGCCATCGCCCGGCGCGGCGGCCCGCTCGGCATCCACCTCGCCGTCGCCACCGGCCGCCCGGAGGAGAGCGCCGGCACCGAGGTCGACGAGGCCGCCCTGCTGCGGATCGCCCTGCGCACCGAGGACCCGGCCGACTCCGACCTGCTGATCCACCTCGGCGACGCGGCAGCCCTTCCCGAGGACACCCCCGGCCGCGGCTACCTGCGCCGCCCGGACGGCGGTGTCACCGCCTTCCAGACCGCCCGGGTCAGCGGCCGCATCCCCCGCACCGCCACCCTGCGCCCCACCGTGGTCGCGATGGACCCGCTCCAACTCGGCGCCCCACCCGCCCGCCGCCCGGTCCGCGAACTCGGCAACGGCCCCACCGACCTCGCCCTCCTCGCCAGCGCCCTCCAACGCGCCGCCTCCCGCTGAGCCCCGCCGGCAGCTCAGACATCGGGTGGGCCCGCGTGCAAGCGCCCGGACCCACCCGAACACCCGGCTACCCCACCCACCCACCCCGCCCAAACATCAACAGCGCACGGGCCATTGCGCGCACGCGGTCGTTCACCGTGCTTCCCGACGGCCTGGCACAGCAGCTGGCGCCCCTCGCTGCCCAACGGCTGGAACGCGGCAGCACGGCAACCGAGTTGGCCCATGCCCTGCTCCCCGGCCTGCCCTCCCCGATGCACGCCCCGGTGGCGGTCCTGCGCGACCGCCTCCCACGCAAGCTGCCGCCCGCGCGGGCGGCGGCCCCGTCCTACGTGGACTGCGCCGAGTGCCACGATCCGGTGCCCCGGCCCGGGGTCTGCCGCCCGTGCGCGGGCCTCGGCAGCAGGACCGTCGGCACCGGCGCCACCGCCGCGGCGGGCGGTGTCGTCCGTGCCCGCGCAGCCCTGCGCGGGCACGGACTCCCTGCCAGAGCGCCCGGTTGTCAGCCGGTCAGACGCACTTGACGTCGCGGTTGGCCACGGCCATCCCGACGACTGTGCCGCCGTCCACGGTGAACTCGTACGTCCAGCCCTGCTGCCCGTCGACCGGCAGCTCGTACTTGCCGCTCTTGGCCAGTTGGAGGCCCTTGGCGCCGTACGCCGCCTGGAGGGCGTCCAGGGTGGAGCCGGCCCCGATCCCCTCTGCGGTCTTCGCCTCGGCCGGGGCGACCAGTTCGCGCAGGCCGGTGGCGGCGAAGGAGACCCGGCCGGTGGCCAGGAAGGCCTTGTCCTTGGCCTCCCGGGCCACCCACATGTCCGCGATGGACCGGGTGGCGTCGGCCATCAGCTTGGCGGTGGCGGCCGAGTCCTTGGCCGCGGCGGCCGAACCGGCGGCGGCTGTGGCAGCCTCCTGCGCGGAGGCGCCGGGGCGCAGTGTGGAGGCCGGGGCGGGGGCCTTGCCCTTGGCCGCGTCCGCCTGGGCGTTGAGGTCCTTGTAGCGGGCCTCGGTGGCCGCCTCGGCGTCCATCCGGGTCTTGTCCGGTGCCGGGCCGCCCTTGTAGACGAAGTCGGTGCAGCCGTCGAGCAGCGAGACCGGTGCCGCCTCCAGGGCGCCGGTGGCCAGCCCGGCGTCCTTCGCCATCCCCGGCTCGAGGCCGCGGTAGCCGGCCGCCGAGAAGGCCTCCGGTGCCTTGGACGTCGGCGCCGCCGGAGCCGTGGCGGTGGAGTCGGCCTTCGCCGTGTCCTTCTTGTCATCGGTGCCGCAGGCCGCCGCTCCGACGACCAGCAGCGCCACCGAGACGGCCGCGCCCACTGCGCGGATCGGTCCCCGGTACTTCCCCATGTGGTGCCCCCCAAAAGTTCGTTCGGGAGCACCGTACCGAAGGTGCGCCCACGACCCACAATCGGTTTCCGGGCGGGGGAAGGAACGCGGAAGGGCCCGCGTCCGAGGACGCGGGCCCTTCCGGTACAGCCGTCCGTCAGCGCATCGAACCGGTGCGCAGCAGCGTGCGGATGACGCGCATCGCGACCGAGAGGCTGGACAGCTCGTAGTTGTCCGAACCCCTTATGTCGTCGAGGGTGGCCTTGGCCCGGTTCAGCAGGGTGGAGTTGAGGTCCGCCCAGGCGGTGTAGCGCTCCTCGGGGCTGGCGCCGTCGGGGCCGCAGGCCAGGATGTCGGCGGTCAGCGCCGCGTGCGCCGCGAAGAGGTCCTCGCGGATCGCGGCCCGGGCCATCGACGACCAGCGGTCGGTGCGGGGCAGGTCGATGATGCGGTCGAGCAGGTGCGAGATCTGCAGGCGGTCGCCCAGGTCGTAGTACAGCTCGGCGACCTCGGCGACGTCCTTGCCGGAGCGGTCCGCGACCTCGGTGATGTCCAGGGTCGGGAAGACCGAGGACAGTCCGGCGATCCGGGTGGCCAGGGCGTCCGGCACACCGGCTGCGGCGAGCTCGCCCTGGATGCCCTCGAACCAGGTCAGGTCCTCGCCGCGGAGCGGCTTGGGCAGCGAGCCCCAGACCTGGTGGATCCGGTCGTGGAAGAACTCGATGGTGCCGGCGATGTCGAGCGGCTGGCGGCGGTTGTTGAGCATCCACCGGGTGGCGCGCTCGACCAGGCGCCGCGAGTGCAGCCGCATCTTGGTCTGGATCCGGGCTGGGACCTTGTTGTCCAGGCCCTCGATCTCGGCCCAGATCTCCTCCAGGCCGAAGACGGCCCGCGCGGCGGTGTGCGTCCGGGCGATCTCCTCGTAGGTCGCGCCGGTCTCCTCCTTCAGGCGGAAGGCGAAGGTGCAGCCACCGCGGTTGATCGTGTCGTTGACGATCAGCGTGGTGATGATCTCGCGGCGCAGCGCGTGGTTGTCGATCGCGTCGGCGAACCTGGCCCGCAGCGCGCTCGGGAAGTAGTCGTGCAGCGCGGTGCGGAAGTACGGGTCGTCGGGCAGGTCGGTGGCCAGCAGCTCGTCGGCCAGGATGATCTTGGTGTAGGCGAGCAGGACGGACATCTCCGGCTGCGAGAGGCCGCGGCCGCTCTGCTGGCGCTCACGGATCTGCCGCTCGGCGGGCAGGAACTCCAGCCCGCGGTCGAGCCGGCCGGCCGCCTCGAACCGGTTGATCATCCGGGCGTGGACGTTGACCATGCTGTGCGCCTGGGCGACGGCGTTGGCCAGCACCACGTTCTGCGCGTAGTTGTTGCGCAGCACCAGGTGGCCGACCTCGTCGGTCATCTCGGCGAGCAGGGCGTTGCGCTGCTTGACCGTCATGTCGCCCTCGGCGACGACCTGGTTGAGCAGGATCTTGATGTTGACCTCGTGGTCCGAGGTGTCCACGCCGGCCGAGTTGTCGATGGCGTCGGTGTTGATCCAGCCGCCGTTGCCCTCGGGGCCGCCGGTGGCCGCGTACTCGATGCGGCCGAGCTGGGTGCAGCCGAGGTTGCCGCCCTCGCCGATGACCCGGGCCCGGACCTGCTCGCCGTTGACCCGGATGGGGTCGTTGGCCTTGTCGCCGACCTCGGCGTTGGTCTCGGTGGAGGCCTTGACGTAGGTACCGATGCCGCCGTTCCAGAACAGGTCGACCGGCGCCTGGAGGATGGCCTTCATCAGCTCGGCCGGGGTCAGGCGGGTCTCCTGGATGCCCAGGGCGGCCCGGACCTGGGCGCTGACCTGGATCGACTTGGCGCTGCGCGGGAAGACCCCGCCGCCGGTGGAGATCAGCGACTTGTCGTAGTCGTCCCAGGAGCTGCGCGGCAGGTCGAACAGCCGGCGGCGCTCGGCGTACGAGACGGCCGCGTCCGGGTTCGGGTCCAGGAAGATGTGGCGGTGGTCGAAGGCCGCGACCAGCCGGATGTGCTCGCTGAGCAGCATGCCGTTGCCGAAGACGTCGCCGGACATGTCGCCGATGCCGACGACCGTGAAGTCCTCGGTCTGGGTGTCGTGGCCCAGCTCGCGGAAGTTGCGCTTGACCGACTCCCAGGCGCCGCGGGCGGTGATGCCCATGCCCTTGTGGTCGTAGCCGGCCGAGCCGCCGGAGGCGAAGGCGTCGCCCAGCCAGAAGCCGTACGACTCCGCGACGCCGTTGGCGATGTCGGAGAAGGTCGCGGTGCCCTTGTCGGCGGCGACGACCAGGTAGGTGTCGTCCTCGTCGTGGCGGACCACGTCGGCCGGGTGGACGACCTCGCCGGCCACCAGGTTGTCGGTGATGTCGAGCAGCGCCGAGATGAAGGTCTTGTACGAGGAGACGCCCTCGGCCAGCCAGGCGTCGCGGTCCACCGACGGGTCCGGCAGCTGCTTGGCGACGAAGCCGCCCTTGGCGCCGACCGGGACGATGACGGTGTTCTTGACCATCTGGGCCTTGACCAGGCCGAGGATCTCGGTGCGGAAGTCCTCGCGCCGGTCGGACCAGCGCAGACCGCCGCGGGCGACCTTGCCGAAGCGCAGGTGCACGCCCTCGACCTGCGGCGAGTAGACCCAGATCTCGAACGCCGGGCGCGGGGCCGGGAGGTCCGGGATGGCCTGCGGGTCGAACTTCATCGACACGTAGGAGTGCCACTCGCCGGAGCCGTCGTGCTGGAAGAAGTTGGTCCGCAGGGTGGCCTTGATGAGGTGCAGGAAGGAACGCAGGATGCGGTCCTCGTCCAGCGAGGCGACCTCGTCGAGCGCGCCGGCCAGCTCCTCCAGGATGCCCTCGGTCAGCTCCAGTGCACCGGAACGGTGGCTGGGGCTCAGCCGGGCCTCGAAGAGGTTGACCAGCAGGCGGGTGGTGTGGGTGTTGTTGCGGAGCGCGTCCTCCATGTAGTCCTGGGAGAACGTGGAGTTCGCCTGGCGCAGGTACTTGGCGTAGGCGCGCAGCACCATCGCCTGGCGCCAGTTCAGCCCGGCGGTGAGGACCAGCTCGTTGAAGCCGTCGTTCTCGGCCTTGCCGGTCCAGGTCGCGGCGAAGGTCTCCTGGAAGCGCTCCCGGGCCTCGTCGGTGAGCTCGGTGGCCTCGCGCAGCTTGAGGCCGAAGTCGTACACCCACGCGGTGGTGCCGTCGGAGCGGCGCAGCGCGTACGGGTGCTCGTCCAGGACCTCGACGCCCAGGCGCTGGAGCACCGGCAGGACCTCGGTGAGCGAGATCGGGCCGCCGACCCGGTAGATCTTGAAGCGGCGCTCGTCGTCGCCCGCGCCGACCGGCTGGTACAGGTTCAGGCGGAAGTCGCCCGCGCCGTGCAGCGACTCGATCTGCTTGATGTCCGAGACGGCGGTGCGCGGCGAGAAGTCGGCGCGGTAGCCGTCGGGGAAGGCGTTGGCGTACTTGTGGCCGAGCTCGGCGGCCTTCTCCTCGCCCAGCTCGGTGTGCAGCTGGTCGTGGAAGCCGTCCATCCAGAACCGGGCGGCCTCGGCCAGGCGGTTCTCGATCCGCTCGATGTCGGAGTCGGTGAGCCGGGGCAGCTCGGTGCCCGGGGCGACCCGGACCACGAAGTGCAGGCGGGTCAGCACCGACTCGGTGGCGTACACCGTGTAGTCGATGGTGGCGCCGTTCAGCTCCTCCTTGAGGATGTCGGTGAGCAGCAGCCGGATGCGCGTGGTGTAGCGGTCGCGCGGCAGGTAGATGAAGGCGGAGAAGTAGCGCCCGTACTCGTCCTGGCGCAGGAAGAGGCGCAGCTTACGGCGCTCCTGCAGGTAGAGCACGCTGGTGGCGATGGAGAGCAGCTCGGCGGCCGAGGTCTGGAAGATCTCGTCGCGCGGGAAGGTCTCCATGATCTGCAGCAGGTCGCGGCCGTCGTGGCTCTCGCTGGAGAAGCCGGAGCCGTCCAGCACCTCCTGGACCTTGCGGCGCACGACCGGGATGCGGGTGACCGACTCGGTGTAGGCGGCGGAGGAGAACAGGCCGAGGAAGCGGCGCTCGCCGGTCGGCTCGCCGGCGGCGTTGAACTTCTTGACGCCGACGTAGTCGAGGTAGGCCGGGCGGTGCACGGTGGAGCGGCTGTTGGCCTTGGTCAGGACGAGCAGCTTCTTCTCGTGGGCCTTGGCGCGGACCGGGGCGGACAGCCGGCCGAAGGCCTCGGAGACCGAGTGGTGGCGGTCGTCATGGCTGTGCGGGTCGGAGCGCAGGATGCCGAGGCCGGTCCCGGCGACGGCCTTGAGCACCTCCTCGCCCTCGTGCTCGACCAGGTCGTACTCGCGGTAGCCGAGGAAGGTGAAGTGGTCGTCGGCGAGCCAGCGCATCAGCTCCCAGGCCTCGCCGACCTCCTGCTCGGGCAGCTCGGCCGGGGGCTCCTCGGCCAGCTCGTCGGCCAGGCGCAGCGCGCTGTCGCGCATCTTGCCCCAGTCCTCGACGACCTCGCGGACGTCGCCGAGCACGCGGCGCAGGTTGGTCTCGATGGTGCGCAGGTCGTCGCGGTCGGTCTCGCGGTCGATCTCGACGTGCATCCACGACTCGACGGTCGCGTCGGCGGGCCACTCGGCGCCGGCGGCCTGGCTGCGGGCGCAGGCGTCGACGTCCAGGATCTCCAGCAGCTTGCCGGTGATGTCACGGCGGACGACCAGCTGGGGGTGGACGACGAGGTGGATCGCGCGGTCCTGGCGGGAGAGCTCGTTGGTGACGGAGTCGACCAGGAAGGGCATGTCGTCGGTGACGACCTCGACCACGGTGTGGCCGCAGGACCAGCCGTTCTCCTCGACCGAGGGGGTGTGGACCCGCACCTCGGCGGTGCCCTGGGGCCGGTTGAGCCCCAGGCGGTAGTGGGAGGCGGCCGCGCCGTACACGTCGACCGGGTCGAGGTCGACCAGGTCCTCGGGCGCCGTGTGCAGGTAGTAGTGGTGCAGGTACGCGGTCAGAGCACCGTTGCTCAGACCCTCCCCCGGCGCCGCTCCCCCCACCTGGCTGTTCTCAGCGGCTGCGGCTGCCTTCTTGAGCAGTTCGGCCTTGGCTGCGTCCAGCTTGGTCTGCATGACTTCTTGGCTCCTGTCGCGCGCCGTTGCGTGACTCGGTGGTGTGTGGGTGTACACCGACGGGTCGCTCGCAATCCTGCCGCACCGTCCGACTGAAAGGGGCTCATGGCACGCATGAAACGCCCTCCCAGCGGGTAGGACGACTCGTTCGTCCTGCAAGCCACCCGACGACGCCAGCCAGCCTAACCGGATCAATCGAAGGTGCACAGGGACAGGGAGGCGCAAACTCGCAGGATGTCGGGTCCGTCCTGGACACCATGTCCAAACCGGAGCGTCGTGTTCGCTTTCAGCCCATATGCGGGTAACCGTGCTGGGTCGGCGGGACGAAGGTCTCCTTGATCGCCCGGGCCGAGGTCCAGCGCAGCAGGTTCTGGGCGGCGCCCGCCTTGTCGTTGGTCCCGGAGGCCCGGGAGCCGCCGAAGGGCTGCTGTCCGACCACGGCGCCGGTGGGCTTGTCGTTGATGTAGAAGTTCCCCGCGGTGAAGCGCAGCTCCTCCACCGCCTGGGCGATGGCGTAGCGGTCCTGGGCGATCACCGCGCCGGTGAGGCCGTACGGGGCGCCCGAGTCGATCCGGCCGAGCACGTCGTCCCAGCGGGAGTCCTCGTAGACGTGGACCGCCAGGATCGGGCCGAAGTACTCGGTGCGGAAGATCTCGCCCCGGTGGTCCGAGGAGACCAGCACGGTCGGCCGGACGAACCAGCCGATCGCGTCGTCGTACTGGCCGCCGGCCACCAGCTCGACGGTCGGGTCGGCCTTCGCCCGCTCGATCGCGGTGCGGTTCTTCTCGAAGGCGCGCTTGTCGATCAGCGCGCCCATGAAGTTCGACAGGTCGGTGACGTCGCCCACCGTCAGGGCGTCCACCTCGGCCAGGAAGTCGTCCTTGATCCTCAGCCAGAGGCTGCGCGGCAGGTAGGCGCGGGAGAGCGCCGAGCACTTCTGGCCCTGGTACTCGAAGGCGCCGCGGATCATCGCGGTCCTGAGGATCTCCGGGTCGGCCGAGCGGTGGGCCAGCAGGAAGTCCTTGCCACCGGTCTCGCCGACGATCCTCGGATACGTGCGGTAGCCGCCGATGTTCGCGCCGATGGTCTGCCAGAGCGACTGGAAGGTGGCGGTCGAGCCGGTGAAGTGCAGCCCGGCGAGGGCCGGGTCGGCGAGCACCACCGGGGAGACCTGCAGGCCGTCACCGGTGACCAGGTTGATCACCCCGGGCGGCAGACCGGCCGCCTCCAGCAGCCGCATCAGGTGGCACGCGGCCAGGGTCTGGGTCGGCGCGGGCTTCCAGACCACGGTGTTGCCCATCAGCGCGGGTGCGGTGGGCAGGTTCCCGGCGATCGCGGTGAAGTTGAACGGGGTGACCGCGTAGACGAAACCTTCCAGCGGGCGGTGGTCGACCCGGTTCCACACCCCCGGGCAGGAGATCGGCTGCTCCGCCAGGACCTGCCGGGCGAACCCGACGTTGAACCGCCAGAAGTCGATCAGCTCGCAGGCGGAGTCGATCTCGGCCTGCTGCGCGGTCTTGGACTGGCCGAGCATGGTCGCCGCGTTGAGCGTCTCCCGCCACGGCCCGGCCAGCAGCTCGGCCGCCCGCAGGAACACCGCCGCCCGGTCGTCGAAGGACAGCGAGCGCCACTGCCGCCCGGCCGCCAGCGCCGCGTCCACCGCCGCCCGGGCGTCCTCCCGGGTGGCGTTGCCGAGCACGCCCAGCTTGGCGGCGTGGTGGTGCGGCTGCACGACGTCGATCCGCTCACCGCCGCCGAAGCGCTGCTCGCCGCCGATGGTCATCGGCAGCGGGACCTGCTCGGCCGCCAGCTCGTCCAGCCGCCGGACCAGCCGGTCCCGCTCCGGGCTGCCGGGCGCGTACGACCGCACCGGCTCGTTGACCGGGGTCGGCACCTCGGTGACTGCGTCGATGGGCATGGCGGCTCCGTCCTGGCGGCTGGGGTTCGACTCCAGCCTGACCAGGGCGGGGCGGTTCCGCCCCTCCAGACACGCCAACAGCGGACGTGGCGCCCGCCACGTCCGCCGCCCCGACGGCTCCGCTCAGCCCGTCAGCCGGCCCGCCAGCTCGACCGCCTCGGCCAGGCTGTCCACCACCGGGACGCCGACCGGCTCCAGCTTCTCCCGGGTGTGCGAGCCCCCGGTGTACAGCACCGCGCGGGCCCCCGCGTGCAGCGCCGCCAGGGCGTCGTCCGCGGCGTCACCGATCAGCACCGTACGGGCCGGGTCGACCCGCTCGCCGAGCTCGGCCAGGTGCCTGGTCAGCTGCTCGGCCTTCTGGCCGCCGGACGGGCCGCTGCGGCCGTCCACCCGCAGGAAGCTGCCGGTCAGGCCGAAGCCGTCGACCAGCGGGACGAGCTTCTCGTGCTCGTACATCGACAGCAGGGACTGGCTGTGCCCGGCCGCCTGCCAGCCCGCCAGCAGCTCGGGCACGCCCGCGGTCAGGCCGCAGGCCGGGCTGAGCTCGACGTAGCGGTCGTGGAAGGCGTCGTCCAGCCTCAGCCACTCCTCCGCGGAGGGCATCCGGCCGAGCAGCCGCTGGTAGAAGCGGGGGATCGGGATCTCGTACTGCTCCCGGTACTCCTGCAAGCTCATCGGCTCGATGCCGATGGTCGCGAACGCGGCGTTGCTGGCGCCGAGGACGGCGTCCATGTCGTGGAAGAGCGTCCCGTTCCAGTCCCAAACGATGTGAGTGCGCACGGGGTCAAACGGTAACCCGGACGGCCGACACGCCGATAGGAGCGGGGTCACCCCCGCAGCGGTCCGGAGGCGTGTCCGGCACGGCTAGGCCAGCAGGGACGGGATCTCCTGGGTCGCGTACCAGAGCAGGTCGTGGTCCTCGGCGCCGTCCACGGTGAACTGGGCGTCCTGGTCGCCCGCGTCGGCCGCGGCCACCGCCGCCACCGCGGCGGCGACGTCCTCGACCACCTCGTCGTCGGCCACGTCCGCGTGCACCGCGGCGGCCTTCGCCAGCTTCACCGGGCCGGCCAGCACCACCCGGCCGAGCGAGGCCTGGTCCTGGTACTCGTCACCGGGGAAGGGCCGCACCGCCGAGTCGGCCACGTCCAGCGCCACCACGACGCGCCGGCGCGGGGAGTCCGGGTCGGCCGCCAGCAGCCGCAGCGAGGACTGCGCGGCCCGGTTCAGCGCCGCGTACTCCAGCTCCTCCAGGTCGTCGCTGACGTACCACTCGCGCAGCGCGGGCGTGACGGCGTACGCCGCGGACTCGTCCAGGGCACCGCCCTCGTGCGCCGCCGCCAGGCCGGTCAGGGTGGTGGGCACGTACACGCGCATCGGTGGCACTCTCCGGTTTCCGCGAAGCTACTCCAGCGCCCCAAGAATAAGCTCAGCCGCACCGGGTGTGATCACCTGAGCCGGGAAACTACCGCGCCGCCCGCAGCGCCTCCCTGACGCTGCGCAGGCCGCTCTCCAGCACCTCGCCGCGGCGGGCCGGGTCCATCAGGTTCGGGCCCATCACCGCCAGGTCGGCCAGCGTCGGCGCGAGCAGCCGCACCCGGACCCCCTCGGCCCGCAGCAGCGCGGCCTCGCGCAGCAGCTGCCGGGTCACCGCGCGGCGGTAGCGGCTGACCAGCTGGGCCAGCACACCGCGCGGGCGGTCCCGGGCCCGCCACTCGCGCAGCGCGGCCGCCGTGCCGCGGCCGCTGCGCTGGGCCCGCGGGCCCAGCCGCAGGGCCATCGGGGCGAGCACGTACACCTCGTCCAGGCCGCGGCCGAGCAGCAGGTCGGCGTTGGTGGCCGACCAGCAGCCGCCGTCCACGTAGGCCGAACCGTCCAGACGCACCGGCGTGAACCAGCCGGGGATCGCGCAGGAGGCCATCACGGCGTCGGCCACCGGGACGTCGGGGGCGTCCGGGTCGCCGAAGACCACCCGGTGGCCGCTGCGGTAGTCGACCGCGGCCACCCGCAGCGGGGCGGCGGCCGCGCTCGGCGGGACGGCGCCCGCCGCCTCGCCCGCCGCCTCGCCCCCGCCCCCGCCCTCGCCCTCGCCAGCGGCGTTCCCCGGAACCGGCCAGCCGCCCGCGCCGAGCAGTCCGCGCACCAGCTCGCCGACCGGAGCCAGCGAGCCCCGGCCGTGCGGCGCCATCGCCGAGACCATGGTCAGCAGCGGGTACTCGCGCGGGTGCCGGACGGCGTCCCGCAGCAGGTCCGGCGAGCCGATCCCGGCCCGCGGCCGGGGCGGCAGGGCCCCGCCCACCGCGGTGTCGTAGTCGAAGGCCACCCCGGCCAGCGGGCCCTCGGTGATCGGCAGGCCGCGCTGGTGGTCGCGCAGCTGCTCGGGGCGCACGCCCCCGGCCAGCATCGCGGCCAGGATCGCGCCCGCCGAGGTGCCGAGCAGCACGTCCGCCTCGCCCGGCCCGTGCCCGGCGGCCTCCTCGACGGCGCACAGCGCGCCGACCGTCCAGGCCGCGCCGAGCATCCCGCCGCCGCCCAGCACCAGGCCGCGCCGGGGCGCGCCCCCGGCTCCGGCGGTCGTGCTCGCCCCCGCCACCGCCCGTGTGGTCGTCCCGGCTGTCGCCATCCCGGCCGCCCGTCGTCATCGGGTTCGGTTCAGGCTCCGATGGTGCGCGCGGGCGGCCGGGCGGCGCAACGGGAGCCCGGCCCGGAGCCACCCGGTCCGCCGTACCGGGGCGTCCCCTTTCGAGCCGTACGGCCCGTCCCCGCACGTCAACGGGGTGGTGTCGGGATGCCCGCCGGGCCCGTCGCCGCACTGGTCGCCTCACCCGGATAGGTGAACTTCGCACCGGCCCCCGGGCCGCGCGCAAAGGCGTTGCCGCCTGGTGATCACCGCCGCCAGCCTGGAGCCGTCAGTACCCGTACCACCCTTGCCGGGAGCCACCGTGACCGCCAGCCTCAACACCCAGCCGACCACTCACCCGACCACTCACCTGACCGCCCGCCCGCACCGCCGGGCCCGCGCCACCGGCGGCTGCGACCCGGCCGGGCGGCACCCCCGCCACCCGCGCGCCGCCTGCTCCGCCCCCGGGTCCGCCGGCCGTCCCGGGCCCGCACCCGGGTCCGGCCCCGCCCGGCACGACGCCGGGGTGCTCGCCGCCCGGTTCGCCCACCAGCTGGTCGAGGTGCTCACCGGCGCCCGGCCCTCCGGGCAGCTGATGCGGCACACCAGCCTGGACGGCTACGGGCAGCTCGCCTCGCTGGTCCGGGCCGGTGCGCTGCGCCGCGGCGGCCCCGCCGACCGGCCCCGGCTCGGTCCGGTGCACGACCGGTCACCCTCGCCCGACGCCGTCGAGGCCTGCGTCCGGGTCGACCTCGGCCGACGGCACCACATGGTGGCCTTCCGGCTGGAACAGCGCGGCCCGGCCGGTCAGTGGCAGTGCACCGCCGTGGAGGCGCGGTGACGACCGCGGCGGGGACGGCGCAGGGCGCCGCCCCGGTACGGGAGCGGCGCCCTGCACGGCGTCCTGCGGCTCGCTCAGCCCTTGCGGCGGCGGCCCTTGGCGGACTTGGCGGCCTTGCGGCGCTCGGCGCGGGTCAGCCCGTCGCCCTCGTCGTCCGGCACGCCGTCCTCGAAGTCGCCCTCGATGACACCGCCGCCGACCTCGTCCGAGGGGGCCGTGTAGTGCAGCCGCTGCGACTTCGGGGCCTCCAGGCCCTTGGCCTTGATCTCCGGGCGGGCGGCGTCCTTCTCCAGCTTGTCGAGCAGCACCTCGGCGTCCTCCACCGGCACCTCCTCGACCTGCTGCTCGACCTGGACCTCCAGGTTGAACAGGTAGGCGACGGACTCCTCCTTGATGCCCTCCATCATCGCGGTGAACATGTCGAAGCCCTCGCGCTGGTACTCGACCAGCGGGTCGCGCTGCGCCATGGCCCGCAGGCCGATGCCCTCCTGGAGGTAGTCCATCTCGTAGAGGTGCTCGCGCCAGCGGCGGTCCAGCACCGACAGCACGACGCGGCGCTCCAGCTCGCGAAGGATCTCCTCGCCGAGCTGGTCCTCGCGGGCGCCGTACTGCGCCTGGATGTCCTCCTGGACGACCTTGATCAGGAAGTCGGGGGTCAGGCCGGCCGGGCCGCCGACCTCCTCCTCCAGCTCCGCGAGGTCCAGGGTGATCGGGTAGAGCTGCTTGAACGCGGTCCAGAGCTTGTCGAGGTCCCAGTCGTCCTCGAAGCCCTCACCGGTGGCCGCCTTGACGTAGGCCTCGACGGTGTCGTCCATGAAGTGGCCGACCTGCTCCTGCAGGTCCTCGCCCTCCAGCACGCGGCGGCGCTCGCCGTAGATGACCTCGCGCTGGCGGTTGAGCACCTCGTCGTACTTCAGGACGTTCTTGCGGATCTCGAAGTTCTGCTGCTCGACCTGGGTCTGCGCGGAGGCGATCGCGCGGGTGACCATCTTGGACTCGATCGGCACGTCCTCGGGCACGTTGGCCATCGAGAGCACGCGCTCGACCATGCCGGCCTTGAACAGCCGCATCAGGTCGTCGCCCAGCGACAGGTAGAAGCGGGACTCGCCCGGGTCGCCCTGACGGCCGGAGCGGCCGCGCAGCTGGTTGTCGATCCGGCGGGACTCGTGCCGCTCGGTGCCGAGGACGTAGAGGCCGCCGGCCTCCTTGACCTCGTCCTGCTCGGCCTTGACCGAGGCCTTGGCCTTCTCCAGCGCGGCCGGGAACGCGGCCTCGTACTCCTCCGGGTTGTCACTCGCGGAGAGCCCGCGCTGGGCCAGCTCGGCCGCCGCCAGGTGGTCCGGGTTGCCGCCGAGCATGATGTCGGTACCGCGGCCGGCCATGTTGGTGGCGACGGTGACGGCACCCTTGCGGCCGGCCTGGGCGACGATCTGCGCCTCGCGCTCGTGGTGCTTGGCGTTCAGCACCTCGTGCGGGATGCCGCGCTTGCGCAGCTCCTGCGACAGGTACTCGGACTTCTCGACCGACACGGTGCCGACCAGCACCGGCTGGCCCTTCTCGTGCTTCTCGGCGATGTCCTCGACCACGGCGGCGAACTTGGCCGGCTCCGACTTGTAGATCAGGTCGGGCTGGTCGATGCGCAGCGGCGTCTTGTTGGTCGGGATCGGCACCACGCCGAGCTTGTAGATCTGGTGGAACTCGGCGGCCTCGGTGGTGCCGGTACCGGTCATGCCGGAAAGCTTGTCGTACAGGCGGAAGAAGTTCTGCAGGGTGATGGTGGCCAGCGTCTGGTTCTCGTTCTGGACCTCCACCCCCTCCTTGGCCTCGATCGCCTGGTGCATGCCCTCGTTGTAGCGGCGGCCGGCCAGGATACGGCCGGTGTGCTCGTCGACGATCATGACTTCGCCGTTCATGACGACGTAGTCCTTGTCCTTCTTGTACAGCTCCTTCGCCTTGATGGCGTTGTTCAGGAAGCCGACCAGAGGGGTGTTCACCGACTCGTAGAGGTTGTCGATGCCCAGGTAGTCCTCGACCCGGGTGACACCCTCCTCGAGGACGCCGACGGTGCGCTTCTTCTCGTCGACCTCGTAGTCGCGGTCGATCTTCAGGCGCAGCACCAGCTTGGCGAAGTCGGCGTACCACTTGG
The DNA here is from genome assembly GCF_040303105.1 of Kitasatospora sp. NPDC096128. Taxonomy (NCBI): domain Bacteria; kingdom Bacillati; phylum Actinomycetota; class Actinomycetes; order Kitasatosporales; family Streptomycetaceae; genus Kitasatospora; species Kitasatospora sp. NPDC096128. Next base: position 18,078 of record NZ_JBEOSP010000008.1, on the reverse strand, counting down.
TCGCCTGGTCCGCCGGGCCGGAGATGATCAGCGGGGTGCGGGCCTCGTCGATGAGGATCGAGTCGACCTCGTCGACGACCGCGAAGTTGTGGCCGCGCTGGACGAGTTCGTCCTTCGACCAGGCCATGTTGTCGCGCAGGTAGTCGAAGCCGAACTCGTTGTTCGTGCCGTACGTGATGTCCATCGCGTACTGGCGCTTGCGCTCGGCGGGCGTCATGTTCGCCAGGATCACGCCGACCTCGAGGCCGAGGAAGCGGTGCACCCGGCCCATCCACTCCGAGTCGCGCTCGGCGAGGTAGTCGTTGACGGTGATCAGGTGAACGCCCTTGCCGGTCAGCGCGTTCAGGTACGTGGGCAGGGTGCCGACGAGGGTCTTGCCCTCACCGGTGCGCATCTCGGCGACGTAGCCGAGGTGCAGGGCCGCGCCGCCCATGATCTGGACGTCGTAGTGGCGCTGGCCGAGCACGCGCTTGGCAGCCTCGCGGACGGTGGCGAACGCCTCGGGGAGGATGTCGTCCAGCGTCTCGCCGTCGACGAGCCGCTGCTTGTACTCGTCGGTCAGCGCGCGCAGCTCGGCGTCGGTGAGGTTGACGAAGTCCTCTTCGATGGAGTTGACCTGGGCAGCAATCCGCTGCAGCTTGCGAAGGATCTTGCCTTCGCCGGCGCGCAGGATCTTGTCGAAGACGGACACTTGAGCGGGCTCCTTGCCTGTATTGGCACTGGACGACTGCACGGGGGGTCCACCCCACCGCACGGGCCATCGTATGCGAGGAGTCCAATGCCCCGGGAGGTGCGTCAGCACGGTATTCCCGTGTCACCCGCGCGGGCACATGGACCGATAGCACCGTCCACCCGGACAAATAGGACGACGGGCCGGGGAGTTGGCCCGGAATCCGGATGCCCTCATTCCCGCTGCGAGGAAATAATCCGCCCATGGAAGAGCCCCGGAGCGAACTCGCCACCCTCACCACCGACCGCCTCGTCCTGCGGGCCCCGCAGGAGTCGGACATCGACGCGGTCTTCGAGGCCTGCCAGGACGCCGAGATCCAGCGCTGGACGGTCGTCCCGGTCCCCTACCGCCGCGAGGACGCGGAGTTCTTCGTCCGCACCCTGGCACCCCAGGGCGTGGCCAAGGGCTCCGAGTTCATCTGGTGCGTGGTCGAACGCGGGACGGGCCGCCTGGTCGGCGCCCAGGCGGTCACCCGCAAGGCGGGCGACCCGGCCGCCGCCTCGGTGGGCTGGTGGACGGTGAAGGAGCAGCGCGGCCGCGGCTACACCGTCGAGGCGGCCCGCGCGGTCGCCCGCTGGGCACTCACCGACCTCGGGCTGCGGCGCCTCCAGTGGCTCGCCTACGTCGGCAACGAAGGCTCGCGCGCGGTCGCCGAGCGGGTCGGCTACCGCCACGAGGGCACGCTGCGGTCGTACGCCGAGCAGCGCGGCACCTTCCACGACGCCTGGGTCGCCTCGCTGCTCCCCGCCGACCTGGACTGACGGCTCACGCCGACGGCCTGTGCGGACGGCCCGCACCGACGACCCGGACCGGCGCGTACCGGCCCGCCCCGGCCCGGGCCCGCTGTCAGTCCCCCGGACTACGCTCGCCGGCATGACCGCTGCCGCTGCCGGGCCCGCCCCCGTCACCGTCCTGGGCGCCGACGACGCCCGCCGGATCGCCCTGCGCGCCCAGGGGCTGCTGGGCGCGCCCGACCGCCGGGCCGGGGTCCGCGGGGTGCTGCGGCACCTGGGCGCCGTCCAGCTGGACACCATCTCGGTGCTGGCCCGGTCGCACGAACTGGTGCCCTACGCCCGGCTGGGCGCGGTCGGCCGCCCGGCGGTCGAGGCGGCCTACTGGGGCGCGGGCACCACCTTCGAGTACTGGTCGCACGCGGCCTGCGTCCTGCCGGTCGAAGAGTGGCCGCTGTTCGCCTTCCGACGCCGCCGCTACCGCGACCGCGGCAACCTCTGGAGCCACCAGGTCTCGCCGGAGACGTACCGGGCCGTGCTCGACAAGCTGCGCGCCGAGGGGCCGTTGACCGCCACCGAGCTGGGCGGGGCCAAGCGCACCGCCGAGTGGTGGGACTGGTCCGACACCAAGATCGCGGTGGAACGCGCGCTGGCCTTCGGCGACGTGGTCTGCACCGACCGCCGGAGCTGGAAGCGGGTCTACGCACTGGCCGAACAGGCCGTTCCCGACGCCCTGTTCGGCGCGGACCGGTCCGACGAGGAATGCCTGCGCACTCTGGTGGCCCAGGCCGGGTCCGCGCTCGGCGTGGCCACCCGGGCCGACCTCCAGGACTACCACCGGCTGCGCGCCGAGGACTTGGACCGGGTGCTCGCCGACAGCGGGCTGGTCCCGGTCGAGGTGGCGGGCTGGGGCCCGGACGGCACCCGGGCCGCCGCCTGGGCCGACCCGGCCGCCCTGGCCACCGCCCCGCGCGGACGCCACCGCACCACGCTGCTCTCGCCGTTCGACTCGCTGGTCTGGGACCGCGCCCGCACCGAGCGGATCTTCGGCATGACGCACCGACTGGAGGCCTACACCCCCAAGCACAAGCGGGTGCACGGCTACTTCGCGATGCCGCTGCTGGCCGGCGGCCGACTGATCGGCCGGGTCGACCCGGCCCGGGAGGGCCGCACGCTGGTCGCCCGGCAGGTCTCGCTGACCGACGACCGGGGCGCCGCCCGGCAGGTCGAGGCCCTGGCCGCCGCCCTACGCGAGGCGGCCGCCTGGGTCGGCTGCGACGGGGTGCGGGTCGAGGCAGTGCACGACGAACGGCTGCGCCCGGCCCTGGAGAAGCTCCTCGCGCTGTAGGACGGCGGCCGGCGCCGGTCACCCTATTTCGAGGATCTTCTCCCGCATCGCATACACCACGGCCTCCATCCTGGAATGCAGTTGGAGCTTCTCCAGGATGTTGCGGACGTGGTTCTTCACGGTGTTCTCGCTGATGAACAGCTCCTTGGCGATCTCCCGGTTGTTCATCCCGGTCGCCACCAGCTTCAGCACCTCCAGCTCCCGGTCGGTGAGCCGGGGGGCCGGGACGAGGTCCCGGTCGTCGGAGCGCCGCTGGATCATCGACTTGAACTCGGTGAGCAGCTTGGAGGCCATCGACGGGCTGATCTGCGACTGTCCGTCGGCGACCGCCCGGATCGCGGTGGCGACCTCGTCGGTGGAGATCTCCTTGAGCAGGTAGCCGGTGGCCCCCGCCTTGATCGCCTCGTAGAGGTCGGCCTCCTCGTCGCTTATCGTCAGCATGATGATCTTGGTGCTGGGCGCCACGTCCTTGATCGCCGTGCAGGCCTCGATCCCGCTGCGGCGCGGCATCCGGACGTCCATCAGGATGATGTCGGGCAGCAGGTCGGCGGCCTTGAGCACCGCCTCGGCGCCGTCCCCGGCCTCACCGACGACCTTGATGTCCGGCTCCTCCGCCAGCACGATCTCCAGCCCGCGGCGGAACAACGCGTGGTCGTCCACCACCAGGACGCGGATCGGCTCACCCCGGCGCGGCGCATACGCGGGTTCCTCCTCCGGCCCCGGCGGCAATCCGGTGACCGGTCCCCCAGCGGGCCCCAGCCCGAAGTGATCCCCCATCCGCTCCTCCCCCTTCGCGGGTCTACGTGCGCCCAATCATTCCACGCCCCGCCACCGCCGCGGTCACCCTCCGACGCCGATTCCCCCGCATCGGGTGACCCCTGCGCCGGGCGGGCTCGCGCACCGCTCGAACCCGTCCCACCGGCTGCCGCCCGGAACGCGAGGAACGCCCCGAAACGCCGGTGACCCCGGCGGCCGCTGCCGCCGGGGTCACCCCTCCGTCTTCACTCGTCTTCACTGCCTGAACGTTCACTCGAGACGTTCACTCGGGACATTCACCGCCGGGACGTGCACTCGAGGCGTTCACCGCCGGGACGCGCACCGCCCGGAGGTCGGCACCCGGGACGGTCAGTCCTCGTCGTCGGACCGACCGATCGCCCCGCCCGCGCCGCTGGCCACGCCGGCCGCCATGTCCGGCTGCACGTGGATGACGCCGTAGTGGTAGCCGTGCCGACGGTAGACGACGCTCGGCAGGCCGCTGTCCTTCTCCACGAACAGGTAGAAGTCGTGGCCGACCAGCTCCATCTCGTAGAGCGCCTGGTCCAGCGCCATGGGGGCGGCCGAGTGCGTCTTCTCCCGGACCACCAGCGGGCCTTCGCCCTCCACTTCCAGGGATCCCATCATGGTCTTGCGGACGGCCCCGTTGGTCTCGCCCTCGTGCGCCGTGGTCTCGGGCAGCGCGGCCAGGGCCGCGGTCGCCTCGGCGACGCTGATGGGGGTGCGGCCGTTCGCGCCGCCCTTGTGCACCCGACGCCGGTCCGCGGACTTGCGCAGCTGCGCGTCGAGCTTCGCCGAGGCCAGGTCGAGCGCCGCGTACGGGTCGCCGGCGGCGGCTTCGGCCCGGATCACCGGGCCACGGGTACGGAGAGTGATCTCCACGCGGTCGGACCGGTCGGCCTGCCGCGGGTTGTGCTCCTTGGACACCTCGACGTCGAGGCTGATCACCTTGCCGTCGAACTTCTGGACCTTCTCCAGCTTCTCGGCCACGTGCTCGCGGAACCTCTTGGGCACCTCGGTCTTGCGGCCCTTGACGACGATGTCCACGCAGAACTCCGATCCCTCGTGCTGACGCCGATCCGGGTGCTACCGGACCGGACTGAGCTCCAGCTGGACCAGCCCATCCACTGCTGACCCCCCGCTCCGCCGCCAGCGGCGGAAACGACTGGCCCTCATCTCACTTCCTCCCCAACAGGGACGGTTGAAACCCCCTGGAGCCTTATCGAACACCTCACACGGGGTTTTCGCCTCCCCGGGCGGGAGGGCGGGTATGACCCGATACTGCGGGCGGCGCCGGGAGTGGGCGGTCAAGCTGTTGCACCCTGTCTACCCTCCAGCGAGTGAAGTATGGGTAAATACCTGGACAACGACCCCCATACGGCGCATCCTTTGCTGACTCTCCGTGCCGACGCCGCCAGGAGCAGCCGTGCCGCCGTCCCCCTCCCCCGCCCGTCCGCCGTCCGTACGGACACCGTTCGGCCACGCACTGGCCGGGCTGCTGGACGTCCTGCTCCCCGCGGACTGCGCGGGCTGCGGCGCCGAACGCACCCAGCTCTGCCCGGCCTGCCGGCACGCCCTGGCCGCCGCCCGGCCCGGCCCCACCCTGCTGCCCTGGGCGCACGCGGCCGCGCCGTACGCCGACCCGGTGCGGCAACTGCTGCTCGCCCACAAGGAACGCGGCGCGCTGCGGTTGGCCGCGCCGCTCGGGGAGGCGCTCGGACGGGCGGTGCGCTCCGCCCTGGGGGCCCGCGCCGGGGACGCGCCGCTGCTGCTGGTGCCGATGCCCTCGGCCCGGGCCGCGGTGCGCGCCCGCGGCCACGACCCGACGCTGCGGCTGGCCGGGGCAGCCGCCCGCTCGCTGCGCCGGGCCGGCCTGGACGCCCGGGCCGCGTCGCTGCTGCGGCACGCCCGTCCGGTCGCCGACCAGGCCGGGCTGAACGCCGCCGAGCGGCGGCGCAACCTGCACGGCGCGCTCACCGTCCTGCCGCGCGCCCGCCGGGGCCTGGCCGGCCGTCAACCGGTGCTGGTGGACGACCTGGTGACCACCGGGGCGAGCCTGGCCGAGGCGGCCCGGGCGCTGGCCGACGCCGGGCTGCCGGCCCGGGCCGCCGCAACCGTCGCGGCCACCGCCGTGCACCCGGCGGGCTGAAACACTCCCCGGAGCTCACCCGGCGGCGCGTCAGCCGGTCCGGCGGTCAGCCCGGGTAGAAGTACGAGCGGGCCTTGTCCACCAACTGGGCTTCCCGCCACTGGCTGTTGGCCAGCCGGTAGACGGTGCCCGCGGCCACCGCGAGCACCGGGTAGGGCTTCTCCAGGAGGTACCCGCGGGTCTCCGCCGTCGAGATCGACTGCGGGGAGGGCGGCAGGCCGTTGCCGGTCTGCAGCTGACCGTCCGTGCTCTGCGAGCCGTCGGTGCTGATGTAGTACAGCTGTTGGGGGCGGTCCTGCTCCTTGCCGAGCACCAGCAGCTGGTCGGCATCCGACCAGGACACCGAGGCGACATCGACGAGCGCGGGGGCAGCCGAGCGCGCGCCGGCGATCCGCATGGCCGGCGCCTGCGGCGTTCCGCCGCGCTCGACCCGGCCGAACATCAGTGAACTGCCGCTCACCCCTGGGGACTTGACCACCAGGGCGACCCGGGTGCCGTCCGAGGAGAGCTTCAACGCCTGAACCGTCTGCCCGGTCAGCCCGTCCACCGGCACGGTGTACGACTTGCCTCCGCGCACCATGACCACCCGCGGGCCCTGCGGGTTGCGGTCCACCACCCAGAGGTCGCCGCGGCCGTCCCAGCTGGGCGAGGTGAAACCGTCGTCCTTGACGCCCGGCTTCACCGGGGAGCTGAGCACCGGTTCGGGCATCGTCACCGCGCCGGCCTGCAGCGGCACCGAGTAGAGCTGGTGGCCGTCGTCCGAGAGCGCGGCGGCCTGGGCGCCGTCCCGGCTGACGGCGACGGTGCCCAGCACGGGCGCGCCGTTCGCGTGCGGCTTGCCGAGCACCCCGGGGACCGGGTCGCCGGGGTGACCGTCGTCGGCCACCATCAGCGCCCCGTTGTCGGCCCGCTGGTAGTACTGCTGCGGGGTGAAGCGACCGGCCAGCGCGCCGGGGCCCACGGCCGGGTCGTCGGTGCGGCTGGCCGTGCAGGAGCCCCGCTGACCGCGCAGTTCCAGCCGCTCGACCTGGCCCTTGCCCTGGTCGGCGAAGGTGTAGAAGAGCTGGGTCGCCATCCGGCGGCAGGCCGCCGGATCGCCCAGGTCGGCCCCGCCGACCTGGACATGGGCAATCCGGCTGTCGTCGACGGTCACCTTGTCGACCGTGGTGCCGGTCGGGAAGGCCGTCCGCGCGACCGGCGCGAGCCAGGTCGACGGCCCGCCGACCAGCGCCTTGGCGGCCGAGGCCAGCGGGTCGACCCGGCGGCGCAGGTAGATCGGGTCGGCTATCAGCACCTCCTGGCCGCCGTTGCCGGGGGCCGGCGCGGACGGGTCCGGGGCGGTGTAGAAGAACCGCTCGACCTGCCGGAAGCTGTTCCGGAAGTTGGCCTCGTTCATGATCACGCCGGGCGGCAGGGAGTCGATCCGCCACTCGCCGTCCTTCTCCCGGACGAAGGTGAAGTCGAACGCGTTGGTGGGCTGCGCCCCGACCGCCAGCGAGTACGAGTGGCGCTCGTCGACCTTGGCCAGCAGCTGCCCGGACACCGTCGAGGAGTACGTGGTGTCGGCATCGCCGACCTGGTCGAGCGGGATCTTCGTGGTCGAGAGCACCTGGATGCTCGCGTCCGGGTTCCAGCTCGCCGAGGCGCGCTCGGTGAGGTACTTGCGCGCGGTCTCGTAGCCCTCGTCGGCGGTCACCGCGTCCAGGAACCCGGTCAGCAGCTCACGCGGCTTGGCGCCCTTGCCGGGCGCCACCGGGAAGACCCTGGCCTGCAGGTTCTTGTCGGCCGAGCCCTGGGACAGCTCCACCTTGGTGATGCCGCCGGAGTCCGGCATGGCCGCGCAGCCGCTCGCCGCCAGGGCGCCGAGCACTGCGCCGGCCACCGCCACGAGCCGCCGGTCAGTCCTGTTGCTCGTCCTTCGCACGCTGCGACCCCTCCAGGTCCGTCCCACCCGTCACGTCCGGCTCCGCCGTCCACTGCGCCACCGACCGCCGTCCGGGCGTCGGGTCCACCATGACCTGGGCGCCGATGACGCCGTAACCGGCCCCCGCCGTCCGCACGTCCGAGGGGTCGGAGCGCGGCCCCTCCGGCAGCCGGCTCCGGCCCAGTCCGGGGCCGATGTTCAGCACTCCGCCGAGCCCGCTGCCCAGCCCGTTGCCGGTGCCCTCAGGCGCCTCGGACTGCTCCTCGGCGGCGGTCATCGCCGTCGAACCGGCCGGGGCGATCGCCCGACGGTACGGCGTGCCGTACGCGCCCAGGCCCCGGTTGTTGCGCGAGTCCTCCGGCTCCAGCCGGAACGGTGCCCGGTTGATCTCCCCGCCGCGGGTGCGCGGCAGGGTGAGCCGGAAGTGCGAGCCGCCGCCGGGCTCGCCCCAGGCCTGCAGCCAGCCGCCGTGCAGGTGGGCGTCCTCGACCGCGATGGACAGGCCCAGGCCGGTGCCGCCGGTGGTGCGCACCCGGGACGGGTCCGCCCGCCAGAAGCGGTGGAACACCCGGGAGGCCTCGCCCGGCTTGAGGCCGATGCCGTAGTCGCGCACGCCGACCGCGACGGCGCCGTCCGCCGAGCCCAGCCGGACCACCACGTCGCGGCCCTCGCCGTGCTCCAGCGCGTTGACCACCAGGTTGCGCAGGATCCGCTCGATCCGGCGGGAGTCCACCTCGGCGAGCACCGGCTCGCCGTCGCCGCGGATCACCACGGTGCTGCCCTTGGCGTCGGCCAGCGGGTCGGCGGCCTCCACCACCCGGGCCACGATCTCGCGCAGGTCGACCGGCTCGGCGTCCAGGACGGCGGCGCCGGCGTCGAAGCGGCTGATCTCCAGCAGGTCGGCCAGCAGCGACTCGAAGCGGTCCAGCTGGCCCTGCAGCAGCTCGGCCGAGCGGGCCGCCATCGGGTCCAGGTCCTCGCGGCTGTCGTAGATCAGGTCGGCGGCCATCCGGACCGTGGTCAGCGGGGTGCGCAGCTCGTGCGAGACGTCCGAGACGAAGCGGCGCTGCACCCGGGACAGTTCCTCCAGCTGGCGGATCTGCGCCTGGAGGGCGTTGGCCATCCGGTTGAACGACTCCCCGAGGCGGGCGATGTCGTCCGTCCCGGTCACCTTCATCCGCTCTTCCAGGTGCCCGTCGGCGAGCCGCTCGGAGATTCCGGCGGCCATCCGGACCGGGGTGACCACCTGGCGCACCACGACCCAGGCGATGCCGCCCATCAGGATCACCACGAACACGCCGGCGGTCGCCAGGGTGCCGGTGATCAGGTTGAGGGTGTCGGTCTCCTGGCCGAAGGAGAACACGTAGAACAGCTGGTAGCCGGTGTTGGCGGGGCCGACGAACTGCATGCCGAGGGCCAGTCCGGGCTCGCTCTTGCCGCCGCCCTCGGGCGAGCGGTGGATCCGGGTCGGCTGGTCGAACATCTGGCCGGGCTCGTCGACGAGCTTGGCGCGCAGGCTGTCCGGGACGCTGCTGGGCTGGATGTCGCCCGAGTAGCGCGGGGCGAAGCCGGCGCTGTCCGGGACGACCGTCCCGGTGCCCGGGGCCATCGCGATCACCGAGTAGACCGTCTGCCCACTCGCGGCGAGGTCGTTGACCTGGCGCAGCAGCCAGGTGCCGGTCTCCCCGGTGGTCGGGTCGACGGCGCCGCGCAGGGCCTGGTCCCGGGCCTCGTCGATCTTCTTCTGCTCGACCTGGAAGCCGATCCGGGCCTGCGCCCGGGCCGCGTCGATCTTGGTGTCGAGCAGGCCGGTGCGCACCTGCGCCACCACGACCACGCCCAGCACCAGGACCACCGCGATGGACGCCAACAGGGACACTGCGACCACGCGCAGCTGGATCGACCGGCGGTAGAGCGCGGTCACCCGGCGCGCCGGGCGCTTGAGCTGGCGTTTCATCAGGCCGAAGACTCCGGACGGGCCGCGGCGGCGGCGGGTGGTCGAACTCAGCACGTCCCCGCGCACGGCCCCCGCCCCGTCGGTCGCGGAACCCGACGGGGTGTCCTCAGCCCGGTCCGTCACGTCAGCTGGGTCCGGCCTTGTAGCCGACGCCGCGGACGGTCACCACGATCTCGGGGCGCTCCGGGTCCTTCTCGATCTTGGAGCGGAGGCGCTGCACGTGGACGTTGACCAGGCGGGTGTCCGCAGCGTGGCGGTAGCCCCAGACCTGCTCCAGCAGCACCTCGCGGGTGAACACCTGCCAGGGCTTGCGGGCCAGCGCGACCAGCAGGTCGAACTCCAGCGGGGTCAGCGGGATGCTCCGCCCGTCCCGCTTCACCGAGTGGCCGGCCACGTCGATCACCAGGTCGCCGATGGTCAGCTGCTCGGGCGTCGGCTCCTCGGCACGGCGCAGCCGCGCCCGCACCCGGGCCACCAGCTCCTTGGGCTTGAACGGCTTGGTGACGTAGTCGTCGGCGCCGGACTCCAGGCCCACCACCACGTCGACCGTGTCGGTCTTGGCGGTCAGCATGACGATCGGCACACCGGACTCGGCCCGGATCTGCCGGCACACGTCGATGCCGTCCCGGCCGGGCAGCATCAGGTCCAGCAGGACCAGGTCGGGCTTGCTCTCCCGGAACGCGGCTAGCGCCTTGTCCCCATCCGCGACGAAAAACGGCTCAAAACCCTCACCACGCAACACGATGCCGAGCATCTCGGCCAGTGCGGAGTCGTCATCAACGACGAGGACGCGTCCCTTCATGGGTCCATCTTCTCATTACCGGATTGTGACCTGCCGCACAGCAGTGCCAATGCGCCACAACGGCCAAGTCCCCCGCCGTCGAATTCCGGCCATACCGGGCGAATAGCCCTCGTCAGAGCACCTCCGAACAGTCCGGAACCCGCCGTCCGACCCCCCGGCGGGCCCCGTTGCCGATCAGCAACCGGATACCCCTGGGGCGTCTCCGGGCCCCATGGCACGATGGGCGCTGCGCGCGGGCGAAAGATCGCCCGGAGCCGCGCCCAGGACGCCCCTCCGAGGAGCAGTGATGACCGACACTCCGGGCTGGGCCTCGCCCAGCTCGTCCGAGCCGCCCCGCGACGGCGCCCGGCCCCCGGCCGACGCGCCCGCCGCCGTGCCCGGGCCGTCGGCACCCCCTCAGGCCACCCCCGCACCGGGCGCCCAGTACGGACAGCCCGACCGCGGCACCCAGCCCTCCGGTCAGGGCCCGTACGGCTGGGAGGCCGCACGCAGCCCCCGGCCCGGCGTCATCCCGCTGCGCCCGCTCAGCGTCGGCGAACTGCTCGACGGAGCCGTCACCACCGTCCGCCGGCACTGGCGCACCGCGCTCACCCTCTCGCTCGGCATCGCCGTCCTCGACCAGGCCGGCGCCTTCGTCGCCAAGCTCCTGGTCAAGGGCCGCACCGGCGCCTCCACCCAGCTGCTCACCCTGCTCGCCACCATGCCGCTGACGCTGCTGCTCGACGCGCTCGCCGTGGCACTGCTCACCATCGTGGTCAGCCGCGCCGTCCTCGGCCGTCCGGTGACGGCCGGCGACGCCTGGCGCGACGCCCGTCCCCGGCTGCTGCAGCTGCTCGGGCTCACCGTGCTCACCACCCTGATGAGCGTCGGCGTGGTGCTGCTCGGCTTCACCCCGCTGATCGGCTACACCGCCGGCGGCGCCGGCACGCCCGGCACCGCGGGCCTGCTGTTCCTGGTCGGCGTGCTGACCGTCCCGGTCGGCCTCTGGCTGCTGGTCCGCTACAGCCTGGCCGCCCCCGCGCTGATGCTGGAGAAGCAGGGCGTGATGGCGGCGCTGTCCCGCTCGCGGCGGCTGGTCCGCGGCTCCTGGTGGCGGGTCTGCGCCGTCGTCCTGGTGCTGAGCCGGATCCTCGCCGTGATCGTCGGGGCGACCCTGCTCATCCCGTTCCGCTTCCTCGGCCTGGTGCTCGGCTTCGGCACCATGGACCGCCTCGGCGACTCCGGCCACGAGTCCATCGGCATGATGGTGCTCACCGCGGTCGCCGGGATCATCGCCTCCGCCCTGACCACCCCGTTCCTGGCCGCCGTCGGCGTGCTGGTCTACATCGACCAGCGGATCCGCCGCGAGGCCCTGGACATCGAGCTCGCCCGCGCCGCCGGACTGCCCGAACAGGGCGGCACCGGCTGGAGCGGCCAAGCCGCCGACCGGACCACGGCGAGGCACTGAACCGGATGCCCACCTGGGGGGACAGGCTCCTCGCCGCCGGCGGCGCCCCGGTCACGGTTCCCCGTGACCCGGCCCGTGACGCCGCCCGCGACGAGCTGCTGAAGGCCGACTACCACAAGAACGACCCGACCGTCCTGGAACGCGTCGTCGACTGGATCTGGGACCACATCGACCGCGCCCTGGGCAGCGTCTCCGCCGGGGGCACCGACGGCACCACCGGGCTGGTGCTCTTCCTGCTCGTCGCCGTGGTGATCGCCGCCGCCGTCTGGTGGCGCCTCGGCGCGCCCAAGCGCGCCGCCCGCACCGACTACGGCGTGTACGGCACCGACGGCCCCCGCAGCGCCGCGCAGTACCGCGCCGACGCCGCCGGGCACGCCGCCGCCGGACGCTGGACCGAGGCCGTCCGCGAGCAGATGCGCGCGCTGGTCCGGGCCCTGGAGGAGCGCACCCTGCTCGACACCCGCCCCGGCCGCACCGCCGACGAGGCCGCCGCCGAAGCCGGCCGGGCCCTGCCCGAGCACGCCGCCGCGCTGACCGCGGCCGCCCGCACCTTCGACGACATCGCCTACGGCGAGCGCACCGCCGACCAGGCCGCGTACCGGCTGCTGCTGGACCTCGACCGGACCCTGGAACGCAGCCGCCCGGTGCTCGCCTCCGCCGCGGCCGCCGCCCCGGCACCGACCCCGACCCCGGGAGGAGCGGCATGACCGGCACCGCCCCGGCTCCCCCCGCCGACCGACCCGCCGCCGACGCCGCACCGACCAGTCTCGCCCCCACCGGGCGCGGACTCGTCCGCCGGGCCCGCTGGTACCTGGTCGTCCTCGCCGTCCTCCTGGTCGCCGCCGTCGGCATCGCCGTCCTCAACACCGACCACCGCTACCCGCCGATGGACCCGCGCTCGTACGACGCCGACGGCGCCCACGCCGTGGTCGCGCTGCTTGAGGGCCAAGGCGTCAGGACCGCGCTCAGCACCGACCCCACGACCGCCGCGAACGGCGCCGACACCCTGGTGCTGCCCGAACCCGACCTGCTCAGCCCGGCCGAGCTGCGCGCCGTCGCCGCCGCCCGGCACCAGCGGCTGGTCCTGATCAACCCGGGCCCGGCCGCGCTCGGCGCGCTCGCCCCCGGCATCCGCACCTCCGACGAGGTCGGCGGCGTCCCGTACGCGAGCATCCGCAGCACCCACCCGAGCTGCGCGCTGCCCGAGGCCGTCCGGGCCGGCACCGCCTCGATGGGCGGCACGCTCTACACCAGCGGCAGCCGCGGCGACGGCTGCTACTCGCACAGCCACGGCTACCCGCTGGTCAGCACCCCCAGCGGGAGCGGCGACGTCATCGTGGTCGGCAGCGGGCAGTTCCTGCAGAACGGCCACCTCGCCGACGACGGGAACGCGTCGCTCGCACTCGGCCTGCTCGGCTCGCAGCCCCGGCTCACCTGGCACCTGCCCGACTACTCCGCGCCGGTCGCCGAGGGCACCCAGCGCAAGACCTTCGACGACTACATCCCGGCGGGCTGGCACTGGGCCTTCTACCAGCTCGCCGTCGCCACCGGGCTCGCCGCCCTCTGGCGCGCCCGCCGGCTCGGCCCGGTGGTCAGCGAGAACCTGCCCGTGGTGGTCCGCGCCGCCGAGACCACCGAGGGCCGCGCCCGCCTCTACCGGCGGGCCAAGGCCCACGGCCGTGCCGCCGAGGCCCTGCGCCGCGCCGCCGCCCACCGCCTGGCCCCCGCGCTGGGCCTCCCGGTCCAGGCCGGCGGCCCCGACCCGGAGGCGCTCTGCGCGGCCGTCGCCGGCCGCCTTCCCGAACGACCCGCCGGGGACGTCCGGGCCCTGCTCTACGGCCCGCCCCCGACCGACGACGCCGCGCTGCTGCGGCTCGCCGACGACCTCGACGCCCTCGAAAGGCAGGTACGGAACCCGTGACCGAACAGGCAACCGCCCAGCTCCGCATCACCCCCGGCACGGAACCCGCTACCCCCGTCACCGACCCCCGGGCGGCGCTGACCGCCCTGCGCGCCGAGATCGGCAAGGCCGTGGTCGGCCAGGACGCCGCCGTCACCGGCCTGGTGGTGGCACTGCTCTGCGGCGGCCACGTGCTGCTGGAGGGCGTCCCCGGCGTCGCCAAGACCCTGCTGGTCCGCACCCTGTCCACGGCGCTCAGCCTGGAGACCAAGCGCATCCAGTTCACCCCCGACCTGATGCCCGGCGACGTCACCGGCTCGCTCGTCTACGACGCCCGCACCGCCGAGTTCTCCTTCCAGCCCGGCCCGGTCTTCACCAACCTGCTGCTCGCCGACGAGATCAACCGCACCCCGCCCAAGACCCAGGCCGCCCTGCTGGAGGCCATGGAGGAGCGGCAGGTCACCGTCGACGGCGAACCGCGCGCGCTGCCCGTCCCGTTCCTGGTCGCCGCGACCCAGAACCCGGTCGAGTACGAAGGCACCTACCCGCTGCCCGAGGCCCAGCTGGACCGCTTCCTGCTCAAGCTGATCCTGCCGCTGCCCGACCGCGACCAGGAGTTCCAGGTCCTGTCCCGGCACGCCTCCGGCTTCGACCCCAAGGACCTCGCCGCCGCCGGCGTCCGCCCGGTCGCCGGGCCCGAGCACGTCGCCGCCGCCCGCGAGCAGATCGCCAGGCTCACCGTCGCGCCCGAGATCCTCGCCTACATCGTCGACCTCTGCCGGGCCACCCGGCAGTCCCCGTCCCTGTCCATCGGCGTCTCCCCGCGCGGTGCCACCGCGCTGCTCGCCGCCTCCCGCGCCTGGGCCTGGCTGGCCGGACGGGACTACGTCACCCCGGACGACGTCAAGGCCCTCGCCCTGCCCACCCTGCGGCACCGCGTCGCGCTGCGCGCCGAGGCCGAGATGGAGGGCGTCACCGCCGACTCCGTCATCCAGGCCGTCCTCGCCCAGACGCCCGCCCCCCGCTGATCCACCACCGGTAGGCGTACCGGGTCCTCGAACACACCGGGCTTCCGAAGGAGCGCACCCGCATGGCCCTCACCGGGCGAACCGCCCTGATCGCCGCGCTCGGCGCGCTCTTCGTGGGCCTCCTGCTGCCCTCCTGGACCGGGATCGGGGCCGTCACCGGCGCGGTCCTGCTCGGCGCCCTGGTCGACCTGGTGCTCGCCGCCCCCGTCCGCAGCCTGCGGCTCGCCCGGGACGGCGACACCACCGTCCGGCTCGGCGACACGGCCTCGGTCGAACTGACCGTCACCAACACCTCCGGACGACCGCTCCGGGCCCTGGTCCGCGACGCCTGGGCCCCCTCCGCCTGGCGGGACGGCACCGCCGAGACCGCCTCCCGGCACACCCTCGACGTCCCCGGCGGCGAACGGCGCCGAGTCGTCACCGTGCTCACCCCGGGCCGCCGCGGCGACCACCACGCCCACCGGGTGACGGTCCGCTCGCTCGGCCCGCTCGGCCTGGCCGGCCGTCAGGGCTCCCACCACGTCCCCTGGACGGTCCGCGCCCTCCCCCCGTTCAACAGCCGCAAGCACCTGCCCTCCCGGCTCGCCCGTCTGCGCGAACTCGACGGCCGCACCTCGGTGCTGACCCGCGGCCAGGGCACCGAGTTCGACTCGCTGCGGGAGTACCTGCCCGGCGACGACGTCCGCTCCATCGACTGGCGCGCCAGCGCCCGCCGCAACACCGTCGCCGTCCGCACCTGGCGCCCCGAACGCGACCGGCACATCCTCGTCGTCCTCGACACCGGCCGCACCTCGGCCGGCCGGGTCGGTGACGCCCCCCGCCTGGACGCCGCCCTCGACGCCGCCCTGCTGCTCACCGCACTCGCCACCCGCGCGGGCGACCGGGTCGACCTGCTCGCCCACGACGCCCACAAGCGCGCCGCGGTCATCGGCAGCTCCGCCAACGAGATCCTGCCGTCCTTCACCAACGCGATGGCCCTGCTGGAGCCCGCGCTGCACGAGACCGACATGCGCTCCCTGGTCTCCACGGCGCTCAAGATGGCACCGCACCGCTCGCTCATCGTCCTGTTCACCGGCCTCGACGCGGCCCCCGTCGAGGACGGCCTGCGCCCGCTGCTGCCGCTGCTCACCAAGCGCCACGAGGTCGTCCTCGCCTCCGTCGCCGACCCGCACCTGGACGTGCTGGCCGCCGGCCGCGGCACCGTGGAGGCCGTCTACGGCGCCGCCGCCGCCGAACAGACCCGCGCGGACCGCCGCCACACCGCCGACCGGCTCACCCGCAGCGGTGTCACTGTCCTCGACGCCCCGCCCGCCCGGATCGCCCCCGCACTGGCGGACGCCTACCTGGCGCTGAAGGCGGCCGGACGGCTCTGAACCGGGCCCGGCGGGTCGACGGCTCGGGCCCACGGACCCGGCTCAACGGTCGCGGATCGAACGGTTGCGGATCGAACGGTTCGGGTCAGCCGTCGCGGCGGGTGTTCAGCCGGGCGTTGAGCCGGGCGGCCTGACGCGTCAGGTGGTCGCGCTCGGCCAGGTTGGACGCCCGGCGGGCCGCCTCTACGTAGAGTCGCGCCGCCGCCACCACGTCCCCGTCGCGCTCGTGGAGGTACGCGGCTGCGGCCGCGTACCGGGGCAGCGCCTCGTCCAGCTCCCCGAGCGCCGCCAGCCCGGCCCGCGGCCCGTCCGCCTCACCGACCGCCACCGCACGGTTCAGCCGCACCACCGGACTGTCCGTCAGCCGCACCAACTCGTCGTACCACTCGACGATCTGCACCCAGTCGGTCTCCCGCGCGCTGGGCGCGTCCGCGTGCAACGCCGCGATGGCCGCCTGGGCCTGGAATTCGCCCAACCGGTCCCGGGCCAGGGCCTTCTGAAGGATGCCGACGCCCTCCGCGATCAACCCGGTGTCCCAGCGGCCCCGGTCCTGCTGCGCGAGCGGCACCAGACGGCCGTCGGGGCCGGTCCGGCCCGCCCGCCGGGCGTGGTGCAGCAGCATCAGCGCCAGCAGCCCCGACACCTCGGGGTGGTCGATCGCCGTCGCCAGTTGCCGGGTCAGCCGGATCGCCTCGGCAGCGAGGTCGACGTCCCCGGAGTAGCCCTCGTTGAACACCAGGTAGAGGACCCGCAGCACGGTGGCGACGTCCCCCGGCTGATCGAGCCGGACCGCCGAGACGGTCCGCTTGGCCCGGCTGATCCGCTGCGCCATGGTCGCCTCGGGCACCAGGTAGGCCTGGGCGATCTGCCGGGTGGTCAGCCCGCCGAGCGCGCGCAGGGTGAGCGCCACCGCCGACGACGGCGTCAACGACGGGTGGGCGCACAGGAAGTAGAGCTGCAGGGTGTCGTCCACCGAGGCCGCAGGGCCGGGCTCCGGCTCCTGGTCGACCAGGTCCTCCCGGCGTCGCCGGGCGGTGTCCGCCCGGGTCGCGTCGAGGAACTTCCGCCAGGCGACGGTGACCAGCCAGCCCTTGGGGTCCCGCGGCGGATCGCTCCGCCAGCCGCGGAGCGCCTCCACCAGTGCCTCCTGCACGGCGTCCTCGGCCGCCGCGAAGTCGGCTCCGCGGCGGACGAGGACACCCAGCACACCCGGGGTGAGGCTTCGGATCAGGGCCTCGTTCATCGGGGAGGTCACTCCGTGATGGTCGGTGGCATGGCCAGGAACGGACGCAGCTCCAGCCACTCGTGGATCGGCTTGCCGCCGGCACCAGGGGCCGCCGACAGCTCGCCGGCCAGCTCGACGGCGCGCTCGTGGCTGTCCACGTCGATCACCATCCAGCCGGCGATGAGGTCCTTGGTCTCCGCGAACGGACCGTCCGTCACCGGCGGGCGCCCCTCGCCGTCGTAGCGGACCCACGTCCCCTCGGGCGCGACCGCCTGGGCGTCGACGAACTCACCGGTCTGCTCCAACCGGGCCGCGAAGTCCTGCATGAACTTGATGTGCGCCGTGACCTCCTCCGGCGTCCACTGGTCCATCGGCGCGCAGTTGACCGGGGTCGGGGCGCCTCGGTAGTGCTTGAGCAGCAGGTACTTGGCCATCGTGCTTCTCCTTCGGAGCTCGTGCAGCCCATTGTGGCCGCGCTCACCCCTGGGACGGAGTCGGCCACGGGTTCTCGACACGACCGGCCAAGATTTTTCGGAGATTCTTCGGACGCCCCGGAAACGCGAAGAACCCCCATCCGGAATCCGGATGGGGGTTCTTCTGAATGATTGTTCGGCGGCGTCCTACTCTCCCACAGGGTCCCCCCTGCAGTACCATCGGCGCTGTGAGGCTTAGCTTCCGGGTTCGGAATGT